>NZ_JBEZIB010000012.1:0-228714 GCF_040650855.1 Streptomyces sp. NPDC048606 | reverse complement strand
CTTTGGCGTTCCGGGACGGGGCGGTCGGTCAAGGGTGGCCGAAGGCCATCGCGAAGCGACGCGAACGAAGTGAGCGCCCTTGAGGGACCGACCCGTCCCGGAAGGACAGTGGACTGGCGGGAAACCCCCGACACTCACCCGACCCCGCCCCAGGGGACACCGCCCCCCACCCCCGACCGCAGGACCTCCGCCCGGCATGCGGTCGGGGTGCCCCACGCGTCGCGCAGGGGGCGGGCCTTGCGCAGCCAGAGGGACAGGTCCAGTTCCTCCGTGTAGCCGACCGCGCCGTGCAGTTGCAGGGCCGTCAGCGCGGCCGCGTACGCCGCCTCGCCCGCGGTGAGCTTCGCCGCCGCCACCTCGCCCGGGCGCGGCGACAGGGCCGCCGCCCACAGCAGGGGCCGTGCGAACTCCAGGGCCAGCAGGGTGTCCGCCAGGCGGTGCTTGACCGCCTGGAAGGCGCCGATCGGGGTGCCGAACTGGGTGCGCTGCTTCGTGTACTCCACCGTCCGGGCGAGCAGTGCCTCGCCCACGCCCAGGCACTGCGCCGCCGTCAGCAGCCGCGCCCAGCACAGGGCCGTCTCCGCCGCCCGCGTGACGTCCGGTCCCGCCGCGAGGAGTTCCCCGCCCCCGGGGTCGAGGGTCGACAGGCGTCGGGCCGGGTCGAGGGAGGCCAGAGGGGTGCCGGCCCCGTCCGCGAGGCGCAGTTCCCCCCGGGCCGACACCGTGAAGCGGTACGTCGCCGCGTCCGCGTCGAGGGCGTACGGGGACCCGCCCGGCAGGGTCAGCGTCGCGGACGCCTCCCCGGCCACCAGGGCGGGCAGGTACCGCTTGGCGCAGCCGGTGTCCCCGAGTCCCGCGAGCAGGACGCAGGCGGCGGCGGTCTCCACCGCCGGCCCCGCGAACCCGGCCCGCCCCAGTTCCACGAAGCCGAGGGCCGCCTCCACCGGGAGCGGGCCCAGCCCGCCGAGTTCCCCGTACGGTCCGTCCTCGGGTACGGCGAGGGCCCACAGGCCGGTGTCGGCGAGCCGGGCCCACAGGGCGCGTCCGGGGGCGTGGTCGCCGGCGGCCCAGGCCCGTACCGTCGTCGGGACCTCGGCAGCGCCCAGCAGGGAGCGCAGGGTGCGGGTGAAGTCCGTCTGTTCGGGGGTCGGCAGGAAGCGCATCAGCGGCGGCCCTTCGGGAGGCCGAGCAGGCGCTCGGCGATGATGTCGCGCTGGATCTCGTTGGTGCCGGCGTAGATCGGTCCGGCGAGGGAGAACAGCCAGGGTTCGGCCCACGGGCCGTCCGCGAGCTCGGCGTCCGGGCCCAGCAGGTCGAGGGCCGTCTCGTGCAGGGCGATGTCGTACCGGGACCAGAACACCTTGTTCAGGCTGGATTCGGCGCCGATGGTCTCGCCGGCCGCGAAGCGGGAGGCGTTGGCCCAGGTGAACAGCTGGTAGGCGCGGGCGCCGATCATCGCGTCGGCGACGCCGGCGCCGGTCGCGGTGTCGCGTGAGTCGCAGGGGTCGCCCTGGGCCCGCCACAGGCGTACGAGGCGTTCGGCGGAGGCGAGGAACCGTCCGGGGGAGCGCAGGGTGAGGCCGCGTTCGTTGCCGGTGGTCGACATGGCGATCCGCCAGCCCTGGCCGGGCTCGCCGATGACGTCCTCGTCGGGGACGAAGACGCGGTCGAGGAAGAGTTCGGCGAAGGCGGGCTTGCCGTCGAGGCGGCCGATGGGTCGTACGGTCACCCCGGGCGCGCGCAGGTCGAACATCAGGTAGGTCAGGCCCTGGTGGGGTTGGGGGGCGTCGGGGTCGGTGCGGAAGATCCCGAAGGCGCGGTCGGCGAAGGCGGCGCGGGAGGACCAGGTCTTCTGGCCGGTCAGCAGCCAGCCGCCGTCGGTGCGCCGTGCGCGCGAGCGCAGCGAGGCGAGGTCGGAGCCGGCTTCGGGTTCGGACCAGGCCTGGGCCCAGACGACGTCGCCGCCGGCCATGGGGGGCAGGACGCGGGCCCGTTGTTCGGCGCTGGCGTGGTCGAAGAGGGTGGGGGCGAGGAGGTTGATGCCGTTCTGGGAGACCCGGCCGGGCGCTCCCGCCCGCCAGTACTCCTCCTCGAAGACGAGCCACCGTTCGAGGTCCGCGCCCCGGCCGCCGTACTCCGTCGGCCAGGAGACCACCGACCAGCGGTCGGCGTGCAGGCGCGCCTCCCATTCCCGGTGTGCGGCGAAGCCCTCGCGGGTCTCCAGGGAGGGGAGGGGGTCGGTGGGGACGTGGGTGCGGAGCCAGTCGCGCGCCTCGGCCCGGAAGGCCTCGACCTGCGGGGAGTGGGTGAGGTCCATCAGTGGTCCCGCCTCTTCCGTGACGCTTCCCTAACAAGTGTTTGGTAGGTTAACGTACGCCCACGAGCAGCGTCGAGGAGTGCGTATGAACGAGCCCCGCCCCGTGGCCGGCCACCGCCTGCTGGAGGACCGCACCGCCGTCATCACCGCCGCCGCCGGCGCCGGCATCGGCGGGGCCACCGCACGCCGCTTCCTGGAGGAGGGCGCCCGCGTCCTGATCGGCGACTCCCACGCCCGCCGCCTCAAGGAGACCGAGGCCGCGCTCGCCGAGCGGTTCGGCGCCGACCGCGTCGCCTCCCTGCCCTGCGACGTCACCGACGAGGACCAGGTGCGGGCCCTGTTCGCCCGCGCCGAGGAACTCCACGGCCGCCTCGACGTCGTCGTCAACAACGCCGGCCTCGGCGGCACCGCCGACCTCGTCGACATGACCGACGAACAGTGGGGACGCGTCCTCGACGTCACCCTGGGCGGCACCTTCCGCTGCACCCGCGCCGCGCTCCGCTCGCTCAAGGCCTCGGGGAGCGGCGGGGTCCTCGTCAACAACGCCTCCGTCGTCGGCTGGCGCGCCCAGACCGGCCAGGCCCACTACGCCGCCGCCAAGGCGGGGGTCATGGCCCTGACCCGCTGCGCGGCGCTGGAGGCCGCCGAGTTCGGCGTACGCGTCAACGCGGTCGCCCCCAGCCTGGCCATGCACCCGCACCTGGCGAAGGTCACCAGTGAGGAACTCCTCGCCGACCTCACCGCCCGCGAGGCCTTCGGCCGCCACGCCGAGCCCTGGGAGGTCGCCAACGTGATCGTCTTCCTGGCCTCGGGCTACTCGTCGTACATGACGGGCGAGACCGTCTCGGTCAGCAGCCAACGCGCCTAGGACCACAATGGGCGCGTGCCAACGAACAAGAAGCCGCAGGTGACCGCGGCCCCCGAGCGCCGGCGGGAACTCCTCGACACCGCCGCCGAGGTCTTCGCCGCCCAGGGCTACGACGCCACCACCGTCCGCAAGATCGCCGACGCCGCCGGCATGCTCGCCGGCAGCCTCTACTACCACTTCGATTCCAAGGAATCGATGCTCGACGAGATCCTCTCGGCGTTCCTGAACGAGCTGTGGGCGGGGTACGACACCGTCCTCGCCGCCGGCCTCGGCCCCCGGGAGACCATCGAGGCCCTCGTCACCGAGTCCTTCCGGGAGATCGACCGGCACCGCGCCGCCGTCGCGATCTACCAGAAGGAGGCGCGCACCCTCTCCTCCCAGCCCCGCTTCCACTACCTCTCCGACTCGCAGCAGAAGTTCGAGAAGGCCTGGCTCGGGACCCTGGAGCGGGGGGTCGCCGCCCACGTCTTCCGCGCCGACCTCGACATCCGGCTCACCTACCGCTTCGTGCGCGACACGGTGTGGGTCGCGGCGTCCTGGTACCGGCCCGGCGGACACCACAGCCCCGAGGAGATCGCCCGCCAGTACCTGTCGATGGTCCTGGACGGGATCGCCGTACGCGCCACCTGAGCCGTACGCGCCACCTGACCAGCGAAGGAGTGGAGTCCCGATGCCCGAGGCCTACATAGTCGACGCGGTGCGCACCCCCGTGGGGCGGCGCGGCGGCGGCCTGTCCGCCGTCCACCCCGCCGACCTGGGAGCGCACGTACTGAAGGCGCTGGTGGAGCGGACCGGGATCGACCCGGCCGCCGTCGAGGACGTGGTCTTCGGCTGCCTCGACACCGTCGGGCCGCAGGCCGGGGACATCGCGCGCACCGCGTGGCTGGCGGCGGGCCTGCCCGAGGAGGTCCCGGGCGTCACCGTGGACCGCCAGTGCGGCTCCTCCCAGCAGGCCGTGCACTTCGCGGCGCAGGGCGTCCTCTCCGGCACCCAGGACCTGGTCGTCGCGGGCGGCACCCAGAACATGTCGATGATCCCGATCGCCTTCGCCTCCCGCCAGGCCGCCGAACCCCTCGGCCTCACCGAGGGCCCCTACGCCGGCTCGACGGGCTGGCGGGCCCGGTACGGCGACGCCCCCGTCAACCAGTTCCACGGCGCGCAGCTCATCGCCGAGAAGTGGGGCATCTCCCGGGAGGACATGGAGCGCTTCGCGCTGCGCTCCCACCGGCGGGCCGCGCGCGCCCTGGACGAGGGCCGCTTCGACCGCGAGACCGTCGCCTACGGGGACGTCCGCCTCGACGAGGGGCCCCGCCGGGACACCACCCTGGAGAAGATGGCCGCCCTGAGGCCGGTCGTCGAGGGCGGCACCATCACGGCGGCCGTCTCCTCCCAGGTCTCGGACGGGGCCGCGGCGATGCTGCTGGCCTCCGAGCGGGCCGTCGCCGAGCACGGGCTGACCCCGCGCGCCCGGATCCACCACCTGTCGGTGCGCGGCGAGGACCCGATCCGCATGCTGTCGGCGCCGATCCCCGCCACCGCCCACGCCCTGAAGAAGACCGGTCTGGCCCTGTCCGACATCGACCTGGTCGAGATCAACGAGGCCTTCGCCCCGGTGGTCCTGGCCTGGCTGAAGGAGACCGGGGCGGACCCGGACCGGGTGAACGTCAACGGCGGCGCCATCGCCCTGGGGCACCCGCTGGGCGCGACGGGCGTGAAGCTGATGACCACCCTCCTGCACGAGCTGGAACGCACCGGGGGCCGCTACGGCCTCCAGACCATGTGCGAGGGCGGCGGCCAGGCCAACGTCACGATCATCGAGCGGCTCTGACCCCGCCGGCGCCGCCCTCGACCCGGGCCCGTGACACGGTCGCGGGTCGAGGGCAGCGCCGCCGGGCCGAGGTGTGCTAGCTTTGGAGCGTTGCAGTTGTGGTACCCATGAACTTTATGTGCGCCTGACGGGAATGCTCCGACAGGCGCTTTAATTGTTTTTACCGGAATCTCCGGATGGGGCCCTTGCCGCCTATTCAGGAGATTCAAATGGCTAACGGTACCGTGAAGTGGTTCAACTCGGAAAAGGGCTTCGGCTTCATCGAGCAGGACGGTGGCGGCCCGGACGTCTTCGCCCACTACTCGAACATCGCCACCTCTGGCTTCCGTGAGCTGACCGAGGGTCAGCGCGTGACCTTCGACGTCACCCAGGGCCAGAAGGGCCCCCAGGCGGAGAACATCCTCCCCGCCTAATTTCTTCAGCATGCCGGGGTCCGCACCGCGAGGTGCGGGCCCCGGCTTGTCTGCTGTCTCGACCGTAGTTCGCACTTGCCGGTTTCAGGAGGGCTTTTTCCGCATGACCAGCTCCAGCTCCGCACGACCCAGCCGCCGCCCCACCCGGGGTCGAGGTGCGGCCCAGGGGCGTCCGAAGGCTGGCGCGGGACGGCAGAAGTCCGCCCCCGTTGCCCGGCCCCAAGAATTCACCATGCCCGAACCGCTGACCCCGGCCCTCCCGCCGGTGGCCGCGTTCGAGGACATGGACATGCCCGAGGCGCTGCTGAAGACCCTCGCCGCCCAGGGCGTGACCGAACCCTTCCCCATCCAGGCCGCCACGCTGCCGAACTCCCTCGCCGGCCGTGACCTCCTCGGCCGCGGCCGCACCGGCTCCGGCAAGACGCTGGCCTTCGGCCTGGCGCTGCTCGCCCGCACCGCCGGCCTGCGCGCGCAGCCCAAGGCGCCGCTCGCGATGGTCCTCGTACCGACCCGTGAGCTCGCGCAGCAGGTCACCGACTCCCTGGCCCCGTACGCCACGGCCGTCAACCTGCGCATCGCCACCGTCGTCGGCGGCATGTCCATCAACCGGCAGTCGGGCGCGCTGCGCCGCGGCGCCGAGGTGCTCGTCGCCACCCCCGGTCGCCTCAAGGACCTCATCGACCGCGGTGACGCGGACCTCTCGCAGGTCGCCATCACCGTCCTCGACGAGGCCGACCAGATGACCGACATGGGCTTCATGCCGCAGGTCACCGCCCTGCTCAAGCAGGTCGCGCCGGGCGGCCAGACCATGCTCTTCTCGGCGACCCTCGACAAGAACATCGACAAGCTCGTCAAGATGTTCCTCACCGACCCGGTCGCCTTCTCCGTCGACCCGTCCGCCGGCGCGGTCAGCACGATGGAGCACCACGTCCTGTACGTCATGGACGAGACCGACAAGAAGGCCGTCGCCACGCGCATAGCCGCCCGTGACGGCCGGGTGATCATGTTCGTGGACACCAAGCGCGGGGTCGACCGCCTGGTCAAGAAGCTCCTCGCCGACGGCGTGCGCGCCTCCGGCCTGCACGGCGGACGCTCGCAGCCGCAGCGCAACCGCACCCTGGACTGGTTCAAGACGGGCGAGGTGACCGCGCTGATCGCCACGAACGTCGCCGCGCGCGGCATCCACATCGACGACCTCGACCTCGTCGTCAACATCGACCCGCCCACCGACCACAAGGACTACCTGCACCGCGGCGGCCGTACCGCCCGTGCCGGCGAGTCCGGCAGCGTGGTCACCCTGGTGCTGCCCGACCAGAAGCGGGACATGACCCGTCTGATGTCGGACGCCGGGATCACCCCGCGCACCGCGCAGATCAAGTCCTCCGACGAGGAACTGGCCCGCCTCACCGGCGCCAAGGAGCCCTCGGGCATCCCCGTGGTGCTGGAGGTGCCGCAGGCCACCCCGCCGAAGCCGCGCTCCGGCTCCGGTTCCGGGTCCTCGCGCCGCCGCTCCGGTGGTCCCCGTACCGGCTCCGCCACGGGCTCCGCCCCGGCGGGCGGCGGTCGCTCCCGCCGCTCCGGTTCCGCCGCCGGCGGGTCCGGTCAGGGCGCGGGCTCCCAGGGCCAGGCCCGTCGCGGCCAGGGCGGCCAGGGCGGTTCCGCCGCCGGCTCCGCGGGCCAGGGCCGGCGCACCACCGGCGGCACCACCGGGGGCGGCGCCGCCGCGGCCTCGGCGCGCAGCCGGGTCGGCTCGGGCGGCCAGGGCCGTCGCAGGGCGGTCTGACCCCTCGGGGCGGAAATCGTGAAGGGAAGGGCCGGGTCGCGCGTCACGCGCGGCCCGGCCCTTCGCCGTTGCGGGACCCGGCGACCGGATCGCCGCCGTCGGGCCCGCTAGCGGACCATCTTCTCCTGGAGCTTCGCCAACGTCCGCAGGTCCAGGCCGAGACCGTCGGTCAGGTAGCCGTAGAAGCCGCCGTAGTCCGCCTCCATGCGCTGCGTCGCCGCGTCCAGGTAGTCCTGCCGGACCTCCTGGAGCGGGATCAACAGGTCCGGGTTCTGCATCCGCCCCGACTGCTTGAGACCCGCCCGCACCTGGGCGTCGTACGCCCCCCGGAAGGTGTTCGAGGCGAGGTAGTCGCCCTCGGCGCTCGACTGCGGCACGCCCAGCGCCCGCAGCAGGACGTAACTCATCCAGCCCGTACGGTCCTTGCCCGACGTGCAGTGGTACAGCAGCGGACCCTGCCGGCCGTCGGCCACCTCCCGCAGGGTCGTCGCGAACTGCGCCCGGTTCGCGGGATCGGTCACGAACGTGCGGTAGATGTCGCGCATGTACGCCTCGGCGCGCCCGCCCCCGAGCATCTGCTCCTGCTTGACGGGATCGCCGCTGGAGATCGCGCCGACCAGGGTCCCGTACAGGCCGAGGTCGCTGATCGAGCGGGAGGTGGGGGTGAGCCCCGGGGGCAGCCGGTCGGCGCCGTCGTACTGGAGCTCCATCGGAATGCGGAAGTCGACGACCTTCCTCAGGCCGAGACCGGAGACGGTGGTGATGTCCGCCGCGGTCAACTTGGACAGGGCGTCCGAGCGGTAGACCAGGCCCTCGCGGACCCGGTCGCCGGAGTAGGTGCGGTAGCCGCCGATGTCACGGACGTTGACGGCACCCTGGAGGGGGACCTGACGGATCGTCCCCGCCCACGGGTGGGCGACGGGGGCGGCCGCCGGAGCCGGCGCCGCGTGGGCACCGGCGGCGGGCAGGATCCCGGCGAGGAGGGCGGCGGCGGCCGCCGCGATCGCCAGGCGGGTTCGGGCACGGCTCATGGGGGCGACTCCTGTGACGGAGAAGGGGGATCACCCTGGTGGTGGCAGGGTGCCGAGCGGATGCCGGTCGTCCGACGGGTGCGGGGCGTGCAGACGGTCGAGCACGGTGAACGCCTCGGCCATGACGCGGTCGACGAGTTCCGCGCAGGAGGGCAGATCCTCGATCACCCCCGCGACCTGGCCCGATGCCATGACGCCGAGGTCCGTACGGCCCTCGACCATGGACGCCTTCAGGAGCATGGGGGTGTTCGCGGCCAGCAGGACCTGGCTCCAGGACAGGTCCTTGCCGTGTCTCATCGCGAGGCCGTCGCGCACCATTCGCGACCAGGACAGCCCCGAGAGCCGCCTGAAGGCGGCCGCGTGCCGCACGGCCCGCGCGAGCGCCCGGGCCCGGCCCGACCGCTCCAGCGCCTCGACCAGCTCGGTGCGCAGCATCCGGTGCGGCAGCCCGTCGACGGCCGTGGTGACGGTGACGTCCTTGACCGTGGCCTTCAGGTACTCGGCCTTGACGGCGTCCGGGACGGTCGAGTCGCGGGTCAGCAGGAAGCGGGTGCCCATGGCGATGCCCGCGGCCCCGTACGCCAGGGCCGCGACCAGGCCCCGGCCGTCGTGGAAGCCGCCCGCGGCCACCACCGGGATGTCGACGGCGTCGACCACCTGCGGCAGCAGCACGCTCGTGGCCACCTCCCCGGTGTGCCCGCCGCCCTCGCCGCCCTGCACGATCACCGCGTCGGCGCCCCAGGCCGCGACCTTCTCGGCGTGCCGACGCGCCCCCACGGAGGGGATCACGACGACGCCCGCGTCCTTCAGGCGCGCGATCAGCTCCCGCGACGGCGCCAGGGCGAACGAGGCGACCCGCACCTCCTCCTCGATGATCAGCCGCACCCGGTCGGCCGCGTCCCCGGCGTCCGCCCGCAGGTTCACCCCGAACGGGGCGTCCGTACGGGAACGGACCTCGCGCACCGCCGCCCGCAGCTCGTCGAGGCCCATCGTCGCCGAGGCCAGGACGCCCAGCGCCCCCGCGTTCGCCGCGGCCGACACCAGGCGGGGGCCGGCCACCCAGCCCATGCCCGTCTGCACGATCGGGTGACGGACCCCGGTCAGCCGCGTGAACGCCGTCTCCCACACCGCGTCCACGGCCCTCAGCCCCGCACTTCGCGTTCGCGCAGGCCCTCGGGGTCGATGACCTCGCGGATCAGCCGCAGCTCCACCGCCGACGGCTCGCGGGTGGCGGGCACCTGCGCGGGGACGGACAACTCGAAGCCGGTCTCCTCCCGCACCCGGTCGAGGGTGACCCCCGGGTGCAGGGAGGCCAGGCGCATCGTGCGGCCCGGGCCGCCGAAGTCGAAGACCCCCAGGTCGCTGACCACGCGCGGCAGGCGGTGGAAGCGGGTCACCCCGGCCGCCTCGGCCCGGTCGTGACCCACCCCGCTGACCATGTCGACGCGCTCCACGAACACCCGCCGCGAATGCCGCGGGATCCAGTAGCTCACCGGATTGTTCAGCGTGTTGACGGGGGCGCCGCGCACGCCCAGGAGCTGGCGGGCGGGCCGCTCCCAGTCGCCGACGCAGGAGATGTTCTGGTTCCCGTACCGGTCGATCTGACTGGCGCCCATCATCACGTGGCGCCGCCCCCCGGTGACCATCGTCAGGTGCCGCCGGTAGGGCAGCCAGCCCTCGACCGTGCCGTCCAGCCCGACGAGGAGGGCCTCGCCGTCGGTGAGCAGCAGGTCGGGGGAGAAGGTCCGCTTGGCGAGCCGGGCCCCGAAGGAGGGGATCGGACCCATCGGACTGGCGAGGACCTCGCCGTTGTCGCGCCAGGCCTCCGCGCAGGCGATCACGCAGTACTCGGCGCGGGTGATGGCGGTCGCTGTGCTCACGGCTGCTGCTCCTCGTGCCAGGTCCGGACGGCGCGCTGGTAGGCGTGTTCGCTGCCGCCGGAGAGGAAGCGGGCGGCGAACTCGGCCCAGGGGGTGGTCGCGTAGAGCTTCTGGAAGGCCTCGTCGCGGCCGTAGTCGGGGGCGCAGGAGGTGAAGTGCGCGCCGTGGGGGGTCTCCACCACCCCGGTGACCGAGTGGCGGCTGACCAGGAGGGACTGCGGGGGGCCGGCCTTGGCGAGCTCGGCGGTCTCGACGAGCTGCTCGCAGGAGACGTAGGCGGTGTCGGCGGCCTCGCAGAACAGGTCGTCGAAGTACGGGTCCGGGCCGAGGTACTGGCCGTTGCCCAGCCGGTCGGCGCGGTTGAGGTGGACCAGGGCCGCGTCCATGCGCAGGGCGGGGACGGCGACGAACTCCTCGCCGTCGGCGTAGGGGGAGGTGACGGTGCGCAGTTCGGGGTTGACGCGCATCACGTCGGAGCCCAGGCCCGCCCGGACGGGCAGGAACGGCAGCCGGTTCGCGGCGGCGTGCAGGCCCCACATGAACATGGCCTCGTCGTACTCGGTCAGCGCCAGGGAGCCGTTCTCGCGGGCGGTCCGGAAGTGGGGCTCCAGGGGGATGGAGTCGAGGGTGGCGAAGGGGGCCACGAGCCGGCGGATCCGGCCGGCGGCGGCGAGGAGCCCGACGTCGGGGCCGCCGTACGCGATCACGGTCAGATCGGTGATCTCGGACCGGAGCAGCGCTCTGACCAGGGCCATCGGCTTGCGCCGGGAGCCCCAGCCGCCGATGCCGAGGGTCATGCCGCTGCGCAGCCGTGCGACGACCTCGTCGGGGGTCATGGTCTTGTCGGTCACGGGCGCGTCTCCTTGCCGAAGGTGTCGCGGACCCGGTCGGCGATTCCGCTGAGGTTGGCCTCGAAGGTGAAGCCCTGTTCGAAGCGGTAGGAGCGGCGTACGTCGACGGGGTCGATGCCGTTGATGGCGGCCTTGGCCATGCGGATCAGCCGGCCGTCCTTGCGGGCGATCTCGGCGGCGAGCTCCAGGGCGGCCGCCTCCAGCTGCGCGCGCGGGACCACCTTCCACACGGAGCCGTGCGCGTGCAGTTCGGCGGCGTCGACGGTGCGGGAGGTGTAGTAGAGGACGCGCATCAGGTGCGGGGGGACCAGCCGGGACAGGTGGGTGGCCGCGCCGAGGGCGCCGCGGTCCAGTTCGGGCAGGCCGAAGACGGCGTCGTCGGAGGCGACGATCGCGTCGGCGTTGCCGACCAGGCCGATCCCGCCGCCCAGGCAGAAGCCGTTCACGGCGGCGACGACGGGGACCTCGCAGTCGTAGACGGCCGCGAAGGCCTCGGCGCAGCCGTGGTTGGCGCCGATGAGGGCGTCGTGGCCGGCGTCGCGCTGCATCTCCTTGATGTCGACCCCGGCGTTGAAGCCGCGGCCCTCGGCGTCGAGCACCACGCAGCGGACCTCGGGGTCGCGGCCGGCGGCGCGCAGGGCGTCGGCCAGTTCGTACCAGCCCCGCACGGGAAGGGCGTTGACGGGCGGGAAATCGACGGTGACGCGTGCGATGCCCTTGTCCGGGCGGGAGGTGGAGACACCCATGAGAGGATCAGCTACCTTTCCACCAAACATTTGTTAGGTGAGGAAGGTAGCAGCCGATGGAGCTCAACGGGAGGGTTGTCGTCGTCACCGGTGGAACCCGGGGCGTGGGGGCCGGGATCGCCCGCTCGTTCCTCGCGGCGGGCGCGCACGTGGTCGTCTGCGCCCGCCGCCCGGGAGCCGAGCCGGCCGCCGCCGGCCGCGAGGCCGAGTTCACGGCCGTCGACCTGCGCGACCCGGACGCGGTCGACGCGTTCTTCGCGGACGTCGTCACACGCCTGGGACGCCTCGACTGCCTGGTCAACAACGCGGGCGGCACCCCGTACGGGCTGCTGGCCGAGGGCGAGGGCCGCCGGCACGCCCGGATCGTCGAACTGAACCTGCTGGCCCCCATGACCGCCGCGCTGGCCGCGTACCCCCACCTGCGGGCGGTACGCGGCTCGGTGGTCATGATCGGCAGCGTCAGCGGAACCCGCCCCTCGCCCGGCACCGCCGCCTACGGGGCGGCGAAGGCCGGACTGGAGAACCTGGCCCGCTCGATGGCGGTCGAGTGGGCCCCGGAGGTCCGGGTGAACACGATCGTGCCGGGCATGGTGCGCACCGAATCGGCGCACCTGCACTACGGGGACGAGGCCGGGGTGGCGGCGGTCGCCGGCACCGTCCCGCTGGGACGGCTGGCCGAGCCCTCGGACGTGGGCGGGGCGGCGGTCTTCCTGGCCTCCGACCGGGCGGCCTACGTGAGCGGGGCGAGCCTGCTCGTCCACGGGGGCGGCGAGCGCCCGGCGTTTTTGGATGCGGCGACGGTCAACAAGGAGGCCTGAGATGGAGGACGCGGTGGGTGTGGGCGTGGGTACGGGTGCGGTGGCTGTGGGTACGGCGGCGGGTGCGGACGGGGGCGGCCTCGCCGAGGGGCGGGTCGTCGTCGTGACGGGCGCCGGGCGGGGGCTGGGCCGGGCCCACGCGTTGGCGTTCGCCGCGCAGGGCGCGCGGGTCGTCGTCAACGACCTCGGCGTCGGCCTCGACGGGCGCCCGGAGGCCGACGGTCCGGCCGCGCTCGTGGCCGAGGAGATCCGGGCGGCGGGCGGGCGGGCCGTGGCGCACGGCGGGGACGTCGCGACGGCCGCGGGCGCCGCCTCGCTGGTGGACCACGCCCTGTCCGCGTTCGGCCGGCTGGACACCCTCGTCAACAACGCCGGATTCCTGCGCGACCGGATGCTGGTCAACCTCGACGAGGACGACTGGGACGCCGTCATGCGCGTCCACCTCAAGGGCCACTTCCTGCCGCTGAAGTACGCGGCGGCCTGGTGGCGGGCCGAGTCGAAGGCCGGTCGGCGGGTGGCGGCCCGGGTGGTCAACACCTCGTCGGGCGCCGGACTGCTCGGCTCGGTCGGGCAGGGCAACTACAGCGCGGCCAAGGCCGGCATCCTCGGGCTGACCGCGGTCGCGGCCGCCGAGATGGGCCCCTACGGGGTGCAGGTCAACGCCGTCGCCCCGGCAGCCCGGACCCGCATGACCGAGGAGACCTTCGCCGCCTCGATGGCGGCCCCGGCCGACGGCGCCTTCGACGCCATGGCCCCGGAGAACGTCTCCCCGCTGGTGGTGTGGCTGGGCTCCGACGCCTCGGCGGGGGTCACCGGCCGGGTCTTCGAGGCCGAGGGCGGTCGCATCACCGTCATGGAGGGCTGGCGGCCGGGCCCCACCGCCGACCGGGGTGCCCGATGGACCCCGGCCGAGGCGGGCGAGGCCGCGGCCGGGCTCCTCGCGCGGTCCGATCGACCGCTGCCGGTCTACGGGGCGCGCTAGGGCCTGTCGTCAAACTCCTGTCGTCGCCCGCGGGGCAGGCGGGAGTTTGACGACAGGGCCTAGGGGTGGGCCTCAGCAGCGCACGGACCAGGTGTGGGAGCTGCCGCGGTCGTTGGCGTTCGCGTTGTAGCCGACCTCCTGCCCGGGGGCCAGGCAGATGGTGACGGCCCCGATCAGCTCCCGGCCGTCGTACACCTTGACGTGGTCGGGGACGCCGGGGCCGGAGGTGCCGTGATTGGCCCACGAGGAGTCGTAGTTGGAGATGTTCCCCTCCCACCAGTGGTCGTCCCCGCTCTGCTCGATCTTCAGGCCCTCGAAGTTGGCGTCCGTCCAGACGCAGAAGTAGCCGCTGCGGCAGTCGGCCGCCTCGGCGACCGCCGAGCCGGCCAGGACGGTGCCGGCGCCGAACAGGGCGGCGGCGAGAGCGGTGGTCAGTCGCTTCATGCGGGTGGTTCTCCCATCGGGTGGTGCGATCGGTGCGCTCGGTCGAGCAGGGCGGTGGCTTCGGAGAGGGCGTGGGCGCGCAGGCGCCGCCACTCGGCGATCTCGGCGCGGTGGCGCGCGCGGACCCGTTCGAGGTCGCTGTGGGTGTGCGCGGCCTCGGGGCCGAGGTTGTTGACGACCACCGAGGTGCGGAACCAGCGGCCCTGGTCGCCGTAGAGGCGGCGCTGGGCGGCGGCCAGGCACCCGTCGGTGTGGGCGCGTACGACGTGACCCGTCGGCAGGGAGATGGACAGTTCGGCCGGTCCCGCGCCGAACAGGGCCTCGCTGACACGCCGTTGTTCACGGGCGTCGGCCGTCCCCGCGGCCGGCCCGGGGCGGGGCGGAGGTCCGGGACGGGGCGGGGTCAGGCCCCGGCGGGTGAGACAGGCGTCGGTGAGGTGCCGGGTGGCGGCCTTGACCACCTCGTCCGCCGGGTCCGGCTTCCCGTCCGCGCCGGCCTCACCGGCGGTACGGGAACCACGGGCACCGGCGGCACCACCGGCACCGGGCGGATCCTGGCGACCGCTCCGATCCGGCCCGGCGGAGTGCTCGGAGTGCGCGGAGCGGTCGGCCGCGCCGTGCGGGGCGGCGGTCGGTCGCGCGGCGTCGGCGCAGCCGGCCAGCAGCCAGCAGGTCAGGGCCGACGCGGCCGCGAGGGGCAGTGCGGTGACTCGCGTACGGAAGCGCATGCGGGGATCGGGGATTCCTGGTGGTGGGGGGCGTGTTCGGTCACGGTCACCCTCCCCGGCACAGGAGTGCGCCATACCACCCGAAACGGTGAAACCGGGTGTTACCGGGCTGACCCGGGTCACGTGTGCGGGGTTCTGGTCATCCTCCGTCCGGGGCGTCGCGGCTCGCCCGGTCGGGCGGGGCGGGGGAGCGGGCTGATGGGCGCCCGTCGACGCGCGTCCGCCCTTCCGCGGGATCCGGCCAGGGGGTCCGGGGGTCGGTCCCTTGGCCGTATCGCGTCGTTACCGGGCCCCCGCCGGCGTGGTGGCATGTCCACGCCATTCCGCATCGATCGCTCCCCTCGAACGGAGAAACGGACATGCGCCTGCGCAGATTCGGCATCGCGGCGGCGGTCGTCGCCCTGACGGCCGTGGCGGCACCCGCCCGGGCCGGCGACGCCACCCCACCACCCGGCGTCGTCACCGTCGACGTGGTCACCGTCAACGGCTCGGGGTGCCCCCAGGGCACCGCCGACGTCGCCGCGGCCTCCGACAACACGGCGTTCACCGTCACGTACAGCAACTACCTCGCCCAGGCGGGCGGCGGTTCCGGCGGCACCGAGTTCCGCAAGAACTGCCAGCTCGGCCTGCGCATCCACGTACCCCAGGGGTTCACCTACGCCATCGCGCGCGCCGACTACCGCGGCTTCGCCCACCTCCAGCGCGGGGCCTACGGCCAGGAGCGCGCCAACTACTACTTCCAGGGCAACGCGCAGACCGCCCGCAGCACCCACCAGTTCAGCGGACCGCACTCCGACAGCTGGCAGGCGAGCGACTGGACGGCGTACGCCGACCTCGTCTGGGCGCCGTGCGGCGAGGACCGCAACCTCAACGTCAACACCGAACTGCGCGTCTACACGGGCACGTCGAGCCCGCAGGCCCTGAGCTTCATGAGCATGGACTCGACGGACGGCAGCGTCAGCACCGTCTACCACTTCGAGTGGAAGCGATGTCCCGCCGCCTCCTGACGCGGCGCGCGTTCCGGATTCCCGACTCACGGCCAGGAGTGACAACGATGTCTCATTCCCTGCCCCGTACCCTCCTCGTCGGAGGTGCGGTAGCCGCCCTGATCGCCGCGTCCTCGCCGGCCGGAGCCGCCGCGGGCTCCGGCTCCGGCTCCGGCGGGCCGATCACGGCCCCGCCCGACAAGATCGTGATCGAACTCGCCACCGTCAACGGCTCCGGCTGCCGCGAGGGCACCGCCGAGGTCGCCGTCGCGCCCGACAACACCGCCTTCACCGTCACCTACAGCGAGTACCTCGCGCAGGTCGGCCCCGGTGCCCCGGCCACGGCCTTCCGCAAGAACTGCCAGCTCAACCTGCGCGTCCACGTCCCCTCGGGGTTCACCTACGCGATCGTGCAGGCCGACTACCGCGGCTTCGCCTTCCTCCAGCGCGGAGCCTGGGGGCAGGAGCGGGCGAACTACTACTTCCAGGGGATGCCGCAGACCTCCCAGCGCACCCACACCTTCAACGGTCCGCTCGACGACAACTGGCAGGCCACCGACAAGACCGAGTACGCCGACCTCGTGTGGGCGCCCTGCGGGGAGAAGCGCAACTTCAACATCAACACCGAACTGCGGGTGAACGCGGGCACCTCCCCGCCCACGGCCACCAGCTTCATGGCCATGGACTCCACCGACGCCAGTGTCAGCACCCTCTACCACCTGGCCTGGCAGACCTGCCCCACGCCCAGGGGCTGACGCTCCGGGTCCGAACGGCGGCGGCCCGCGCCCGGTCGCCCCGGTCGGGCCCGGAAAGAGACCGCGGGCCCGGCCCCCTGGCGAGGGGTCGGGCCCGCGGTCTCACTCGTGCGATGTGCTATGACTACCCGCCGGACGCGGGCGTTGAACCGCGTACGGCCCCCGGAAGTCGTACGGCCGAACGATTCAGGACAGCTTGCCGCCGTAGTCCGGCAGCTTGACGGTGCGCTCGGCGTGCCCGCCGACGAGGTCGCCCTCCTTGTTGCCGATGTTGGCGATGATCGTGTAGCCGCGGGACTCGATCTCGGCGCGCTTGCCCGTCTTGTACGCGCTGACCTCGTCGAAGAGGTCGGGCAGGTCGCGCACGTAGAGACCGGAGACCGGGTAGCCGACGGACTTCAGGTTCCGCTCCGTCAGCGAGTAGATGATGCCGGGGCGGGCGGTGACGAAGAAGATCGCCACTCCGCGTTCCTGCGCGTGCCGGGTCAGGTCGCGGACCTTGGCGATCGCGGGGGTCGGCTGGACCCAGAACCAGTGGAAGTCCGTCTCCAGCGAGGTGTTGTCGATGTCGAGGACGATGGCCTGCTTCTCACCGGGCCGGGCGTTCGCGATCCGCTGCTCGATGGCCGGGCGGGCGGCGTCGACGACGGAGGCCACGTCGCGCTGCCACGTGGCGTAGTCGATGCCGAGGATCTTGGCGTTCCCGCCGGGCGCGGAGCCGGTGGCGGTGGCGGCCGCGCTCGACGAGACGGCGGCGGGGGCCGCGGCGGGGGCCGCCGCGGCGGCGCCGGCGGGCAGCAGCGTCAGGGCGGCGGTGGCGGCCACGGCGAGCGAAAGGGCCGTGGTGCGGCGGGTGTTGGCATTGATGCGGCGGGTGATGCGCATGTGGGGGACGCTCCTCGGTCGCGCGTTGGCATGTACGCGATCAGGTTCGGGGAGCGTCGAACACATGTCTACTGGTCGGTAGGAAACTTTTCGTGGCCGGGCGATGAATGGCGGCACCCGGCAGTCGCCCGATCGCGCCCCGGGGGTTCAGGTGACGCACTCCAGCACCGTGCGACACAGTCCGCACCGCGCCCGCAGCGCCCCCGCGCGCACCGGCACCCGCAGCCCCTGGCCGCACACCGGGCAGGGGAACGTCACCCGCCCCCGACCGTCGGGGCCCCGGTCGAACTCCGCCGCCCCCGCGCGCAGGCGCCGGGCGTAGCGCAGGCGCTCCCGGGCGCCGGCGGCGGCCGGCGGGGCGCGGCGCAGGTCCCGGGCGGCGTGCGCGCGACCGCGCCGCCAGGCCTCGTGCGCGTGCGGACCGGTGAACCAGGGGGAGGGGTCCTCGTCGAGGAAGGCGGCGCGCTTGGCGAGGACGAAGCCGAACTCCTCGGGGGTGAGGTAGCCGAGCCGCCGGTGGGTGAGCGCGTCCTCGCGGTAGGCGTCGAGGAGCAGCCGGCCGGGCCCGAGCAGGGTGGCGGCGGTGTCGGTGAGGACCTCGTTCGCGTCGGTCGTCGGGAAGGTCAACTCCAGCCGGTGCAGCAGGACGTGGGTGACCTCGTGGGCCAGGACGGCGGCCAGGTCCCCGCGGTGGACGCGGAAGCGGTCGTTCACCTCGACGAAGTACACCGGCCCCGCGCCCGGCTCGACGACGGCCGCGTCCCGCATCGGCTTGAACGCGACCACCACACGGGCCTCGGGCAACCGCAGTGAACGCACCACGGCGGAGGCCACCCGCTGCGCCCCGAGGTGCAGGTCCTCGTCCGGGCCGAACGCCGCGTCGGCGGGGGAGAGGCCCACGTCGTAGGCGCGCACCCCCTCGGCGGACAGGCGGCGGAAGACGGCGGTGATCGCCTGGCGGACCGTGTCCAGGCGTGGAAATCCGTGCTCCACGGGGCTGCCGCGCCCCCGGCTTTGCGTCATGGCGTCCCCCGGGCCGGAAATTGTCCGAAAACGCGTTCTTGTTGTCCGCCGCACGGCGGATGTGTCATGGACTCGTCATTCACCCGATGACAGTGCGCACAGCCCAACCCCCCACGAAAGGCAGTGTGTTGACCGTGGCCACCTTGCCGAGCATCCTCAAGCGCTTCCTCGCCGTCGGCGCCGTCGCCCTCGCGGCCGTCAGCCTCCAGCCCGCCAACGCCGGCGCCGCCCCCGCCCCCGTCGTCGGCGGCACCCGCGCCGCCCAGGGCGAGTACCCGTTCATGGTCCGCCTCTCCATGGGCTGCGGAGGCGCCCTCTACACCCAGCAGATCGTGCTCACCGCCGCCCACTGCGTGAACGGCTCCGGCAACAACACCTCCATCACCGCCACCGCCGGAGTCGTCGACCTCCAGAGCTCCAGCGCCATCAAGGTCAAGTCCACCAAGGTCCTCCAGGCCCCCGGCTACAACGGCAAGGGCAAGGACTGGGCGCTGATCAAGCTCGCCAAGCCCATCAACCTCCCCACCCTCAAGATCGCCGACACCAAGGCCTACGACAACGGCAACTTCGCCGTCGCCGGCTGGGGCGCCACCCGCGAGGGCGGCGGCCAGCAGCGCTACCTCATGAAGGCCACCGTCCCCTTCGTCTCCGACGCCTCCTGCCAGAGCGCCTACGGAAACGACCTCGTCCCCGGCGAGGAGATCTGCGCCGGCTACAACCAGGGCGGCGTCGACACCTGCCAGGGCGACTCCGGCGGCCCCATGTTCCGCCGCGACAACAACAACGCCTGGATCCAGGTCGGCATCGTCAGCTGGGGCGAAGGCTGCGCCCGCGCGGGATACCCCGGCGTCTACACCGAGGTCTCCACCTTCGCCAACGACATCCGCAACGCGGCCGCCGGCCTGTAGCCGACCCCGCCCCGCCCCACCCCCGCACGGCCCCACGCCCTCGTCCTTCCGGCCGGCCACGAACCGACCGGAAGGGCGAGGCGCGCCCGCCCGCCCGCACCTACCGTGGAAGACGCTGTGACGGGGCCGAAGCAGCGCCCGCCCCGCCCCGCCACCCCCTCCCGACAGCCCCCCGAGCGGTTGCGGGCCGGCGCACGCGCGGGTCCCATGGGAAGGATCCATCGGCGGCAGCGGGCGACAGTGGGGCAGGCAGCGCATGACGATCAAAGTGGTCATCGCCGACGACCAGGAGATGGTCAGAACCGGCTTCCGGATGATCCTCGAAAGCCAATCCGACATGGAGGTCGTCGCCGACGTCGTCGACGGGGAGGCCGCACTGGCCGCCGTCGACGCGCACCGACCGGACGTCCTCCTCCTCGACATCCGCATGCCCCGCCTCGACGGCCTCGAAGTCACCCGCCGCCTCGGCGGCCGGGACAAGCCGCGCATCGTCATCGTCACCACCTTCGACCTCGACGAGTACGTCCACGCGGCGCTCCACGGCGGAGCCTCCGGCTTCCTCCTGAAGGACGCGAGCCCGGCCATGCTGGTTGAGGCCGTCCGCGCCGCCGCCGTCGGGGACTCCCTCGTCTCGCCCGCCATCACCGTACGACTGCTGCGCGAGATGGCCCCCCGCCTGCCCGCCGGCCAGGCCGCCCGCCGCCCCGCCGAACCCCTCACCGAACGCGAACGCGACGTCGTCCTGTGCCTCGCGCGCGGACTGACCAACGCCGAGATCGCCGGCGAACTCTTCGTATCGCTGTCCACCGTCAAAACCCACCTGGCGAACGTCCAGGTCAAGCTGGACGCCCGCAACCGCGTCGAGATCGCCGCCTGGGCCTGGGAAAGCGGCCTGGCCACCGCCTCATGATCCCGAGCGGTACGCTCCCGCCCGGTCCGGCGCTACCCGCCACGGCCCGGGACGGTGTCGCGTCCCGTACGCCGGGCGGCCCGGCGCCGTTCACGGCGCGCCCCCGCAGGGCCCGACGTACGGCACCCCCCTGCCCGGGCCACCGCCCGGCCCCCCGTCCGGCCGGCCCCCGCGCCCCGCGTCGGGCGGGGGCGTGAGCCCCCTCGCCGGCTGGGCGCGCCGGCACCCCCGCGCCGCCGACCGGATCCGGCTCCTGCTCTCCCTGACCCTCCTCGCCCTCGTCACCTTCGAGGGCGTCGTCCTCGCCCGCCAACCCAGCGCCCCGCACGCCGCCGTCTGGATCTCGGGCATCCTCGTCTGCCTCGCCGCCGCACCCTGGCCCCGCATCCCCCTCGTCCCCCGCGCCTGGTTCGCCGCGGCCACCACCTGGACCGTCACCCTCCTGCTCATCTTCGGCAACCACCCCATCGTCGTCTGGGGCGGCGGCGAGGCCATCGCCCTCCTCGTCCTCCTCTCCCAGATCCTCCTGCGCGCCCCCGCCCGCACCGCCGCCGTCCTCGGCCCCCTCCTCGGCCTCGGCTGCATGGCCGTCCCCGTCCGCGACACCGACCCCGGACGCTTCACCCTCCTCTTCTCCGTCCTCGCCGTCGTCGTCGGCGCCTACTCCCTGCTCCTGCGCCTCCAGGCCGTCCAACGCGTCCGCGACCTGCGCGCCGTCCGCACCGCCGAACGCCTCGAACTCGCCCGCGAACTCCACGACCTCGTCGCCCACCACGTCACCGGCATCGTCGTCGAGGCCCGCGCCGCCCGCTTCACCCGCGTCTCCGCCGAACACGCCGCCGAGATCTTCGGCCGGATCGAAACCGCCGGCGACGAAGCCCTCGGCTCCATGCGCCGCCTCGTCAAGATCCTCCGCGAGGACGAGGGCACCACCGACGCCCGCACCCCCGTCGCCGGCCTCGCCGACATCCGCCGCCTCACCGAACGGTTCTCCGCCACCGGCCCGCCCGTCGTCCTCCACGTAGAGGAGGGACTCGACACCCGACTCCCCGGCGACGTCGCCGCCACCGCCCACCGCATCGTCCTCGAAGCCCTCACCAACATCGCCAAGCACGCCGCCGGCGCCACCACCGTCCGCGTCGGCCTGCGCACCGTCCCCACCGGCCTCGAAATCCGCATCGCCGACGACGGAGGACGCCCCGCCAAACTCTCCGAGAAGGCCCGCGGCGGCGGCTACGGCCTCGCCGGCATGACCGAACGCGCCGAAGCCCTCGGCGGCTCCCTCACCGCCGGCCCCACCCCCCGGGGCGGCTGGCTCGTCACCGCCACCCTGCCGCTGTGAACCGGCCGGCCGGCCGTCTCACGGACCGACCGAGCCGCCGGACCCGCCCACCGGCCACGTAAGCTCAAGAACCATGAACAACAGCGACACCGACCGCATCGACGAGTCCGTCACCGCCGAACTGTCCCGCCTGCGCGACAGCATCGACAACATCGACGCCGCCGTGGTCTACATGCTCGCCGAGCGCTTCAAGTGCACCCAGCAGGTCGGCCACCTCAAGGCTGACCACGAGCTCCCGCCGGCCGACCCCACCCGCGAGGCCAGCCAGATCGACCGCCTGCGCCGGCTCGCCGAGAGCGCCAAGCTCGACCCGGCCTTCGCCGAGAAGCTCCTCAACTTCATCATCGCCGAGGTCATCCGCCACCACGAGACCATCGCCGCCGGCGAGGAGTAGACCCGCCGCCGGGCGCCCGCCGGGCGCCGCCCCGGGGGTGTCCGGGGTCCCGGCGCCCACGTCGGGCAGCATGGCCCCATGTCCGCACTGACGCGCACCGAAGCGCAAGCCCGAGCCCAGCTCCTCGACGTCCGGAACTACGACGTCAGCCTCGACCTCACCACCGGCGACGAGACCTTCCACTCCGCCACCCTCATCCGCTTCACCGCACGCACCGCCGGCGACACCTTCGTCGAGCTGAAGCCCGAGGAACTGAGCTCCGCCACCCTCGACGGACACCCCCTCGACCCCACCACCCTCACCGACAACCGCCTCCCCCTCACGGGCCTCACCGAAGGCCCCCACGAGCTGCGCGTCGAGGCCCGCATGCGCTACTCCCGCACCGGCGAGGGCCTGCACCGCTTCACCGACCCCGCCGACGGCGAGACGTACGTCTACTCCCAGATGTTCCTCGACGACGTCCAGCGCGTCTTCCCCGCCTTCGACCAGCCCGACCTGAAGGCCGTCTTCGCGTTCACCGTCACCGCCCCCGCCCACTGGACCGTCCTCGCCAACGGCATCACCACCCGCACCGGCGAACGCCCCGCCACCGGCGACCGCCCCGCCGCCGGCACCTGGACCTCCGCACCCACCCCCCTCATCCCCACCTACCTCGCCGCCGTCGCCGCCGGCCCCTGGCACAGCATCCGCACCGAACACGCCGGCCTCCCCTTCGGCATCCACTGCCGCCGCTCCCTCGCCCCCCACCTCGACGCCGACGCCGACGAGATCCTCTCCGTCACCACCGCCTGCTACGACCGCTACCACGAGAAGTTCACCGAGCCCTACCCCTTCGACTCCTACGACCAGGCCTTCGTCCCCGAGTTCAACGCCGGCGCCATGGAGAACCCGGGCCTGATCACCTTCCGCGACGAGTTCGTCTTCCGGTCCGCCGTCACCGACACCGAACGCCAGGGCCGCGCCATGGTCATCGCCCACGAGATGGCCCACATGTGGTTCGGCGACCTCGTCACCCTCGCCTGGTTCGACGACATCTGGCTCAACGAGTCCTTCGCCGAGTACATGGGCTACCAGACCCTCACCGAAGCCACCCGCTTCACCGGCACCTGGACCGAATTCGGCATGGTCCGCAAGCCCTGGGGCTACGACGCCGACCAGCGCCCCTCCACCCACCCCGTCGCCCCCGCCCCCGAAGACGTCCCCGACACCGCCTCCGCCCTCCTCAACTTCGACGGCATCTCCTACGCCAAGGGCGCCTCCGCCCTGCGCCAACTCGTCACCTGGCTCGGCGAGAAGGAGTTCCTCGCCGGCATCAACACCCACTTCGCCCGCCACCGCTTCGCCAACGCCACCCTCGCCGACTTCGTCGACTCCCTCGCCGCCCACACCGACCGCGACGTCCACGCCTGGGCCGACGCCTGGCTGCGCACCACCGGCATCGACACCCTCACCCCCCACGTCCAGGACGGCCCCGCCGGCTGGACCCTCACCGTCGACCGCCAGGGCCACCGCCCCCACCGCATCACCGCCGGCGCCTACACCCGCACCCCGGGCGGCTTCCTCGAACGCACCGAACTCCTCGACCTCGACGTCCCCACCGACGAGGTCCTCTCCGTCGGCGGACCCCGCCCCGCCCTCCTCGTCCTCAACGACGGCGACCTCGGCTACGCCAAGATCCGCCTCGACGACACCTCCCTCGAAGCCGCCCTGCGCGAGACCTCCCGCATCCCCGACGCCCTCACCCGCGCCGTCGTCTGGGGCTGCCTGCGCGACATGGTCCGCGACGGCGAACTCGAACCCGCCTCCTACCTGGCCACCGCCGAAGCCCACCTGCCCGACGAATACGACCTCGCCATCCTCCAGGGCGTCCTCGGCTTCGCCCGCAACCAGATCGCCGACCGCCTCCTCGACCCCGCCGACCGCACCGCCGCCCTCGACACCCTCACCGACATCGGCCGCGCCCTGCTCGACCGCACCGAGGACGGCACCGAACCCGGAACGCGGCTCGCCGCCGTACGCTCCCTCATCGACAGCGCCACCCGCCCCGACACCATCGCCGCCTGGCTCGCCGACGGCACCGTCCCCGGCGGCCCCGCACTCGACCCCGAGCTGAGCTGGCGCATCCTCGCCCGCCTCGCGGTCCTCGGCGCCGTCGACGAGGCCGACATCGACGCCGCCCTCGCCGCCGACCCCAGCGCCACCGGCCAGGAAGGCGCAGCCCGCTGCCGCGCCGCCCTGCCCACCCCCGAGGCCAAGGCCGCCGCCTGGAACCGCCTCTTCCACGACGACAGCCTGTCCAACTACCTCTTCAGCGCCACCGCCCAGGGCTTCTGGCAGCCCGAACAGGCCGCACTCGTACGGGACTACGTGCCCCGCTACTACGCCGACGTCGTCGCCCTCGGCACCCGCCGCGGCCCCGCCATCGCCGAAGCCGCCGGCCGCTGGGCCTTCCCCGCCCACGCCGTCGACGAAGCGAACCTCCGGGCCGGCCACACCTGCCTCCAGGACCCCGAACTCATCCCGCTCCTGCGCCGCAAGCTCGTCGACCAACTCGACGACCTCGCCCGCGCCCTCCGCGTCCGCACCACCCCGCCGACCCCGTAACCCCGCGCCGGGACCGCCCACGAAGCCCACCCCGAGCCCGAGTACCGGGCCGCGCCCCCGCCCGGCCGCCCGGCCCGGCCCCGTCCCGGCCGGGCTCCCCGGCCTGCCCCCGCCTGGCATCCGGGCCGGTTACGGCCGGGCCCCGGCCTCCCGGCGCCGGCCCGGCCTCACGGCTGCGTGCCTCCGGCTCCGCCCCCGTGTTCCCGGCTTCGGGGCCCCGGCCCCAGGCTCCGCACGTCGGGCGGGCCGACGTCGGGCGCGGCAGCGTCCAGGCCCGCGCCCGGTCCTCCCGGATACCTCCGCACCGCAACCGGGGCCCGGCCGGCGGGCCCCGGACCCGTCCCCCGATCACCCCGCCCGGCCTCCGGCCCCGGCCCCGTGCCCGCGGGGTCCGTCCCGCCGCCCGGCGCCGCGGGCCGCCCGGCGGATCTCGGATCCGGCCATCGGGCGGCGGGGCGGGGGAGCCGCCGACCGGGCGCGCGCCGGGGCCCCGCGGAACCCGCCCACGGGCGGCCACCCGCGGGTTCGCACCCCCGGGCACCCACCCGCCGGGCCGACGCCCCACCCCGCACCGCACCCGCCGCGCGTCCGGAAACCGACGCCCGACACACCCCGGCGGTTACCCCATTCGGGTCGGATCGTTGTACCGCCCGGGTGTCCCGCCCGGCCCAGGCCTCCA
Organism: Streptomyces sp. NPDC048606; assembly: GCF_040650855.1. NCBI lineage: Bacteria > Bacillati > Actinomycetota > Actinomycetes > Kitasatosporales > Streptomycetaceae > Streptomyces > Streptomyces sp. NPDC048606. The sequence goes on along the minus strand of NZ_JBEZIB010000012.1, from coordinate 203,539 downwards.
CCGCGCGCAGCCGCACCCCACCGCACCCCCGCCGCGCCCGGCCCGCCCCCGAAGGACCCCGCATGACAGCGCCCGCAACCCCGCCACCCCTCGCCGGAGGCGGCCGGACCGGCGCCGACGCCCTGCGCCCCCTCCTCGACACCGTCCTGACGGCCCTGCGCACCGGAGCCGCGGAACGCGGCGGCCCCCTCCCCGCCGGCGGCCCCGACGCCGTCACCGCCCGCGTCACCGCCGCACTGGGCGACGTACTCCCCGACCGGGGCACGGGGGACCACGAAGCACTGCGCACCCTCGTCCACACCCTCGCCGCAGGCGCCGCCGACCCCGCCCACCCCCTGTGCGCCGCCCACCTGCACTGCCCGCCCCTCGCCGTCGCGGCCGCCGCCGACCTCGCCGCCACCGCCCTCAACCCCTCCCTCGACTCCTGGGACCAGGCCCCCGCCGCCTCCACCGTCGAGGCCCTCCTCACCCGCACCCTCGCCGCCGAGTTCTACGGCACCCCCCGCGCCGACGCCGTCCTCACCACCGGCGGCACCGAGGCCAACCAACTCGCCGTCCTCCTCGCCCGCGAACACCACGGCCCCCACCTGGCCGTCCTCCACGGAGCCAACGCCCACCACTCGATCCCCCGCGCCGCCTGGCTCCTCGGCCTGCCCCCCGCCACCGCCCTCCCCACCCCCACCGGCACCCTCGACCCCGCCGCCCTCGACGAGGCCCTCGCCCGCACCCCCGGACCCGCCCTCGTCACCGCCACCGCCGGCACCACCGACGCGGGCCTCATCGACCCCCTCGACGCCCTCGCCGACGTCTGCGCCCGCCACCGCGCCACCCTCCACGTCGACGCCGCCTACGGAGGCCTCCTCGCCCTCCACCCCCACCGCCGCGCCACCCTCACCGGCATCGACCGCGCCGGGAGCATCACCGTCGACCTGCACAAACTCGGCTGGCAACCCGTCGCCGCCGGCCTCCTCGCCGTCCCCGACACCAGCCGCCTGGCCCCCCTGGCCCACCAGGCCGACTACCTCAACGCCGACGACGACACCGAAGCCGGCCTCCCCGACCTCCTCGGCCGCTCCCTGCGCACCACCCGCCGACCCGACGCCTTCAAGATCGCCGTCACCCTGCGCTCACTCGGCCGCGACGGCCTCGCCCACCTCGTCGACCTCACCTGCGCCGCAGCCCACCGGCTCGCCGAACTCCTCGACGCACACCCCCGCTTCGAACTCCACGCGCACCCCACCCTCACCACGGTCCTCTTCCGCCCCACCCCCGCGGACGACACCCACCTCGCCGCCCTGCGCCGCACCCTCCTCCACGACGGCACCGCCGTCCTCGGCCGCGCCACCGCGGACGGCCGCCTCTGGCTCAAGGCCACCCTCCTCAACCCCCACACCACCCCGCGGGACCTGGACACCCTCGTCACCCTCCTGGAAGGCAGAACCCACCGATGACCGCGCACCTCGATACGCCCCACGACCTCGTCGGAATCGGCATCGGCCCCTTCAACCTCTCCCTGGCCGCCCTCGCCCACGGCCTGCCCCGCCAGGGAGTCGACCCCCTCGCCACCGTCTTCTTCGACCAGCGCCGCGACTTCCGCTGGCACCCCGGACTCCTCATCGACGGAGCCGCCCTCCAGGTCCCCTTCCTCGCCGACCTCGTCACCCTCGCCGACCCCGCCAGCCCCTGGACCTTCCTCAGCTACCTCAAGCACAGGGAACGCCTCTTCCCCTTCTACTTCGCCGAGCGGTTCCACATCCAACGCGCCGAGTACGACGCCTACTGCCGCTGGGTCTCCGGCCGGCTCCCCGACCTCCACTTCGGCCACCAGGTCGACGCCGTCCGCTGGAACCCCGAACGCGACCTCTTCGAAGTCGACTACACCCGACTCGACACCGACGGCGAAGTCGAGGCCCTCGGCCGCACCCACACCCGCAACCTCGTCCTCGGCGTCGGCACCGCCCCCTACGTCCCCGAACCCCTGCGCCCCCTCGCCGACGCCCCCACCGTCCCCGTCATCCACTCCGCCGACTACCTCGACAACCGCCAACGCGTCCTCGCCGCCGACCACGTCACCGTCATCGGCTCCGGACAATCGGGCGCCGAGGTCTTCCTCGACCTCCTGCGCGCCCGCCCCACCGGCCGCGAAGGCCTCAGCTGGCTCGCCCGCACCCCCGCCTTCGCCCCCATGGAGTACTCCAAGCTCGGCCTCGAACACTTCACCCCCGACTACACCCGCTACTTCCACGCCCTCCCCGAGCCCGTCCGCGACCGCCTCGTCCCCACCCAGTGGCAACTCCACAAGGGCATCGACACCGCCACCCTCGCCGCCATCCACGAGGAGCTCTACCGCCGCACCCTCGACGGCGGCTGGCCCGACGCCGTCCTCACCCCCGGAGTCACCGTCCGCACCGCCGGCCGCGTGGCCACCACCAAGATCGAGCTCCACCTCGAACACGCCCAACAGGGCACCCGATCCCGCCTCACCACCGACGCCGTCGTCCTCGCCACCGGCTACCGCGAACGCCCCCTCACCAGCCTCCTCGCGGGCCTCGACCCCTACATCCGCAAGGACTCCTCCGGCCGCCCCCGCATCGACGACCGCTACCGGATGGTCCTCGACCCCTCCGTCACCGGAACCGTCTTCGTCCAGAACGGCGAACGCCACACCCACGGCATCGGCGCCCCCGACCTCGGCCTCGCCGCCTGGCGCAGCGCCGCCATCCTCAACACCCTCACCGGCAAGGAGCCCTACCCCCAACCCCTCCGCACCGCCTTCACCACCTTCGGCCTCGAACAGCGCGAACACACCCGCCCCCACCCCGCCGTCGAACTCCTGCCCCTCGTCGAACACCCCTAGGGCTGTCGACTGTGTAACATCCGACATCGGACAGGGGTCATTACCGTCACCGCTCGGAGGGGTGTCCGCATGTGGGAGATCGCACGCTCGTGGGTCCACGGATGGAGCGCCTCACGGAGCACACCCGAACCGGTCGACACACCGTGGGGCCTGACCGTCCGGGTCGGACTGCCGACCCAGACCGTCCGTCACGTCCTCCTCGACGCCGCCCCCGACACCGCCCGCGCCCTCATCGACGCCACCACCGAACCCGCCACCTGGATCAAGGGCTTCCTCGCCCCGGACCGCATGCGACCGTGGTTCCCGCCCCACTGGCAACCCACCGAACCCGGCTTCCTGATGGCCGTCGACCTGCGCCCGTCCCCCGTACGCACACCCGACGGATACACCGCCACGATCGAGGCCGGCCCCGACCTCGTCACCGTGCGCCTCCTGGCCGCCGACGGACGACCCGCCGCCCGCGGCCAGGTCGGCCTCGCCGCCGGCGCCTGCGTCTTCGACCAGATCATCACCGAGGAGAACCACCAACGCCGCGGCCTCGGTACCGTCGTGATGGCCACCCTCACCCGCGCCGCCCTCGACCAGGGCGCCACCACCGGCATCCTCGGCGCCACCCTCCAAGGACGGGCCCTCTACGAAACCCTCGACTGGAAGGTCCTCGCCCCCCTCACCGGCTTCGTCCACCGACCCGCCGGCGCCTGACCCGCCGGCCCCCGAACCGACGCGGGGCCGGGGCCCGCCACCGCGCACCCCGACCCCGCGACCACCGGCCAGGCGACCACCGACCCCGCGACCACCGGCCCTCCGAGGACCGGCCCCTAGAAGACCGGCACCCCGTCCCGCGTCAGCCGCCAGTCCACCGAGGCGAACCGCGCCGGATCCACCGTCCCCGCCGCCTTCACCCACTGGATGATCGTGTTGCGGATCTCGTCCGAATCCGCCCACAACTGCCGCGCCTGCGGAACGTGCGGGAAGTTGCCCCCGCCCGAAGCCCGGTAGTTGTTCACCGCGAACACGAACCGGGCCTCCGGCTCCACCGCCTTCCCCCCGAAGGACAACCCCACGATCCGCGAACCCACCGGTCGCGCGATGTCCACGTCGTACGTCAGCCCGTACACCGCGTCGTAGTTGTAGTCCGGCACGCCCTCGGAATTCGTCAGCTTCGCCGGATCCACCACCTCACCCGCCGCCGTACGCACGTAGTACCGCGCCGAGTACTCCAGGTAGTCCTTCAGCTGCGCACCCGTCAGCAGCCGCGCCTCCAGCGTGTTCTCGAACGGGTACAACCCCGCCGCGTCCCGGATCGTCACCTTCCCCGCCGGTATCGCCGCCGTCCGCGAGAAACACGACGCCTGCGACAACACCGGCAGCGCCGCCCACTCCGTACCCGCCAGAGCCGCCTTCACCGTCTCCGCCTGCACGTGGTTGATCAGATCGATGATCGGCACGTCCTTCACCGGACCCTCCGCCGAGGACATCGCCTGCGTCGACGTACCGATCACCTGGTTCACGTACGCCACCACCTTGCGGTGCTCGTCCGACAGCAGCCGCGTGATCTTCGGGTCCTCGGCCACCGTGTTCGAGTTCACCACCCGCGCCGCGACCTTCGCCACCGACCAGCGGCCCCGCTCCCACGACAGCTCGAAGTCGAACAGCGTCAACCGCTGACCCCACTTCAACGGCTCCGACAGGACCACGTCCTTGCCCGTCGCCTTGTTCTTCACCCGGTACTCCGGGATCTCCGTGTGCGCGTGCCCCACCAGGATCGCGTCGATCCCCGGCACCTGCTCGGCCACCAACGCCGCCGCGTTCTCGACGTGCGGCAACTGGTCACCGTACGAGGACGTACCGCTCGAACCCGAGTGCGCCGACACGATCACCACGTCCGCGCCCATCGAACGAAGCCGCGGCACGTACTTCGCCGCCTGCTCCTCCAACCCCGGGAACGTCATCTTCCCCTGCACGTTCGCCTTGTCCCACAGCGCGATCCCCGGATTCGTCAGACCCAGCACCGCCACCTTCACGTCCCGACCGTGCGGCGTGCGCAGCCGGTGCATGCTGTACGGCGCGAACGCCGGCCGCAACGTCTTCGCGTCCAACGCGTTCGCCCCCAGCAGCGGGAAATCACACTGCTCCTCGAACTTGCGCAGCACCGGGATCCCGTAGTTGAACTCGTGGTTCCCCAGCGCCGCCGCGTCGTACCCGATCGCGTTCATCGCCTGCGCCATCGGATGAACCGGACCACGCCGCGCCGTGATCGGATCCACCTTCGCGTAGTAGTACGACAACTGCGTGCCCTGAATGGTGTCACCGGCATCGATCAGCAGCGTGTTGCGCCGCCCCTTCTCCGCCCGCACCTGGTTCACCAGCGTCGAGATCTTCGCCAGACCCACGTCGTTGTGCGCCTTGTCGTCGAACTCCTTGTCCGTGAAGTAGTCCCAGTTGAAGACGTTCCCGTGCAGATCGGTCGTCCCCATCACGGTGAACGCGTACGTACGCGGCCCCCCGTGCGCCGCCGCCGGGGTGCTCGTGGCCCCCGCCAGCGCCACGGCCGCACCCGTCGCGGCCGAAGCCCCCATGAAAGTCCTACGGTCGAACGCCATGCCATCTCCCCTTGTGAGGCGTGTAGTGAGGCGTGTTACGAAGCGTGAACAACGCGCGTAGATTCTGACCCACCAGTAACAAGGCGCAACACCCCCGTCAGGTTTCGATCCGATGACCACACCCGAACGGACGACAGTGCGAGAGTGAAACCATGACCCAGGACACCACGCACCAGCCCTACGGAACCCCCGAAGTGCCCCGCGTCGCCGTCCGCGGCGAAGCCCACATCGAAGTCGACCCCGAGATCGCCCGCATCGGCATCACCGTCACCGCACGCGGCACCGACCGCCGCACCGCCCTCGAAGACCTCACCCGCCGCAACAACGCCGTCCTCGACCTCGTCAAGAGCTACGGAGACCCCGTCGAAAAACTCGAAACCGGCACCTTCTCCATCACCCCCGAACTCACCCGCCACGGCCGCGGCGAACGCGTCCGCGCCTACCACGGCCGCGTCCACCTCACCGCCGAGATCGCCGACTTCACCACCCTCGGAGAACTCACCACCCGCCTCGCCGACCTCGAACTCACCCAGGTCGACGGCCCCTGGTGGGCCCTGCGCCCCACCTCGCCCGCCCACGGCGAAGCCCGCCGCCAAGCCGTCCTCGAAGCCGTCCAACGCGCCCGCGAATACGCCGGGGCCCTCGGCGCCGACCTCGCCGCCCTCGTCGAACTCGCCGACCTCGGGGCGGAGAACGCCGCCCCCGTCGCCATGTCCGCCCCCGCCGGAACGTTCCGCGCGATGGCCTACGGCGACACCGAGGAAGCCGGCGCCCCGCCCCTCGACCTCGAACCCCAACGACAGACCGTCCACGCCCAGGTCAACGCCCGCTTCACGATGACCCCGCCCCGGCTCTGAACCACCCGCCCCGGGGGTGCTCATCGGAGCACCCCCACGCACATTCAACATATGTCAACAACCTTTCGCATAAAGGTTGTTGAGTGGACACCGGGAACCAATTTCCTACTGTCTGGTAGGGGCATACCCTCGCCCCATGCGCCGAGCAAAAATCGTATGTACCCTGGGCCCCGCCACCGACTCATACGACCAGATCAAAGCACTGGTCGAAGCCGGAATGGACATCGCCCGATTCAACCTCAGCCACGGCACCTACGCCGAACACGAGGAGCGCTACCAGCGCGTACGCAAGGCATCCGACGAGACCGGCCGCAGCGTCGGCATCCTCGCAGACCTTCAAGGCCCGAAGATCCGACTCGGCCGCTTCCACGAAGGCCCCGTACTCCTTGAACGCGGCGACGAGTTCACCATCACCACCGAACCCCACCAGGGCGACCGCCACACCTGCGGCACCACCTACCCCGGCCTCGCCACCGACGTCACCACCGGCGAACGCATCCTCGTCGACGACGGCCGCGTCACCCTCGAAGTCACCGCCGTCGACGGCCCCCGCGTCCACACCCGCGTCATCGAAGGCGGCATGGTCTCCGACCACAAGGGACTCAACCTCCCCGGCGTCGCCGTCTCCGTCCCCGCCCTCTCCGACAAGGACATCGAAGACCTCCGCTGGGCCCTGCGCACCGGCGCCGACGTCATCGCCCTCTCCTTCGTCCGCACCGGCCGCGACATCGAGGACGTCCACCGCGTCATGGACGAGGAAGGCCGCCGCCTCCCCGTCATCGCCAAGATCGAAAAACCCCAGGCCGTCGACAACATCGACGACATCGTCGCCGCCTTCGACGGCATCATGGTCGCCCGCGGCGACCTCGGCGTCGAAATGCCCCTCGAACAAGTCCCCATCGTCCAAAAGCGCGCCATCAAACTCGCCAAGCGCAACGCCAAACCCGTCATCGTCGCCACCCAAATGCTCGACTCGATGATCGAGAACTCCCGCCCCACCCGCGCCGAAGCCTCCGACGTCGCCAACGCCGTCATCGACGGCACCGACGCCGTCATGCTCAGCGGCGAGACCAGCGTCGGCAAATACCCCGTCGAAACCGTCCGCACCATGGCCCGCATCGTCGAAGCCGCCGAAGAGGACATCCTCGCCAAGGGCCTGCCCCCGCTCACCGAACGCAACAAGCCCCGCACCCAGGGCGGAGCCGTCGCGCGGGCCGCCGCCGAAATGGGCGACTTCCTCGGCGCCAAGTTCCTCGTCGCCTTCACCCAGAGCGGCGACACCGTCCGCCGACTCTCCCGCTACCGCTCGCCCATCCCCCTCCTCGCCTTCACCCCCGACCCCGCCACCCGCTCCCAACTCAACCTCACCTGGGGCGTCGAAACCTTCCTCGGCCCCCACGTCGACTCCACCGACGCCATGGTCGGCCAGGTCGAGGAAGAACTCCTGCGCATCGGCCGCTGCGTCCCCGGCGACATCGTCGTCATCACCGCCGGCTCACCCCCCGGCGTCAGCGGCAAGACCAACCTCGTCCGCATCCACCACATCGGCGACCCCGTCCGCTGACCCGCCCCCCGCCCCCGCGTCGGGCCGAACCCGCCCGACGCGGTCTTGACCTCAATCAAAGTTCAGGTCCTACCGTCACGCCCATGACGACGACCACGACGTACTCCCAGGACCGCCTCGCCGCCCAGCCCATCGGCTACTGGAGCCGCGAGACCGCCAAGCTCTCCATCGGCGCCATCCGCGCCGCCCTCGGCGAGGAACAACTCACCCAGCCACACTGGTGGATCCTCAACCACGTCGCCGCCGGCCCCGGCACCTGGACCCGCACCGCCCTCACCGCGAAGCTCGCCCCCTACGACGACCAGGACACCGACTTCGACGCCGTCCACGACGACCACGCCGACCGCGGCTGGACCACCGAAACCGACGGCACCCTGACCCTCACCCCCGCCGGCGAAGCCGCCCGAGCGCGTTCCCGCGCCCGCATCGCCAAGATCCACGCCCGCGTGCGGGCCGGCATCGACCCCGCCGAATACGCCGCCACCATCGACGTCCTGCGCCGCATGGTCGCCAACCTCGGCGGCTCCGGCGACCTCCCGTAGTCAGTACTTCGGCCCGATGTGCGCGTCCATGAGGGCCACGGACGCCTTACGGGCGACGGAGACGTTGAAGGCGTTCCCGCTCCGCGCCTGGAGGGTCCATGCGACGCCGACCTCGGTGAGCGTGTCGGTGCACAGCCGGCGGATGTCCTCGGACCTGTTGGTGAAGAAGTAGCGGGGGTACTCGTAGCGCTTCCCGTTCCGCACGGTCCAGTTGGTGATCCGGCACCCGTCGGAGTGGATCAGGCCCCGTAGGAACTCCCACGGGTGCGTGTCGACGATCTCCCGCTGCCATGCCTCAAGGGCGATCCGCCGGTCGTGCTTCTTGCCGGGTCCGTGCTGCGGGAACAGACACGTCCAGTGCCGCCCGTAACCGGTGACGGCGACGCAGCCCTGCTTCCGCAGGAGATGGACACTGTCCTGGGGCCGGACGGCCTTGATCGCGGCTCGGCACTGCTCGATGAGCCCGGGCCAGGCGTCCGCACAGACGATCCGGAGATGATGCCCGCCCCGGGGGTGCGGGCTGATGCACCCGTCGCCGAGATAGAGGCCCAGGAGGTACGCGTAGGCGCCCTTGTCGTCGGGCACCCCGCACGGCGCGACCTGGTTGAGCCGGGGCAGCGGCTCCACCCGCACCCGCCAGGCACGGATGGCGGCCCGGGATATCCCGGTCTCCTTGCTGACGGAGTTCATGCTCCGCCCGCCGTCGAGTAATTCCAGAACGCGAACGCGCGTGGCCATGTCGTACATGCGGTCGACGCTGAGGTGTGGAAATTTCGCGTGTGGTGCATTTGGGTGGAGCGTCACTGGAAAGAGTGATGGCCACGCGGTAATCGCGTGACCATGGAATCCAAGCAAAGTGCCCCAGGTGGGATTCGAACCCACACTGTCCGCTGTTTGAGAGCGGCCTCTCTGACCAGTTGGAGTACTGGGGCCTACGAAACGAAGGCTCAGGGGAGCCCTGTGTGCCACCACCTTACCGTAGCTAGGTAGGCTCGGGGGAGCAGTAATGCCCCGTATCGAGGAGCCATCCGTGACCGCCGAGCACGAGTCGACGCCCACGCCCGACGCCGACCAGTCGCACGTTCCGCCGCTGACGACGCGGGTCGTCATCGCCGAGGACGAGGCGCTCATCCGTCTCGACCTCAAGGAGATGCTCGAAGAGGAGGGGTACTCCGTCGTCGGGGAGGCCGGGGACGGGCAGACGGCCGTGGAGCTCGCGCGCGAGCACCGGCCCGATCTGGTGATCCTCGACGTGAAGATGCCCGTCCTGGACGGGATCTCCGCCGCGGAGAAGATCGCGGAGGAGTCCATCGCGCCCGTGCTGATGCTGACCGCCTTCTCGCAGCGCGACCTCGTCGAGCGGGCCCGTGACGCGGGGGCCATGGCGTACCTCGTGAAGCCGTTCAGCAAGAGCGACGTGGTGCCGGCCATCGAGATGGCGGTGTCGCGGTTCGCGGAGCTGCGGGCGTTGGAGAAGGAGGTCGCGGACCTCTCGCTGCGGCTGGAGACGCGCAAGCTGGTCGACCGGGCGAAGAGCATCCTCCAGACGCAGTACGGGCTGACGGAGCCGGCGGCGTTCCGGTGGATCCAGAAGACGTCGATGGACCGGCGCATGTCGATGCAGCAGGTCGCCGAGGCGGTCATCGAGGACGCCGAGGAGAAGAAGAACGCGGCCAAGGGCCAGTAGTCGGACGGCGTGCGAAAGGGCCCGTCTCCCCCCGAGGGGAGACGGGCCCTTTCGTGTGGTGCGGGTGGGTCAGTCCTCGCCGAGGTAGGCCTTGCGGACGTCCTCGTTGTGGAGGAGTTCCTGGCCGGTGCCGGAGAGCACGATCTTGCCGATCTCCATGACGTGCGCCTGGTCGGCGAGGGAGAGGGCGGCCTGGGCGTTCTGCTCGACGAGCAGGATGGTCATGCCGGTCGACTTGAGTTCGGTGATCGTCGACATGATCTTCTGCATCATCAGCGGGGAGAGGCCCATGGAGGGCTCGTCCAGCATGAGCAGCTTGGGCTGGCACATCAGGGCGCGGCCCATGGCGAGCATCTGCTGTTCGCCGCCCGAGAGGGTGCCGGCGGCCTGCTTGCGGCGCTCTCCCAGGATGGGGAAGAGGTCGTAGGCACGCTGGATGTCCTTCTCGATGCCTTCCTTGTCGCTGCGGAGGAAGGCGCCGAGCTGGAGGTTCTCGGCGATCGTCAGCCGGGGGAAGATGTGGCGTCCCTCGGGGGAGTGGGCCAGCTTCATGGAGACGATCTTGTGGGCGGGGATGCCGGCCAGGGGCTGACCGTCGAAGGTGATGCTGCCCGCGGTGGGCTTGAGGAGCCCGGAGAGGGTGCGCAGGGTGGTGGTCTTGCCGGCGCCGTTGGTGCCGACGAGGCAGACGATCTCGCCTTCGTTGACTTCGAAGGAGATGCCCTTGACGGCTTCGATCTTGCCGTAGGCGACCTTGAGGTCTTCGACCTTGAGCAGTGCGGTCACTTGGCCTCTCCTTCCGTGGTGCTGGTGGTGCCGGTGGTGCCGGTGGTGCTGTCCGCGTCGGAGTCCGGTGCGGGGGTGGCGTCGGCGTCGGCGTCGGCTTCCGCTTCCGCGTTCGCGTCGGCTTCGGCGTGGGCCTCGGCGGCTTCGACCTCGGCGGCCTCCTCGGCGCCGGGGGCGCCTTCGAAGGGGGTGCCGAGGTAGGCGGCGATGACGCGCTCGTCGCCCTGGACCTCCGCGGCGGTGCCCTCGATGAGCTTCTCGCCCTGGACGAGGCAGGCGACGCGGTCGCACAGGTTGAAGATGAAGCGCATGTCGTGCTCGATGACGAGGACGGCGATGCCCATGTCGCGGATCGCGAAGATGAGTTCCTCGGCGGCGCGGGTTTCCTGCGGGTTCATGCCGGCGGTCGGCTCGTCGAGGAGGATGAGGCCGGGGTCGCTGGCGAGGGCGCGGGCGATTTCGAGCTTGCGCTGTTCGCCGTAGGGGAGGTTCTTCGCGAGGTGCTCGGCCTTGTGCTGGAGGCCGATGAACTCGAGGAGTTCCATGGCGCGCGCTTCGCTGGCGGCTTCGGCCTTCTTGAAGCCGGGGCCGCGCAGGAGGGCGGACCAGAGGCCTTCCTTGGTGCGGGTGTGGCGTCCGACGAGGACGTTCTCCAGCACGGTCATGTTGTGGAAGAGCCGGATGTTCTGGAAGGTGCGGGCGACGCCTGCCTCGGTGACGCGGTGGGGCTTGGGAGGCAGGACGGTGCCCTTGTAGCTGACGGTTCCCTCGGTGGGGATGTACAGCCCGGTGAGGCAGTTGAAGAAGGTGGTCTTGCCGGCGCCGTTGGGGCCGATGAGGCCGACGATCTCGCCCGCGTTGACCTTGAGGTCCACGTTCTTGACGGCGGTGAGGCCGCCGAAGCGCATGGTGACGCCGCTGGCTTCGAGGACGGTGGCCTTGGTGGTGGTGTCTGTGGTGGTCATGTTGTTCACGCCCCCGCCTTGGCGGTGGCCAGGTCCTTGGGGGCCTGGTCAGCGGTGTCGTCGTGGAACTCGAGCTGCGCCCGCTTGTTGGCGATGAGGCCCTCGGGGCGGAAGCGCATGAGCAGGATGAGGGCGATGCCGAACGCGAGGAGCTGGTAGTCCTGGAGGAAGGCCAGCTTCGCGGGGATCAGGAAGAGGAGTGCGGCGCCGAGGATGGGGCCGCGGATGGTGCCCATGCCGCCGAGGATGACGGCGGCGAGGAGGAACGCGGAGTTCGGCGGGACGGGCCCGGCGAAGACGTAGTTCTCGGGGACGACCGTGCTGTTGACGTGGGCCTGGACGGTGCCGGCGAGGCCGGCGAGGGTGGCGCCGAGGGCGAAGGCGATGAGCTTGACCTTGAAGCCGTTGATGCCCATGGCCTCGGCGGCGGTCTCGTCCTCGCGGATGGCGACCCAGGCGCGTCCGATGCGGCTGCTGCCGGCTCGGGCGAAGACCACGACGACCAGTGCCATGACGAGCAGCATCAGGAAGTAGTAGTTGGCGTAGGCGCCGAGGACGATGCCGCCGACGTCGTGGGATTCCCCGAAGTTCCACCCGAAGAGTTCGAGGTGGGGGATGTTGGGGATGCCGTTGGGGCCGTTGGTGATGTCGGGGCCGGAGGTGCCGTCGAGGTTGCCCATGGCGATGCGGAAGATCTCTCCGAAGCCGAGGGTCACGATGGCGAGGTAGTCGCCGCGCAGGCGCAGGGTCGGGGCTCCGATGACCACGCCGAAGATGAGCGAGGCGAGGGCTCCGACGATGACCGCCGCCCAGAAGGGGAGGTGGATGCCGAAGGCGGATGCGGTGCTTCCGGAGACCAGGGCCGCGGCGTAGGCGCCGACGCCGAGGAAGGCGACGTAGCCGAGGTCGAGGAGGCCGGCGAGGCCGACGACGACGTTGAGGCCGAGGGCGACGGTCGCGAAGATCAGGATGTTGACCGCGATGAGGGTGTAGGTGTCGCCGCTCTGCTGGATGAAGGGGAAGGCGATGGCCGCGGCGGCGGTGGAGATGAGGGTGACCTGGCGGTACTTCGCGGTGAGGCTGCCGAGTCGGTCGAAGAGGCCGGACTTGAGCAGGGCGAAGGCCGCGAAGCCGACGATGATCAGGTAGGTGACGAAGAGCTGCGGCTCCTTGTCATCGGTGTCGATGCCGAAGGTGATCACGTACAGGCCGGCGGCGAAGGACGCGGCGATGACGAGGATCTCGGCCCAGGAGGGCAGCTTTCCGGCGGGGGCGGCCTTGCGGCTGTCGTCGGGGAGCTTGTACGCGGCGAGGGCCGGGACGAGCGAGCCGACGAGGGCGACGTAGGCGCCGGGTTCCAGGTGGGCGAACCCGCCGAGGACGACCGCGATGGCGATGACGGTGAACCAGGTGCCGGCGAGGGTGCCGAGGGAGAGGATCCACACGGGCTTGCGGGCGCCGGTGGGGGTCAGCCAGCGCAGGCCCTTGACGCCGAGCGCGGAGAGCGCGTGGGCGGCGGTGAGGAGGGCGCCGACGAGGCTGAGGAGCTGGATGGGGGCCGGGTCGCCGTAGTAGGTGAGGTCGCCGGGGAATTCGGCGGTCCAGGTCCAGGCGAGGAAGGTGCTGACGATGGTCAGCAGGCTGCCGGCGATGACGGTGTAGAGCAGGACGGAGGGGGATGCCTGCTTGACCGCGGCGGTCTGGGGGGTGGTGTTGGTCATGGTTCTCACGCCCGATCCGCGACGCGCTCGCCGAGCAGGCCTTGGGGCCGCACGAGGAGGACGACGATGAGGAGTACGAACGCCCAGACGTTGGACCAGGCTCCACCGCCGAGCTGCTGCATGCCGGGGATCTCTTCGATGTAGGCGATCGAGAGGGCCTCGGCGAGGCCGAGGACGACGCCGCCGACCATGGCTCCGTAGATGTTGCCGATGCCGCCGAGGACGGCCGCGGTGAATGCCTTGAGGCCGAGGATGAAGCCCATCTCGAAGTTGATCTGGCCCTTGTCGAGGCCGTAGGCGACGGCGGCGACGGCGGCGAACGCGGCACCGATGGCGAAGGCCATGACGATGATGCGGTCGGTGTTGATGCCCATGAGCTTGGCGGTGTCGGGGTCCTGGGCGGTGGCCTGCATGGCGCGGCCGCTGCGGCTCTTGGAGACGAAGACGCCGAGGGCGAGCATGCAGAGCGGGGCCAGGACGAGGACGAAGGCGTCGGCTCGCTGGATGGAGAGGCTGTCGGTGAGCTTGAAGGCCTCGCCCTTGAACTCGGGGAAGCTGACGGCCTTCTTGGCGTCCGGGTAGAACTGCCAGACGAGCTGCTGCAGCGCGATCGAGAGGCCGATTGCGGTGATGAGGGGTGCGAGCCGGGGAGCGCTGCGCAGGGGACGGTACGCGAAGCGTTCGGCTGCCGTGGCGACGAGGACGGAGGTGAGGGCACCTCCGATGATCATGATGGGTATCGCGATCAGCAGGGAGGTGCCGGTCGGGAGGGCGGCGTAGGCGGTGAGCGCCCCGAATCCGCCGATCATGAAGATCTCGCCGTGGGCGAAGTTGATGAGCTGGACGATGCCGTAGACCATGGTGTACCCGATGGCGATGAGGCCATAAAGGGCACCGAGGGCCAGGCCGTTGGCCAGCTGTTGCGGCAGTTCGTGCACCGCAGGGCCTCCGATGAGCGTGTCGGATAAGACTCCGCGCGAGGGCGCTGTTTGCGCCCTCGCGCGGTGGTGTGGGTCTGGTGTGGCGGGTGGTGCGGGGTGGTGCTAGGGGATTACTGGTTGAACGTGTCGCTCTTGACGTCGATCCACTTGCCGCCCTCGACCTTGTAGACCGTGAGCTGCTTGTTGGTGGTGTCGCCGTTCTCGTCGAAGGCGACCTTGCCGGTCACGCCTTCGAAGGAGACCTTGCCGAGGGCCTCGACGACCTTGGCGCGGGCGTCGGTGGGGAGCTTGCCGCCGTTGGCGGAGACGACGGCCTTGACGGCCTGGATGACGGCCCAGCCGGCGTCGTAGGAGTAGCCGCCGTAGGCCGCGTACGGGTCCTTGTAGCCGCCGGCCTGGTAGTCGGCGATGAAGGTCTTGGCGGTGGGGAGCTTCTCGACCGGGTAGCCGATGGAGGTCGAGAGGTCGCCCTCGTTGGCCTCGCCGGAGGCGGAGATGAAGGCCGGGTCCTGGATGCCGTCGCCGCCCATGAGCGGGATCTGGGCGCCGGTCTTCTTGATCTGGTCGGCGAGGAGGCCGCCCTCGGGGTACTGGCCGCCGAAGTAGACGGAGTCGGCGCCGGAGGACTTGACCTTGTCGGCGGTGGAGGAGAAGTCGGTCTCCTTCACGGTGACGTGGTCGGTGCCGACGACCTCGCCGCCGAGCTTCTTGAACTCGTCGGAGAAGATCGCGGCGAGGCCGGCGCCGTAGGTCTGCTTGTCGTCGACGACGAAGACCTTCTTCTTGCCGGCGTCCTTGAAGAGGTACTGGGCGGCGAACTTGCCCTGGACCACGTCGGTGGCGGCGGTGCGGAAGTAGGTCTTGAAGGGGCGCTTGTACTCGCCCTTGCCCCAGTTGTCGCCCTGGCTGAGCGCCGGGTTGGTGTTGGCGGGGGAGACCTGCGCCAGGTTCGCCGAGGCGAAGACGCCCTGCATCTGCTGGGCGACGCCGGAGTTCAGCGGGCCGACGACGCCGAGGACGTCCTTGTTGCCGACGAGCTTGGTGGCGTTGGCCTGACCGGAGGCGGGGACGGCCTGGTCGTCGAGGGCCTCGACCTGGAACTCGATCCCGGGGACCTCGTTCTTCTTGTTGGCGGTCTTGGCCGCGAGGTCGACCGAGTTCTTGATGCCCTGGCCGAGCGCGGAGAGCGAGCCGGTGAGCGGGGCGTCGACGCCGATGACGACGACGGTCTTCTTGCCGCCCGAGTTGTCCTTGGAACCGCCTTCATCGCGCGAACCGCAGGCAGTGAGGGTCAGTGCTCCCGTGGTGATCACGGTGGTGAGAACGAGCAAAGAACGGTGTCGCACGATTCTTCCTTTCCCTGGCGCGGCTGCCTCTGTCGAGGTGCCGTTGGGTCGCCGGGCCGCACTGGGAGGTCCACGGCCGTGCTGAGTCGCGCCATGCGGCGCGGTGACTGGCCGTGACTCTAGGGCCGAGTTGCCGAATGCGGGGAGCCGGGAAAGGAGGATGTGACGCTCTTGTTATGCCAAGGGCAAGAATGTGTGGCGGGAGTGCGGACAGATCGGGCGTTATTCGACTCCTGTGAATGACCACATCGTGAGAATTCCCTGTTCCTCTAAGGGGCTTGAGGGCCTCATGCTCCTGTCTCTGATCAATTTCGGTCGAATGTGGCTGGGAGTATCCGAAAGAATCCGGGGGGTCGCATTCCGTGGGGGGAAAGGGGGGATTCAGTACGGCGTGGGCGCTACGCTGCGTGACCAATGGGCGGGGCGGGTCGTGGGGCGGTCGCTCGTCGCCTGCTGCGCGCGACGTCGCCGACCTGCGGTTCGTCCGTGCGGGGGGTGTGCCCGGAAGGCGGACAGCGCGCTCGGGATTCCGGTGACCCGCGTCACGTCGGCGGTTTCCAGTTCTCCGAGCTCCACGTGGCGCCGTTCCGCTCCGCGCAGCGTTGGGCCACGAGGCGGTCGATCAGCTCAAGTGCCCTGTCCTGACCGGCAGTTCGCTCCTCCGCCCGGCCCGCGGCCACGGCTTCCTCGTGGATCGCGTACTGATCGTTGGACAGGCCCTTCTGTTCCCAGTCCAGACCGGACCACTTGCTGCCCTTGAGCGTCTCCTTGGCCCAGTAGGACACGAGGCTCGTGCAGATCTGCGCCGGGGAGGAGGGAGAGGCCGCCGAGGTCGTCGGGGCAGGTGGGGCGGCTGCTTCGGGTGGGGAGCAGCCGGCGAGGGCGAGCGCCGCGAGCAGGGTCGCGCGGCGGTACCGGACCGAGGTGGGTGGCTTGGTCCCCATGGGTGGACGGTAGGCGGTCACCTTCGGTGACACAACCGTCGCGGGCCGGTTCCGGGAGGACTGGCGGATTCCGGGCGGTCGGGGGCCGGTGTGCTCCGGTGCGGTGCGGCGGGGGTCCGGTGGGGCGCGGCGCGGGCGTGGGTGCGGCGCGGGCCCGGTCCCGCGCCGTGGTGGCGCGGGACCGGGCCCGTGGGGCGCCGTACGGGGTTTCCCGAGGGGTGCGGGGATCAGGCGGAGGGGCTCTGCGAGGCCACCGCCGCGCCGGCGGCGGCCGGGTCCACCTCGCGCAACAGGCAGGTCAGGCGGGCGGTGCACACGCGCCGGTCCTGGTCGTCGGAGATCACGATCTCGTAGGTGGTGGTGGAACGGCCCCGGTGGACCGGGGTGGCCACCCCGGTCACGATGCCGGTGCGGGCGCCCCGGTGGTGGGTGCAGTTGAGGTCGACGCCGACGGCCACCTTGCCGATGCCGCCGTGCATCATGGCGCCGACCGACCCGAGGGTTTCGGCCAGGACGGCGGAGGCGCCGCCGTGCAGCAGACCGTAGGGCTGGGTGTTGCCCTTGACCGGCATGGTGCCGACGATCCGCTCGGCGGAGGCCTCCAGGATGCGGATCTCCATCCGCTCGCCGAGGTCGCCCGCCGAGAACAGCGCGGGCAGGTCGATGCCCAGGGCCGTGTACTCGTCGAGGACTTCCTGCGGGAACTTCACAGCGTGGCGCTCGCCCATGGGCCGGCTCCGTTCGTCAACGTTCGTTAACCATCTTGTCCTGGGGTCGTTCTATCAGGCCGGTTCGAAGCGGACGACGACGGACTTGCTCGCGGGGGTGTTGCTGACGTCGGCGGTGGAGTCCAGCGGCACGAGCACGTTGGTCTCCGGGTAGTAGGCGGCGGCGCAGCCGCGCGCGGTGGGGTAGTGCACGACGCGGAAGCCCGGGGCACGCCGCTCCACGCCGTCCTTCCACTCGCCGACGAGGTCGGTGTAGGAGCCGTCGGCCAGGCCGAGCTCGGCCGCGTCCTCGGGGTTGACCATGACGACGCGGCGGCCGCCGGTGATGCCCCGGTAGCGGTCGTCGAGGCCGTAGATCGTGGTGTTGTACTGGTCGTGGCTGCGCAGGGTCTGCAGGAGCAGCCGGCCGGCGGGCACCCGCGGGTATTCGACGGGGGCGGCGGTGAAGTTGGCCTTGCCGGTCCGGGTCGGGAAGCGCCGCTCGTCGCGCGGGGCGTGGGGCAGGCGGAACCCCTCGGGGCGGGCCGCGCGGGCGTTGAAGTCCTCGAAGCCGGGGACCACGCGGGAGATCCGGTCGCGGATGGCGGCGTAGTCCTTCTCGAACTCCTCCCACGGGGTCGCGGAGGCCTCGCCGAGCACGGCGCGGGCCATGCGGGCGACGATCGCGGGTTCGGAGAGCAGGTGCGGGGAGGCGGGGGCGAGGTTGCCGCGGGAGGCGTGGACCATGCCCATGGAGTCCTCGACGGTGACGAACTGCCGGCCGGAGGCCTGTACGTCCTTGTCGGTGCGGCCCAGGGTGGGAAGGATCAGGGCGCGCCGGCCGGTGACCGCGTGGGAGCGGTTGAGCTTGGTGGAGACGTGCACGGTGAGGCGGGCGCGGCGGATCGCGGCCTCGGTGACGGTGGTGTCGGGGGTGGCGCCGACGAAGTTGCCGCCCATGGCGAAGAGGACCTTGGCGCGGCCGTCGCGCAGGGCCTCGATGGAGCGGACCACGTCGTAGCCGTGGCCGCGCGGCGAGGTGATGCCGAACTCCTTGTCGAGGGCGTCGAGGAAGGCGGGCGCGGGGCGTTCGAAGATCCCCATGGTGCGGTCGCCCTGGACGTTGGAGTGGCCGCGGACGGGGCAGACGCCGGAGCCGGGGCGGCCGATGTCGCCGCGCAGCAGGAGGAGGTTGACGACCTCGCGGATGGTGGCGACGGAGTGCTTGTGCTGGGTCAGGCCCATGGCCCAGCAGACGATGGTGCGCTTCGAGGCGAGGACCATGGCGAGCGCGGCCTCGATCTCGTGCCGGGTCAGGCCGGTGGCCTCGATGGTCTCGTCCCAGTCGGTGTCCCGGGCGGCGGCGACGAGGTCCTCGTAGCCGTGGGTGTGCTCGCGGATGAAGGCCTCGTCGGTGGCGCCGTCCGTCTCTATGACGAGCTTGTTGAGGAGGCGGAAGAGGGCCTGGTCGCCGCCGATGCGGATCTGGAGGAAGAGGTCGTTCAGGGCGGTGCCGCGCAGCATGCCGAGGGGGGTCTGCGGGTTCTTGAACCGCTCCATGCCGGCCTCGGGCAGCGGGTTGACCGAGATGATCCGGGCGCCGGACTCCTTGGCCTTCTCCAGGGCGGAGAGCATGCGGGGGTGGTTGGTGCCCGGGTTCTGGCCGGCGACGATGATCAGTTCGGCCTGGTGCAGGTCCTCCAGGGAGACGCTGCCCTTGCCGATGCCGATGGTCTCGCCGAGGGCCGAGCCGGAGGACTCGTGGCACATGTTGGAGCAGTCGGGCAGGTTGTTCGTGCCGAACTCGCGGGCGAACAGTTGGAAGAGGAACGCGGCCTCGTTGCTCGTGCGGCCCGAGGTGTAGAAGAGGGCCTCGTCGGGGGAGTCGAGGGCGCGCAGCTCCTCGGCGATCACCTCGAAGGCGCGGTCCCAGCCGATCGCCTCGTAGCGGTCGCCGCCCTCGGGGAGGTAGAGGGGCTCGGTGATGCGGCCCTGCTGGCCGAGCCAGTAGCCGGAGCGCTCGGCGAGGTCGGCCAAGGGGTGCGCGGCGAAGAAGGCGGGGGTGACGCGGCGCAGCGTCGCCTCCTCGGCGACGGCCTTGGCGCCGTTCTCGCAGAATTCCGCCGCGTGCCGCTCGTCGCCCTCGGGCCAGGCGCAGCCGGGGCAGTCGAAGCCGTCCTTCTGGTTGACCTTGAGGAGGGTGCGGGCGGTGCGGGCCAGGCCCATCTGCGCCTGCGCGATCTTCAGGGTGTGGCCGATCGCCGGGAGGCCCGCGGCCGCGTGCTTCGGCGGGGTGACCTGCGGAGCGTCCTGCACCGGATCACCTACGGGCGGCTTCGTCGCCATGGCGCTCCCCTTCGAGCGTACGTACGGAGGCAGCACGTGCTGCCGCATCCTTCGATCCTTTCACGGAGGTCGGGAACGCGGGAGGGCGGTCCGGGGCTCCCCGGCGTCCGGGCAGGGTGCGCCGGGGGCGGCCGGTGGGGCGGACGCGCCCCTGGTGGCGGGAGGTGGGCGCGCGGGGTGCGCGGGCGAGCGGGCGGGAGGGCGTGCGGGAGGGGCGCGGGGGCCGGCGGCGGTCCGGCGGCGGCTTCGCGGCGGGCCGGAGCCGGGCCCGCGGCGGGTCCGCGGGGCGTCGGCGGTAGCGGCGGGTTCGACGGCGCCGGAATTGTCGGTGCGGGCGCCTAGGATCGGGAGCGTGGCAGAGACAGCATCGAAGCAGACCGACCAGACGACCGCGGCGGACCGCCCCCGCCTGATGCTCATGGACGGGCACTCCCTGGCGTACCGGGCGTTCTTCGCGCTGCCCGCGGAGAACTTCACGACCGCGACGGGCCAGCCGACCAACGCCATCTACGGCTTCGCGTCGATGCTGGCGAACACGCTGCGCGACGAGGCGCCCACGCACTTCGCGGTGGCGTTCGACGTGTCGCGCAAGACGTGGCGCTCGACGGAGTTCCCCGAGTACAAGGCGAACCGTTCCAAGACCCCCGACGAGTTCAAGGGGCAGGTCGAGCTGATCGGCGAGCTCCTCGACGCGATGAAGGTGCCGCGGTTCGCGGTCGACGGCTTCGAGGCCGACGACGTGATCGCGACGCTCGCGACGCAGGCCGAGGCCCTCGGCTTCGACGTGCTCATCGTCACCGGCGACCGGGACTCCTTCCAACTGGTCTCCGAGCACACCACCGTGCTCTACCCGACCAAGGGCGTCTCCGAGCTGACCCGCTTCACGCCGGAGAAGGTCGAGGAGAAGTACGGGCTCACCCCGCAGCAGTACCCGGACTTCGCGGCGCTGCGCGGCGACCCGTCCGACAACCTGCCGGGCATCCCGGGCGTCGGCGAGAAGACCGCCGCCAAGTGGATCACCCAGTTCGGTTCGTTCAAGGAACTGGTGGAGCGCGCCGAGGAGGTCAAGGGCAAGGCCGGGCAGAACTTCCGGGACCACCTGGAGGCCGTCAAGCTCAACCGGGTCCTGACCGAGATGGTCAAGGACGTCGAGCTGCCCAAGACCCCCGCCGACCTGACCCGACTGCCCTACGACCGGTCCGCCGTCACCGGTGTGCTGGACGTGCTGGAGATCCGCAACGCCTCCCTGCGCGAGCGGCTCCTGGCCGTGGACCCGGGCTCGGCCGAGGAGGAGGCGCCCGCCCCGGCGGCCGGCGTCGAGATCGACGGCTCGGTGCTCGGCGCGGGTGAGCTCGCGCCCTGGCTGCGCGAGCACGCGCACGCCCCCCTCGGCGTGTCCACCGTCGACAGCTGGGCCCTGGGCCAGGGCAACGTCGCCGAGATCGCGCTCGCGTCCGCCGACGGCGCCGCCGCCTGGTTCGAGCCCACCGGGCTGGACGAGGCCGACGAGCGGGCCTTCGCCGCCTGGGCCGCCGACGCGGAGCGCCCCAAGGTCGTGCACAACGCCAAGAACCTGATGCGGGTCTTCCCCGAGCACGGCTGGACCCTCGCCGGCGTCACCATGGACACCGCCCTCGCCGCCTACCTGGTCAAGCCCGGCCGGCGGTCCTTCGCGCTGGACGTGCTGTCCAACGAGTACCTGCACCGGGAGCTGGCCCCGCCGGCCGCCGACGGCCAGCTGGCCTTCGGGGCCGACGAGACCGCCGAGGCCGACGCCCTGATGGCACAGGCCCGCGCGGTCCTCGACCTGGGCGACGCCTTCACCGCCCGACTGCCCGAGGTGGGCGCCGTGGAACTGCTCCACGGGATGGAACTGCCCACCTCGGAACTGCTGGCGCGGCTGGAGCGGGCGGGCATCGCCGCCGACCGCGACCACCTCGAAGGCATGGAGCAGCAGTTCGCGGGCGCCGTGCAGCAGGCCGTGAAGGAGGCGCACGCCGCCGTCGGCCACGAGTTCAACCTCGGCTCGCCCAAGCAGCTCCAGGAGGTCTTCTTCGGGGAGCTGGACCTGCCCAAGACGAAGAAGACGAAGACCGGTTACACCACGGACGCCGACGCGCTGGCCTGGCTGGCCACGCAGACCGACCACGAACTCCCGGTCATCATGCTGCGCCACCGGGAGCAGGCCAAGCTCCGCGTCACTGTCGAGGGCCTGGTCAAGTCCGTCGCCCCCGACGGCCGGGTGCACACCAGCTTCAGCCAGATCGTCGCCGCGACGGGCCGACTGTCCTCCACCGACCCGAACCTGCAGAACGTGCCGGTGCGCACCGACGAGGGCCGCGCCATCCGCCGCGGGTTCGTCGTCGGCGAGGGCTACGAGTCCCTCATGACCGCCGACTACAGCCAGATCGAGCTGCGCGTCATGGCCCACCTCTCCGAGGACGAGGGCCTGATCGAGGCGTTCGCCTCCGGCGAGGACCTGCACACCACCGTCGCCTCCCAGGTGTTCGGCGTGGAGCGGTCCGAGGTCGACGCCGAGATGCGCCGCAAGATCAAGGCCATGTCCTACGGTCTGGCGTACGGGCTGTCCGCGTTCGGTCTGGCCCAGCAGCTGAACATCGAGCCCGCCGAGGCCCGCGGCCTGATGGACACCTTCTTCGAACGGTTCGGCGGGGTCCGCGACTACCTCCAGCGGGTCGTCGACGAGGCCCGTGCCACCGGTTACACGGCGACGGTCTTCGGCCGCCGCCGCTACCTGCCCGACCTCAACAGCGACAACCGGCAGCGCCGCGAGGCCGCCGAGCGGATGGCGCTCAACGCCCCGATCCAGGGCACCGCCGCCGACATCGTCAAGGTCGCCATGCTGCGCGTGGACAAGGCCCTGGCCGAAGGCGGACTGCGCTCGCGGATGCTGCTCCAGGTGCACGACGAAATCGTGCTGGAGATCGCCCCCGGCGAGCGCGAGCGCGTCGAGGAACTGGTGAGGCGCGAGATGGGGGCCGCCGTCGAGCTGCGGGCCCCGCTGGACGTGTCGGTGGGCGTCGGCCCGGACTGGGAGTCCGCCGCGCACTGACGGTGGCGGCCGGCCCGCTCCCGGGCCGGCCCGCCCGCCCCTACGCCCGTTCCCGCCCGGCGGGGACGGGCGTACGCGTGCGGGGCTCCCCGGTGCCCGTGGGCGCGCCGCCGGGGCGGTGGCGCAGCCGTACGAGGGCCGCGTACAGCAGGAGTCCGACGGCGAGGCCGGCGCCGGCGCCGAAGCAGACGGTCGGGATGATGTCGAGGGGGCTGCGGATCCGGTCGTGGAAGGTGAAGAAGCGGATCACCCGCAGGGTGATCCCGACCCCCGCGCAGGCCAGGACGAGCAGCAGTCCGCCCCACGACTCCGCGCGGCCGAGCACCGGTACGGACGCCGGGGCGGCAGTCGCCGGCAGCCTGCGCAGGCCGGTCACCGTGAACCAGCCCACGGCGCAGGCGGCGAGGGCCGAAGTGCCGTACTGGAGGAAGGTGTAGAGGGGCAGGCCGAGGGCGAAGGTCTCCTCCAGGGCGGGCAGCGCGTCGGTGCCCCACCGGTCGCCGTGCGTGAAGCTGTCCCAGACCACGTGGGTGAGGGACCCGGCCACCGCCGAGGCGTAGAACCACAGCGCGAGCGCGAGCGGCCCGCGCCCGTGCCAGGGCTCACCCCGCACGAAGGCGTGCACCCGCCCCCGCCAGGCCCGCGGCAGCAGCGCCACGAGCGGCTCGCGCGACAGCAGCCAGCACAGGGCGAGCACGGCGGTCAGGACGGCGTCGACGGTGAGCACGCCCGGCAGGGAGTGCGTGAAGGTGCCGTACTCCATGAAGCCGGGGACGACGGCGTCGGCGAAGAAGACGGTGTCCGGCGCGAACGACCCGAAGACCAGCGCCGAGGCCACCAACGCGCCCCGCGCCCGCCCGTCGCGGCCGATGGCCGGAAGGACGGCGGCGGCGTGGCTGAGTGTGAACGGCATGCGGGCCGACCTCGATTCCTTGCGTCGCCACAGTATGCGTGAGCCGCGCACGTACGTGGGGATCCGGTGAACAAGCCCGCACGGTGCGTGCCCTGTGCAGGGAGTTGTCGTAGGGTCACGCGGACGTCCAGGGGAGGGGTCCGCTCATGACGACACGAATATCCGTACGCGGCCTGCGCCGGGGCGCGGCCACCGCGTTGGTCTCGGCACTGGTCGCCGCCGCGATGACGGCCTCCCAGGGGCCCGGCGCCCAGGGCCGCGAGGCCCGCGCGCAGGCCGACGGGGACCGCGTGCGGCCCGTCGCCGACGCGGCCGGGGCGCCGGGCGGGGACTCGGCCTACTTCACCGAACTGCCGCCCCTGATCAGCCCGGAGCCGCCGGCCGTGCTGCTGCCGGAGGGTGGGGCGCCGGACCCGACCGCCCCTTCTGCCGCCGCCCCGCCCGTTGCGCCGGCGCCGCAGGTCGTGGTCCCGGTCGTCGCCCCGGAGGCGGCGGGCGCGCAGGGGATCCCGGCGAGCGTCCTCGCCGCGTACCGGCGTGCCGAGCAGCGGGTGGGGGAGAACGACCCCGGATGCGGGCTGCGTTGGCAGCTGCTCGCCGCGATCGGCAAGGTGGAGTCCGGGCAGGCGAACGGCGGCCGGGTCGACGCCGCCGGCCGGACGCTGCGCCCCATCCTGGGGCCGGTCCTCGACGGCAACGGCTTCGCCTACATCTCCGACACCGACGGCGGCGCCTTCGACGGCGACGCCCGTCACGACCGGGCCGTCGGGCCGATGCAGTTCATCCCGTCCACCTGGGCGGCGTGGGGGCAGGACGCGGACGGCGACGGCCGGCGCGACCCGAACAACATCCACGACGCGGCGCTGGCCGCCGGACGCTACCTGTGCGCGGGCGGGCGCGACCTGCGGGTGGGGGCGGACCTGGACCGGGCGGTGCTCTCCTACAACCGGTCCGGGGAGTACCTGCGCACCGTGCGGTCCTGGTTCGCGTACTACCTCCGGGGCGCGCACGAGGTCCCGGACGCGGCCGGCTCCGGTCCGGGCGCCGGCGCTCCGGCGGGCCCGAGGCCCACGGACCCCGGACCCGCGGACCCGAAGCCGACGGAGCCGAAGCCGCGGCCCACGCCGAGCCCGACGCCGAAGCCCACCCCGACGCCGAAGCCCACCCCGACGCCGACGCCGACGCCGACGCCGACGCCCACACCCACGCCGACGCCCACACCCACGCCGACGCCCAAGCCGACGCCGACCCCCACGCCCACGCCGACCCCCACGCCGACCCCCACGCCCACGCCCACGCCGACCCCCACGCCGACGCCCACGCGGACCGGGCCCTCCGGCAGCCCGAACCCCGGCCCCACCCCGACGGCCACCCCGACCGCCTCGCCCAAGGCGAGCGCCTCCCCCCGGGCGACCGCGAGCCCCACCCCCACGCCCGGGCCCTGATCCCGCGGACACCCGCCCCGCCGCCCCGTCGCCCCGCCGCCCCGTCACTCCGGCACGGGGCGGCGGCGTACCGAACGGTTCTCATCTCGCCCCCGCGTTGCTACGGTGCCCCCGCCCTGACGTCCCATCAGATTCCGGAGGCCCGGCATGCGCGCACTCGTCGCCGCCGCCATCGGGCTGGCCGCCGCGCTGGCCCTCGTCCTCGCCGCGACCGCCGCCGGGGTCCCGGAGGGCAAGACCTCGCCCAGGCCCCTGCTCACCACCGCGCCCCCCGCGCCCGGAAAGTAGAGGAGGCCCGGCATGAGACGCAGAGCGAGCCTCGTCCTGCTGGCCCTCGCCGTGTTCTGCGCGGCCCTCGCACCGCTGCTGCGCTGGTACGCGTACCCCCGGCTGGCGAAGATCCCGCCCGGCCAGTACCAGGAGATGGTCCTGGAGGCCGAGGACGCCACCCTCCTCGACTACGCGGGCGGCATGCAGCCGAAGAAGGTGGACAAGGTCACCATCGTCCAGACCCTCAAGGGCAACGTGGAGGCCTCCGAGGAGATCGAGGCCGACGCCGGGAAGGACGTCGTCGTCTGGGACACGCTGTCGTACATCATCGGGCCCGACGGCAAGATGGTCTCCCGGATCCCCGAGCGCTACATCTTCGACGCCCACACGCAGGAACCGGTGCACGCCACCGGCGAGATGGTCGACGGGGACCCCGTCAAGCGCGAGGGCATCGAGTTCAAGTGGCCCTTCTTCACCGAACCCCGCGACTACCTCTACTTCGACGCGCAGACGCGCACCTCCTCGCCGATCCACTACGTCGGCCCGCGCACCTACCGGGGCATGGAGGTCTACTACTTCGAGCAGACCGTCCCCTGGACCAAGGTCCCCATGCCGAAGAAGATGCCCATCGAGGGCATCGACCCCGCGACGATCGAGCAGAGCACCGGAACCAGCCTCTGGTACACGGTCAAGGCGATGTTCTGGGTCGACCCGGTGACGGGCGCGCCCGTCAACGCCGAGCAGGAGATCCGGCAGGAGATGCGCGGCGGCATCGCGGCGGCCGGCCCCGACGGCCGGCTCACCGCCTTCGCCGGACACGTCAAGATGCGGCCCGACTACGCCGACCACACCTTCGAGCTGGTCTCCGCCAACCGTACGAAGGTCCTCGCCCTGCACACCTACGCCCCCGCCGGCTCCGCCCTCACCGGGCTCGCCCTGCTGGCCCTCGCCCTGTGGCTGGAGGCGCGCGGCCGGCGCGCACCGGCCGACCGGCCCCGCGAGGGGGAGGGCCTCAGCGCCTGAGCCGGGCGTTGGTGTGCCGGGTCGGCTCCGCCGTCGACGGGTCCTCGGGCCACGGGTGCTTCGGGTAGCGCCCGCGCAGCTCGGCCCGCACGGCCCGGTAGCCGCCCTGCCAGAACGACGCCAGGTCGGCCGTGACCGCGGCGGGCCTGCCGGCGGGCGACAGCAGGTGCACCAGGACCGGCACCCCCGCCACCCTCGGCGTCTCGGCCAGCCCGAACAGCTCCTGGAGCTTCACCGCGAGCACGGGCTGCCCGTCGCCGTCCCCGTAGTCGACGCGGATCCGCGAACCGCTGGGCACCTCGATCCGCTCCGGCGCCAGCTCGTCCAGCCGCCCCGCCTCGCCGGTGGCCCACGGCAACAGCCGGTTCAGGGCCTGCCCGGCGTCGATCCGGGCCAGGTCGGCCCGGCGGCGGGCCCGCGACAGCTCGGGCTCCAACCACTCGTCGGCCCGCTCCAGCAGCGCCCCGTCGTCCGCCACGTCCGGCCAGGCCCCGCCCAGGGTCCGGTGCAGGAAGGCGAGCCGGGCCCGCAACGCCCGCGCCTCGGGCGACCAACGCAGCAGCTCCGGACCCTCGGCCCGCAGCCCGTCCAGCAGGGCGGCCCGCACCGCCGCCGGATCGGGATCCCGCAGCGGGCGCGCGACGAGCTCGATCGCCCCGAGCCGCTCGACGCGACGGGCGACCAGGTCACCGTCCTCCCACCGCACCTCCTCGCCCGAGGACAGCAGGTGCGCCGCCGCCTCCCGCGCGGTCTCCGCGTCGATCGGCGCGGCCAGCCGCACCCGCGCCGACGCCGCGTGCGGAGGCCGGTCGGCCACGGCCACCGCCAGCCAGGGCGCCTCCCGCAGCACCGACCCGCCGTCCGCCTCGGCCCCGGTCCCCGAGGCCATCAGGAACGTCCCCGCGCCCCGCGCCCGCGCCACCCGCTCCGGGAAGGCGAGCGCGGCCACCAGACCCGCCGCGGCGTCGTCGCCCGCCCGGCCGCCCGAGCCGCCCCGACCCCGCTCCGCGCCCACGGCTGAGGCCCGCTCCGCGCCCGCACCCGAGCCCACGGCCCGCTCCAGCCGGCGCGCCTCGGCCCGCCAGCGGGCGGCGTACGCGTCCCCGCCGGCGCGCGCCGCGCGCCAGGCACCCGCCAGGTCGTCCCCGTGACCGCGCGGGGGCTCCTCGCTCAGCAGGGCCACCACCTCCGCGGCCCGCCGCGCGCCGAGCGCCTCCGCCCCGTCCAGCAGCGCCCGCGCCAGCCGGGGGTGCACCCCCATGCGGACCATCCGGCGCCCGCGCGCGGTGGGCCGCCCGGCGGGGTCCACCGCCCCCACCGCGAGGAGCACCTCCCGGGCCGCGGCCATGGCCCCGGCCGGCGGCGGATCCGGCAGCGCCAGCCCCGACGCGTCCGGATCGCCCCAGCAGGCCGCCTCCAGCGCGAACCGGGCCAGGTCCGCGACCCGGATCTCCGGCGGGGGGAAGGCCGGCAGCCGCCCGTCCTCCGCCCGGTCCCAGCAGCGGTACACCGTCCCGGGCGCCTCCCGCCCGGCCCGGCCGGCGCGCTGGCGGCCCGCCGCGCGGGACGCCCGTACGGTCGCCAGGGCCCCCAGCCCACGGGCGTGGTCCACCCGGGGCTCGCGGGCCAGCCCGGCGTCCACGACCACCCGCACCCCCGGCACGGTCAGGCTGGACTCCGCGACCGCCGTCGCCAGGATCACCCGCCGCCGCGCCGAGGCCGTCAGCGCCTCCTCCTGCACCTCGGCCGGCGCCCGCCCGTGCACCTGGAGCACCCGCGCGTCCACCCCGCCCAGCAGCCCGGCGACCTTCGCCAGCTCGCCCACGCCCGGCAGGAAGCACAGCACGTCCCCCGAACGCTCCGCGAGCGCCCTGCGCACCACCGACGCCACGTGCGCCAGCTGCGCCGGGTCCACCCGCGTACCGTGCGGCGGCCGCACCGGCCGCGGCGGCGGCGCCCACACCGTCTCCACCGGGTGGGCCACCCCGGCCGCCTCCACCACCGGGGCGTCCCCGTCCGCGCCGCCCAGCAGCCGGGCCCAGCCGGCCGCGTCCGTCGTCGCCGAGGCCGCCACCAGGCGCAGCTCCGGGCGCAGGGTCCCGCGCACGTCCAGGAGGAAGGCGGCGGCGGTGTCGGCGTCGAGGTGCCGCTCGTGGCACTCGTCCAGGACCACCACGTCCACGCCGGCCAGTTCCTGGTCGCGCTGGAGGCGCTGGAGCAGGACGCCGGTGGTGACCACCTCCACGACCGTGTCGGGGCCCGCCACCCGCTCGCCGCGCACGGTGAAGCCGACCGAGCCGCCCACGGCCTCGCCCAGCAGCCAGGCCATCCGGCGCGCCGCCGCCCGGGCGGCGATCCGCCGGGGCTCGGCCACGACCACCCTGCGCCGCACCCCACCCCCCACCAGCCCCGCCAGCACCAGCGGCACCAGCGTGGTCTTTCCGGTGCCGGGCGGAGCGCACAGCACGGCCGCGCCGCGGGCGTCCAGGGCCGCGGTGAGCGCGGGCAGCACCTCCCGTACGGGCAGGGAGTCGAGGGCGGCGGTGCGGATCACGTCAGTCGCGCTCGCAGACGAAGATCGCGGTCCCGGGGATCAGGTTGCCGCGCAGCGGGGACCAGCCGCCCCACTCCTGGTCGTTCCAGGCGGGCCACTCCGGCTCGACGAGGTCCACCAGGCGGAAGCCGCCGGCGACCACGTCGCGGACCCGGTCGCCGACGGTGCGGTGGTGCTCGACGTAGACGGCGCGGCCCCGCTCGTCCTGTTCGACGTAGGGCGTCCGGTCGAAGTAGGAGGCGGAGACGGACAGGCCCTCGGGGCCCGCCTCGTCGGGGAAGGCCCAGCGGATCGGGTGGGTGACCGAGAAGACCCAGCGGCCGCCGGGGCGCAGGACGCGGTGGACCTCGCGCATGACGTTGACCGGGTCGGAGACGAAGGGGACCGCGCCGTAGGCGGAGCAGGCGAGGTCGAAGGAGGCGTCGCGGAAGGGCAGCCGGCCGGCGTCGGCCTCCACCAGGGGGACGTCCCCGCCGATGCGCAGGGCGTGCTGGAGCTGGCGGTGGGAGAGGTCCAGGGCGACGGGGCGGGCGCCGCGCGCGGCGAGCCAGCGGGAGCACTGGGCGGCGCCGGCGCCGATCTCCAGGACGTCCTTGCCCGCGAGGGAGTCCGCCGGGCCCAGGAGGCCGGCGTCGGCCTCGTCGAGGCCCTCGGGGCCCCAGACGAAGCGGTCGTCGCCGAGGAAGGCGCCGTGCTCGCTCTGGTACTCGTCGGCGTTGCGGTCCCACCAGCCCCGGCTCGCGCGGCTGCTCTCCGCCTCCCCGGCTTCCCGCCGGGTGGCCTCGGCGTCGTCCTCGGCGCCGTCGCCGGCCCCGTAGGCGTCTTCGGGGGAGTGGTCCTCTTGGTTCATGGGGCCCGTCGTCGTAGTCTGCGGATGCGTCGCGAAAGGGATGTGTGGCGGATGTGGACGGCCCATCACGGCGTCCCCGCCCACGAATTGTGCCGGTTATGCGGTCATCTGCCCGCGCTGTGGGCGTTCGCGCATTGACCCTGTCCGGCTGCCCCCGTATGCTACAAGTTGCGCTGCGAGCCTGTGCTCCTCAGACCTAGCAGGCTGCGCTTGCATCTGTTGATGTCCCCTCGGTTTTCGAGGCCCCTCCCCCTTCGGGGATTCGGGCTTCTTTGGCTGTCCGGCTTCTTCGGCAGATGCCGATAAGGGCTCCCGGCGTAGCAGTACCTACGACTTTCTGTCCGTAACCGGAGCCCTTTCCCACATGACGAGCAGCACCGAGACCACCGCCACCACCCCTCCGCAGGTAGCGGTCAACGACATCGGTAACGCGGAAGCCTTCCTGGCCGCGATCGACGAGACGATCAAGTACTTCAACGACGGCGACATCGTCGACGGCGTCATCGTGAAGGTCGACCGGGACGAGGTCCTGCTCGACATCGGTTACAAGACGGAAGGCGTGATCCCGAGCCGCGAGCTCTCGATCAAGCACGACGTCGACCCGAACGAGGTCGTCAAGGTCGGCGACGAGATCGAGGCCCTGGTCCTCCAGAAGGAGGACAAGGAAGGCCGCCTGATCCTGTCCAAGAAGCGCGCTCAGTACGAGCGTGCCTGGGGCACGATCGAGAAGATCAAGGAAGAAGACGGCATCGTCACCGGTACCGTCATCGAGGTCGTCAAGGGTGGTCTCATCCTCGACATCGGCCTCCGCGGCTTCCTCCCGGCCTCTCTCGTCGAGATGCGCCGCGTCCGCGACCTCCAGCCCTACGTGGGCAAGGAGCTCGAGGCGAAGATCATCGAGCTGGACAAGAACCGCAACAACGTGGTCCTGTCCCGCCGTGCCTGGCTCGAGCAGACCCAGTCCGAGGTTCGCCAGACGTTCCTCACCACCCTGCAGAAGGGTCAGGTCCGCTCCGGCGTCGTTTCCTCGATCGTCAACTTCGGTGCCTTCGTGGACCTGGGCGGCGTCGACGGTCTCGTGCACGTCTCCGAGCTGTCCTGGAAGCACATCGACCACCCGTCCGAGGTCGTCGAGGTCGGTCAGGAAGTCACCGTCGAGGTCCTCGACGTGGACATGGACCGCGAGCGCGTCTCCCTGTCGCTGAAGGCGACGCAGGAGGACCCGTGGCAGCAGTTCGCCCGGACCCACCAGATCGGCCAGGTCGTCCCGGGTAAGGTCACCAAGCTGGTTCCGTTCGGTGCGTTCGTCCGCGTGGACGAGGGCATCGAGGGTCTGGTCCACATCTCCGAGCTGGCCGAGCGCCACGTGGAGATCCCGGAGCAGGTCGTCCAGGTCAACGACGAGATCTTCGTCAAGGTCATCGACATCGACCTCGAGCGTCGCCGGATCTCGCTGTCCCTCAAGCAGGCCAACGAGTCCTTCGGTGCCGACCCGGCGTCGGTCGAGTTCGACCCGACCCTGTACGGCATGGCCGCGTCCTACGACGACCAGGGCAACTACATCTACCCCGAGGGCTTCGACCCCGAGACCAACGACTGGCTCGAGGGCTACGAGACCCAGCGCGAGACGTGGGAGCGCCAGTACGCCGAGGCGCAGGTCCGCTTCGAGCAGCACCAGGCGCAGGTCATCAAGAGCCGCGAGGCCGACGAGGCCGCCGCTGCCGAGGGCGCTGCCGCCCCGGCCGCCGGTGGCAACGCCGGTGCGGGCATCTCGGGTGGTTCCTACTCCTCCGAGGGTGCGGACGAGACCTCCGGCGCCCTGGCGTCCGACGAGGCCCTCGCCGCGCTCCGCGAGAAGCTGGCCGGCGGCCAGAGCTGATCGCAGCGCACGGCATCGACTCCACGTCACGGCGTGAGTTGAACTGAGTCCGACGACGAGGCCCGTCCCCTTCGGGGGGCGGGCCTCGCCGCGTTTCCCGGAGGCCTGCCGAAGGAATCCCCGGGGCTCGGGCGGGCGCCGCGGCGTCCCACCGCCGGCCCCGCGTCACGGCGTGTTCACACGAAACCGGCCAACTGGGGAATGGCGGGCCCGCCTTGGACGTTCTGTGCAGAGAACACGCGGCGAGGGAGGAGTGGTGACGGTGCTTGATCCACAGGGTCTGTACGAATGGGACGCCAAGGGCCTGGCGGTGGCCGACCTGGCGCTGGCCCAGGACTCGGCCGGGTTGGTCATGCTCTACCACTTCGAGGGCTACATCGACGCCGGCGAGACCGGCGAGCAGATCGTCGAGCGACTCCTCGACACCCTGCCGCACCAGGTGGTGGCCCGCTTCGACGCCGACCGGCTCGTGGACTACCGCGCCCGGCGACCGCTCCTGACCTTCCAGCGCGACCACTGGGCGGACTTCGAGGAGCCCCGCCTGGAGGTCCGCCTCGTCCAGGACGCCACCGGCGCCCCCTTCCTGCTGCTGTCCGGCCCCGAGCCCGACGTCGAGTGGGAGCGCTTCGCCCTCGCCGTCCGCCAGATCGTCGAGCGGCTCGGCGTACGGCTCTCGGTCAACTTCCACGGCATCCCCATGGGCGTGCCCCACACCCGGCCCGTCGGCATCACCCCGCACGGCAACCGCACCGACCTGATGCCCGGACACCGCAGCCCCTTCGACGAGGCCCAGGTCCCCGGCAGCGCCGAATCGCTCGTCGAGTTCCGCCTCGGCCAGTCCGGGCACGACGTGCTCGGCGTCGCGGCGCACGTCCCGCACTACGTCGCCCGCTCCCCGTACCCGGACGCCGCGCTGACCGCGCTGGAGGCCATCACGGCCGCGACCGGGCTGGTCCTGCCGGCGGTGGCGCACGCCCTGCGCACGGAGGCCCACCGCACGCAGACCGAGATCGACCGGCAGATCCGCGAGGGCGACGAGGAGCTGGTCAGCCTCGTCCAAGGACTGGAGCACCAGTACGACGCCGCCGCCGGCGCCGAGACCCGCGGCAACATGATCGCCGAACCCGCCGAGATCCCCTCGGCGGACGAGATCGGGCGCGAGTTCGAGCGCTTCCTCGCGGAGCGCGAGGGCGAGGCGTAGGCCGTAGGGGCCGGTACCCGGAGTCGGTACCCGGGGCCGGCGCGTCCGCGCCCCGGGCCCTAGGGTGCTCACCATGTTGAAAGTGGGCCTGACAGGCGGAATCGGTGCCGGCAAGAGCGAGGTCTCGCGGCTGCTGGCGGGGTACGGGGCGGTCGTCGTGGACGCCGACCGGATCGCGCGCGAGGTCGTGGAACCGGGCACGCCCGGTCTCGCGGCCGTGGTGGAGGCCTTCGGGGAAGCGGTCCTGACCGCCGACGGACGACTCGACCGGCCCGCGCTCGGAGCCGTGGTCTTCACCGACCCGGAGAAGCTGCGGACGCTCAACGCGATCGTGCACCCGCTCGTCGGAGCCCGCTCCGCGGAACTGGAGGCCGCCGCCGGCGCCGACGCGATCGTCGTGCACGACGTACCGCTGCTCACCGAGAACGGGCTCGCGCCGCTGTACGACCTCGTCGTGGTCGTCGACGCGGCCCCCGCGACGCAGCTGGCCCGGCTCACCGCGCTGCGCGGGATGACCGAGGACGAGGCCCGCTCCCGCATGGCCGCGCAGGCCACCCGCGAACAGCGGCTGGCGGTGGCCACGCTCGTGATCGACAACGACGGGCCCCTGGAGGCGCTGGAGCCGCAGGTGCGCGCGGTGTGGCGGGACCTCGTCGAACGGGCGGCGGCGGCCGCGGCGGCGAAGCCGGCCTGAGCCGGTTCGGTGTGGTCCCGGGCGCCGAGGCGCCCGGGCGGCCCCGGGCCCCTCGGAACAGGTGGTGGCGCCTCCGGCGTTGAAGGCGGGCGTAGAGGGAAGGAAAGCACTGTGTCCGACACCACGCCCCCACCGCCCGAGCGACCCTCCCGCGACCCGCGGCCTCCTTCGCCGGGCGCCGCCAGCCCGGAGACCCACGTCATCGACTACCGGGCCGCCGAGCAGCTCCTCGCGGCCCGCGACCCGAGAGGCGCCGTCCGGCTGCTCGACTCCGTCATAGCCGCCCACCCCGAGAACACCGCCGCCCGGCTGTTGCGCGCCCGGGCCTTCTTCGCGTCCGCGCAGCTGCGGGCCGCCGAGCTCGAATTCGAGCTCGTCCTGGAGCGGGAGCCGGACAACGCCTTCGCCCACTTCGCGCTCGCCCGCACCCACCAGCGTTCCGGGCGCGAGGAGCGGGCCCGCCGGCACTTCCGCCTCGCCGCCGCCCTCGACCCGCAGCCCGAGTACGTGGCCGCCGCGGGCTTCGACGCGTAGCACGCCGAGGCCGCGCGGGGGCCCGGGACGCGGGGGCCCCGCGCGGCCGGGTTCAGCGCGTGCGCGGGGGATCGTACGGGGGCACGTCACGGCCCGGTTGGTAGTGCGGGCCCTGATGGATGTGCCGGAGGACGACGACCAGGTCCACGGCCGTCAGCACGACGAGCGCCGCGCAGGCCGCCGCCCAGCCGACCCGGCCGACGACCGAGAACACGGCCGCGCCGGCGGCGGCCCAGATCATCCCCCACAGACTCAGCCAGAACCGCAGCCGCAGCGGACTGCGGGCGGTCACCGGCTCGCTTCCGGTGCGCATGGCATCGCCCCGTCCCGTGTCGAAGCCCCGCTTCCATGCTGCCACGCGGCACGGGCCGGGCGGGCGGGCCGGCCCGGGCGGACGGTCGGATCAGGGGTTCAGCTTGTTCACGGCCTTGACGGTGGTCTGCTTGAAGGCGGACACCGGGGCGTCGGTGAGGTGCCCCATCTGTCCCCAGTTCACGACCGTGACCGTGGAGCCGTCCCGCCCGATGCCGAAGAGGTGCACGCCCGGCTCGGACTCCGGGATCGAGGTGTCGACCCCGTAGACGTGCGCGCCCTCCTCGACGGTCAGCTTCCCGTAGTCCTGCCAGGAGGCCGTGCCGCCGGGCGTCTTGCGCAGCCAGTCGGCGGCGCAGGCGGCCACCTTGCGCTCCAGGGCGGTCACCAGCTTGGCGGCGGCGGCGTCGGAGGCCGTGCGCACCGAGATCTGGACGGCGCCGGCGTCGACGTCGGTGTGGAAACCCCGGTGCCAGCCGCCCGTCGCGGGCAGCACCCCCTCCAGGCAGAACGGGGTGGTCTCCGGCAGGCCCTTGGTCACCTGGCCCGCGGACCAGGGGGAGGAGGGGTGCGGCGGGAGGTCGGTGCCGTTCAGGAACCCGGGCGCGGTGGCGGCCGTGGCGGTGGTCGAGGCGGTGAGGACGAGGGCGGCCGCCGCCGCGAGGGCGGCGGTGGCGAGGGCGGAGGTGCCGGTACGACGGAACACGTGGTCTCCCCGTGAGAGGTGCGGTCGAGGTGCGATGTGTCCACAGCATTGCCCGGCCGGTCGGGAGGGGGCGAGAGGCTGTGGCGGAATCGGGACACTGGAACGCCCGTATGGCCCCCGACCTGGGGGAACATCGTTTCCATGGAACGGGGACACGGGACGGGGGAGTAGTGGGCGAGGCAGGAAGGTCGGGCGAGGCGGAGGCTTTCGCACGGCTGATGAGGGGGCTGAAGGAGCGCGCGGGTCTCAGCTACGGGACGCTCGCGCGCCGGTTGCACACCAGTACGTCGACGCTGCACCGGTACTGCAACGGGGACGCGGTGCCGGCCGAGTTCGCGGCGGTGGACCGCTTCGCGCGGGCCTGCGGGGCGACGCGCGACGAGGCGCTCGGGCTGCACCGGGCCTGGCTGCTGGCGGACGCGCGGCGGCGGGCGGTTGCGGGGACTCCGATCGCGGAACGACAGCCGGAGCCCGAGCCCGAGCCGGAGCAGGAACCGGGGCCCGTCGTCGGCGCGGGCGCGGAACCGGATGCGGGTGTCGATCCGGATGCGGCCACGCGGCAGGCGTCGCAGGAGCGGGAGGCGGGGGACGGGCTCGCGGAGGGTCCCGTCGTGGAGGTCGCGCCCGGGCCGGTACCGGTCGTCCGCAGACGGCGGGCGTTCGCCGTGGCCGCGGCCGGGGTGGCGGTGGCCGCCGCCGCGGCGGTCACGGTGGCGATGGTCGTACGGGGGCCGGACGGGCTCGCGACGGGCGCGGCGGGCATCGGCGGGCCCGCGGGCCTCGCCTCGGCGGGGCCGACGGGCAGCGCCGGAGGGTCCCCGTCCGGGCCGGGGGCGACGAGCCCGGGCCCGGACGGCGCGTCGGCGGAAGCGTCGCCGAGCGGCGCCGGGTCGCCGACGGGCACGCCGTCGGACCCCGCGCCGGGCGGGTCCGCGGCCGGGTCGGCCGGGTCGGCCGGGTCCGCTCCGGCGGACCCGCCCGCCGCGACGTCCCCGCCCGCGCAGGGGGCGGCCCCGCTCAAGGCCGCCGTGCGGTCGCACGTGTGGGCCGGGGCCTGCGACCACCGCTACCTCTCCGAGCGGGCCCCGACGGCCGTCCCCGCGCCGCCCGTGGAGGCGGACGCGCCGGCCTGGGCGCGGGCGCAGGGGGCGGTGCACGCCGGGAGCCAGATCGTGGAGGCCACCGTCCACGGGACGGGCGAGGGAGCCGTGGTGCTGGAGGGGATGGAGGTGCGGGTGACCGCGCGGCGCAGCCCGCCGGCCTGGAACGTCTACGGGATGTCGCAGGGCTGCGGGGGAGCGCTCACCCCGGCGACCTTCGCGGTCAACCTGGATGCGCCTCGGCCGCTGGCCCGCCCCGTGGCGGGCAACGACTCCGGCGAGGCGCTGCCCGCCCCGAGCTTCCCCATGCGGGTCTCGGCCGCGGAGCCCGTCGTCCTGCGGGTGGAGGCGGCCACCACGGGATGCGACTGCGACTGGTCCCTCGACCTGCGCTGGAGCTCCCCGGGCGGATCGGGCACCCTGCGGCTCGACGACGGAGGGGGACGGTCGTGGCGCGTGGCCCCGACGGCGGGACGGCCGCTGTACGGGTTCGCGGGCGAGCTGGGTCGCTGGGCCCGCTGACCTCGGGCCTGTCGTCGAACTCCCGTCGTCGCCCGGTGCGCCGAGCGTGCGTGCCAGGCGTCGCGGGGCAGGCGGGAGTGTGCCGACAGGCCCTGGGGCGGGCCTCGCGCGGGTCGGCGTTCGCGCAGGTCAGCGGTGTTGTCAGTGGGCCCGCCTAGACTCGGCGGCAGTGGGCGTGCCGTGTGCGGCACGCCCGGACCGGGACCGGGAAGGGGGACGACATGACCGCGCAGCCGCAGGCGGAGCCGCATCCGTTGCTGCGTCGGGCCGCCGTGTTCCTGCCCGCCGCCGTCCCCCGCGAGGGCCGGTTCGCGTTCTGGAGTCCGGAGGGCGCCCCCTTCCCCGAGAGCCTTTCCGAAGCCGGGGAGGGACCCGGGACCGGGGGCGCGGGCTCGCTGCTGGTGGTCCGCCCGCACGGGGCGGGCGTGCGCACCCGGACCGTGCCCGCCGTGACCCTGTCCGTGGTCGAGGCCCTGCCGCTGCTGGCGCGGGCGGGCCGCAGCCGCGCCGCGCATCCCGCGACCCGCGCCTGGGGCACGGCCGCGGCCCAGGCGCTGACCCTCGTCGCGCGCGGCCGGCTGCTGCCCGGGCTCACCCCCGAGGGGGTCGACGCCTGGCGCGCCGGCCCGCTCGACGCGCAGGACGTCGGCTACCTGCGCGCGGTCGCCGCCGCCCTGCCGTACGAGGGGTACGCCACCCCGCTGGGCGGTCGCCGCCCGCTGACGCTGCCGGAGCCGGAGGCCCTGGTGCGGGCCTTCCTCGACGCCGTGGCCGACGCCCTGCCCCGTACCCCGGCCGCGCCGGTCGCCGCCGGGGCGCCGTTCGCCGCGCGGGAGCCGCAGCGGGTGCCCGGGTTGAGGGAGTGGGCCGCGCAGGTGGCGTCCGGGGCCGATACCGGCGTGGGGATCTCGCTGCGCCTCGACCTCTCCTCCTTCCGCCTGTTCGACGAGGCCGAGCCGCAGGACGTGCGCCGCGCCGGGGCCGCCGTCGTCCAGGTCCACAGCCTCGCCGACCCGATGCTCGTCACCGACGCGGCCGCGCTGTGGGCGGGGACGGCCGCCGCCGGGTTCGGGGCCCGCGCCCGGGTCGACGCCGTCCTCGCGCTGCGCCGCGCCGCCCGGACCTGGCCGCCGCTGCTGCGCCTGCTGGACCAGCCGGTCCCGGACGCCCTGGCGCTGTCGGACCCGGAGCTGGAGGACCTGCTGGGCGTGGCCGCGACCCGGCTGGCGGCCGTCGGGGTCCTGGTCCACTGGCCGCGCGAGCTGGCCCGTACGCTCTCCGCCTCGGCGGTCGTCCGCTCCACCGCCCCCGGTTCGGCGACCGACGGCACCGCCTTCTTCGACGCGGCCGGCCTCTTCTCCTTCTCCTGGGAGCTCGCCCTGGGCGGGGACCGGCTCACTCCGGGGGAGATGGAGGCGCTCGCGCAGGCCCACCGGCCCGTCGTACGGCTGCGCGACCAGTGGGTGCGCGTCGACCCGGCGTTGGTGCGCAAGGCCCGCAAGCGCGAGCTCGGGCTGCTCGACCCGGTCGACGCCCTGGCCACCGTACTGACGGGGACGGCCGAGGTCGACGGCGAGACGGTGCCGGCCGTCGCGGTGGGGGCGCTGGCGGCGTTGCGCGACCGGCTCACCGGGGAACCGGCGACGATCGCCGCGCCGGCCGGCCTGCGGGCGACGCTGCGGGACTACCAACTGCGGGGCCTGGCCTGGTTGGACCTGATGACCTCGTTGGGACTGGGCGGCTGCCTGGCCGACGACATGGGGCTGGGCAAGACCGTCACCCTGATCGCCCTGCACCTGCACCGGGCCCGCCCCGAACCGACGCTGGTCGTCTGCCCGGCCTCCCTGCTGGGCAACTGGCAGCGCGAGATCGAGAAGTTCGCCCCCGACACCCCCGTGCGCCGCTTCCACGGCGGCGACCGCAACCTCGACGACCGGGTCGGCGGCTTCGTCCTCACCACGTACGGGACGATGCGGGCGGCGGCCCCCCGGCTGGCGGAGCACGCCTGGGGCCTGGTCGTCGCCGACGAGGCCCAGCACGTCAAGAACCCGAACTCGGCCACCGCGAAGGCGCTGCGCACCATCCCGTCACCGGCCCGGGTCGCGCTGACCGGCACACCGGTCGAGAACAACCTCTCCGAGCTGTGGGCGCTCCTCGACTGGACCACGCCCGGGCTGCTGGGCCCGCTCACCGCCTTCCGGGCCCGGCACGCCCGCCCGGTGGAGCACCAGCAGCAGGAGGACGGTGGGAACGAGGCCGCGGTGGCCCGCCTGGCCGCGCTCGTCAGGCCGTTCCTGCTGCGCCGCAAGAAGTCCGATCCGGGTATCGCCCCCGAACTGCCCCCGAAGACGGAGACCGACCATCCGGTGTCCCTCACCCGGGAACAGGTCTCGCTCTACCAGGCGGCCGTGGATGAGGCGATGGCCGTGATCGAGGGCAGCGAGGGCATCGAACGACGCGGCATGATCATGAAGTTGCTGGGCTCGCTGAAGCAGATCTGCAACCACCCGGCGCAGTACGCGCGGGGCGCCGGCGCGGTGGAGGAGACCCGCATCGCTCACCGTTCGGGCAAGCTCGCCCTGCTCGACGAACTGCTCGACACGATCCTGGCCGAGGACGGCTCCGTGCTGATCTTCACGCAGTACGTCACCATGGCCCGGATCCTGGAGAAGCACCTCACCGCGCGCGGCATCGCCAACCAACTCCTGCACGGCGGCACCCCCGTGGCCCGGCGCCAGGAACTCGTCGACCGCTTCCAGTCCGGCGAGGTCCCCGTGTTCCTGCTCTCCCTCAAGGCCGCCGGTACGGGCCTGAACCTCACCCGCGCCGGTCACGTCGTCCACTACGACCGCTGGTGGAACCCGGCCGTCGAGGAACAGGCCACCGACCGCGCCTACCGCATCGGCCAGACCCAGCCCGTCCAGGTGCACCGCATCATCGCCGAGGGCACCGTCGAGGACCGCATCGCCGAACTGCTGGAGGCCAAGCGGGCCCTGGCCGATGCCGTCCTGGGCTCCGGCGAGGCGGCGTTGACCGAGCTGACCGACCGCGAACTGGCCGACCTCGTCTCGCTGCGGAGGCCCTCGTGATCACCGCCCGGGACGACCGCCGCCGCACCTTCGAGACCGTGCCGCCCGGCATCGACGCGCAGACCTGGTGGGGTCGCGCGTGGGTGGCCGCGCTGGAGGAGCGGGCGCACGACCCGGCCCGCCTGGCGCGCGGTCGCACGTACGCGGCCGAGGGGCACGTCGACGCCGTCACCATCACCCCCGGGCGGATCGTGGCGTACGTACGGGGCGGCCGGCCGCGCCCGTACCGCACGGAGCTGAGCCTCGGCGTCCTCACCGACGCCGAGTGGGACGAGGTCCTGGAGGGGGTCGCGGCGGACCCGGCCGTCCTCGGGGCGCTGCTGGAGCGCGAGGTGCCGCGGTCCCTCGCCGGATCCGTCCTGCCGGGCGTGGGCGAGCCGGCGCCGCGCTGCTCCTGCCCGGACACCGGCCGGGGCCCCTGCAAGCACGCCGCCGCCCTGTGCCACCGGGCGGCCCGACTGCTCGACGAGGACCCCTTCGTCGTCCTGCTGCTGCGCGGTCGGGGCGAGCGGGAACTGCTCGACGACCTGGCCCGGCGCAGCGCCGCCCACGCCGCGCGCGAACAGCCCGACGCCGCGCCGGACTTCCCCGGGGTGTCGGCCCGTGAAGCCGTCGCCCGCACCGTCCTGCCGCCGCTGCCCGCACCGCCGGCCGTGCCCGCCGCCGTGGGCCTGCCGCCCGCCTGTCCGGCGGACCCGGTGGCGCCCGATCCCCTCGCGCTGGACCAGCTCGCCGCTGACGCCGCGGTCCGCGCGCTCACCCTGCTGACCACGGGGGACGACCCGACCGCGGGCCTGAGCCTGTGGCAGGACGCGGTCCGGCTGGCGTCCGCGCACCCGACCGCGGGCCTGACCGGGACCGCCCGGTCCCTCTACCGTGACCTGGCCCGCGCCACCGGCCGCACCACCACGGAGCTGGCGCGCGCGGCCGCGGCCTGGCGCCAGGGCGGCCTGGCGGCCCTCACCGTCCTCGACGAACCCTGGGACCCGCCGGCGGGGCCCTTCGACCGGGCCCGTCCGATCCTCCTCGCCGCCGGCCTGGGCTCCTTCCGGCCCGAGCGCAATCGCCTGACGGCGTCCGGGCGTCAGCTCCGGCTCGGCCGCGAGGGCCTCTGGTACGCCTACGAGTCCCGGTCGGGGGACGAGGACTGGTGGCCCACGCCCGCCCCGGCCTCCCCGGACCCCCTCGGCGTCCTCAGGCCGTGAGCCCCCGCCCGGGCTCGCCGTCGCGCCCGGGTTCGCCGTCCCGGCCGGTGTCGAGGCCGGCCGCCCAGCCGGCCAGGGTCACGAAGTCCCGTTCGCGCAGACCGTGTCGGGGGTGCACCCGCAACAGCAGGGCCGGCGCGGGGTGATGGGCGGCCACCCACGCGCGGTCGCGGGGGGTGATCATGTCGTCGACCCAGGCGAAGGGACGTCCGGCCGCCCAGTCGAGCAGGGGGCGGGTCTTCCAGAACAGCCCGTCGGGGTCCTGGGCGAAGAGTTCCGGCCACTCCACGACGGGAAGGTCCTCGGGGAGCCCGATGTGCGGGGCGATCAGGGTGTTGGCCTGGTGGGTCCACGCCGTCGCCCAGGCCAGTTCGAAGGGCAGGGCCCGGAGTCGGGCACCGTGCCGGGGGTGCAGGCGCACCCGCGTGCCGCGCCGGGCGGCGCGCGAGTCGGGGTCGCGGTAGGAGAGCCAGACGTCGGGGCGCATGCGGTGGCTCGTGTACCCGCGCAGCCCGGCGAACAGGGACCGGAAGGGGTTGAGCGGACCGTCCACGTCGAGAAGGAGCAGCGGTCGTTCAGTCATGAAGTAGGAAGTACCCCGTACACGATGGAGTGAAATGCCTACCGTCTCTATAACCCGAACGGGTTCACGGCGTTGTCTCCGGTACGGGGCGCGAAGTCCCCGAAACCCTTCCGGAAGGCAGGAAATCCTGATGCGTCACAGTCGTCGGAATGGCTTGATCGCGGCGATGGTCGCGGGCGGTGGACTGGCGGTCGCGGGGGTGGGTGCCCTCGCGCACGCCGACGCGGAGGCGGGCGGGCGGGCCGAACGATCCCCGGGGCTGCTCTCCGGGAACCTGGTGCAGCTGCCCGTGAACACCCCGGTGAACGTCTGCGGGAACACCGTCAACGTGGTGGGGCTCCTCAACCCCGCGGCGGGCAACCGCTGTACGAACGCCTCGGGCGGCGGGCACGGCGGGCATACCGGGTCGGGCCCGGCCCAGCATCCCTCCTCCGCCTCCTCGAACGCCGGGAGCACGGCGGGCGGGGGAGCGGTGGCCGTCGGAAGCGGAAAGGATTCCCCCGGACTGCTGTCCGGCAACGGCATCCAACTGCCCATCGACCTCCCCGTGAACGTCAGCGGGAACTCGGTGAACGTCGTCGGCATCGGGAACCCCTCCGTCGGGAACACCTCCGTCAACGGCGAAACCCCCACCGGCGGCAAGCCGGTCCAGCCGCCGAAGCCGACCCTGCCGCCCGTCGCCCCGCGCCCCGTCACCCCGCCGGCGCCGCAGCAGCCGGAGCAGCCGCAGGCCGGGCAGAAGCCGCACACCTCGGCGCTCGCCCACACCGGCGCCGAGGGCGTCGGCTACCTGCTGCCCGGTGGCGGCGCGCTGCTCCTCGGCGGCGCCCTGCTCTACCGCCGCTTCCGCGCGAGCCAGGCGTAGCCGGACCCCGAACGGGACCTTGGCCGGGCCGGGTTCGGGCCTTCACGCGGATTCCCTCGCCCCGGATTCCAGGGCCGGGGCGGCACGCCACCCGTCGAGGACGGCGTCGATCAGCGGTGCCAGCCGGGCCCGGGCCGTGAAGCGGGGCACCCCGGCCATCAGCAGGGCGTCGTACTCGGTGTCGAGGTGCCGCACGGCCGCCCGCACCGCCACGGACACCGCCTGCTCGTCGAGGGCCCGACCGGCCGCCGTACGTCCGACCCGACCGCTGCCGCGCACCGACGCGTGCGCGGCGATGTCCCGAGCGCGGTCGGGAGGACATCCGGGGAACAGCCGCAGGATCTCGGCGGCGAAGGCGGCCGTGAAGCGCACGTCCTCGGCGGCCCGCCGCCGCCGGTCGCGTTCCCGGCGGCGGGCCCGCGCCTCGGCGTCCGCCAGGCAGGAGCGTTCGGCGTGGGCCAGCGCGGCCTCCTCGACCAACAGCCCCAGGCGTTCGTAGCGGTGCCGACGCTTGTTGAGGCGCACCACGACCGCGGAGAGCGAACCGGCCTCGCGGGCCCTTCGGGTGAGCGCCGCGTCACCGCGCGGCAGGTAGACGAGATGGCCGAGGTCGGCGCAGTCCAGGCAGCGCGGCAC
The DNA here is from genome assembly GCF_040650855.1 of Streptomyces sp. NPDC048606. NCBI lineage: Bacteria > Bacillati > Actinomycetota > Actinomycetes > Kitasatosporales > Streptomycetaceae > Streptomyces > Streptomyces sp. NPDC048606. The sequence goes on along the minus strand of NZ_JBEZIB010000012.1, from coordinate 160,219 downwards.
GCCCGCTTCGCGTACCAGATGCCGCAGAGGGCCCTGCCTGCACTCGGCGCAGTGGATCTGCTTGCGCGACTCGAAAACGACGAGGCTCATAGGGTGGTGATACCGCCGGCTGATGCTTATATCACCTTGTCCGGACAGGTTGTCGGCCTTTCATCAAAGCTTCCTGAACCTCGTGTTGTCCTCCTACCGTGAGTCGGATGGGTCCGGTGGGCCCATGGGGGAGGGCACATGGGCGGACGGCAGGCGACGGCACGGCGGCCGGGGGAGACGGCCCCCTCCGACCTCATGGGTCGGGAGATCGTCATAGAGCCCGGCGGCTGCACCGGATGGCACTACCACCGGGTGCCGCTCATGGCCGTCGTCACCTCGGGGGTGCTGACCCGGATCCTGGCCGACGGAGGCGTCGAGGTGCACCGGGTGGGCGACACCTTCGTCGAGCCCGCCGGCACCGACCACGTCCACCTCGGCCGCAACATCGGCACCGACCCGATCGTCCTGCTCGTCACCTGCGACCTCGCCGAGGACGCCCCCTTCGCCGTCCCGGCGCCACCGCCGCGCGGGGCGCACCCCTGCGGCTGCCCGGGCCACCGGCGCTGATCGGGCGCCGGCCCCGGCCGGACCTACGCCGGGACGGCCGGCGCGCGGCCCGCACCGGTCCGGTCCCGGCGCCCGCGGAGACCCCCGTCCACCGCGGGCGCCGGGACCGGACCGTCAGACCAGGCGGCGGATCTCCCCGCGCACCCGGTAGAAGCCGCCGGAAGCGGCGTGCAGACCGTCGACCACGTACCGCGCGCCCGGCTCCCGGATGCCGCGCGGGAACTGCACCTTCCAGGAGGACTCGAAGCCGTCCGACACGACCCGCACCCGCATCCGCCCGCCCTGCTGGACGCACTCCACGACCACGCCGCCGGCCGGGACCGCCGCCACGGACACCGTCGCCACCGCCGCGGCCGAGGCCGCCGGGGTGAACACGGGCAGCGCCGCCGCGGACTTCACGTCCACGACCGTCGGCACCGACCCCTGCTGAGCCGCCGCGATGGCCGCTTCGCTCGCGTCGACGCACACGAGTGAACCGTCGGTGGTGACCAGGTAGAGCCGCTCGTCCAGGTACTGCATCGACAGCGCCGAACCGCCGCCGGTGCCGAGCTTCCACAGCCGTCGGCCGTCCGCGTCGAAGCAGTACACCGAGGACGAGGAGTCACCCGCGAACACGTGGCGCCCGTCGGGCGAGGTGGCGCACGAGTACACCGACGCGTCGCACGGGTACGTGGCCTCCACCGCGCCGGTCGCCTTCGACAGGCGCTGCACGGTGTTGCGCGAGGTGCCCGCGTAGACGGCGTGCTCCTCCTGCCAGCCGAACAGCACCGAACCGGGCGTGCGGGTGTGCCACAACTCGCGGGTGCCGTCGGCCGCGTAGGCGGTGACGCCGCCGCTGTGGCCGTGGTAGACCGCGTCCTCGTCGGCGCGCACCATCCACGCGCCGGTGCCGGCGGACCTGCGCGACCACTGGTGCTCGTCCTCGTGGTCGATGACGGTCAGACCGCCGCCCGCGTCCGAGACGTTCAGCACGCCCTCGTGGATGTCGAGCCAGTAGATGTCCACGTCCGCGGCGATCCCGTACGCCCCGAAGGGCACCTTCGACGACAGGTCGTACACGGTGCCGTCGTCACACCCCGCGTAGATCCAGAACTCGTCCGCCACCAGGCACTTCACGCCGTCCGGCAGCGAGTAGCGGGCCAGCACCTCACCGGTGTGGCTCACCGTGTACACGTCGCCGGCCTGGTTGCCGACCCAGCAGCGGTCCTCGTCGACGTGGATGCCGAACGCGGCGGAGCCGGTGCGGAACCGCCACAGGACCGGGGCCACCGAGCGGGCCGTCGAGGGGGCCGAGGTCACCTGGCGGCGGGTCACCGCGCGGGCGGCGCGCACGCCCTGGATCGCAGGCGCGTAGCCCTTGCGGACCTTCTCGCCGACCTTCTTCGCGGCGGCCGCGCGGGCCTTGTCCACCGTGGGGAACGACGAGGTCTGGAGCTGGCCGTCGGCGCCGATGCGACCGTAGCGGACGGTCACCGAGGTGCCGTCGACGGTCACCTCGTAGAACTTGTGCGCCCCGCCGCCGTCCTGCGAGAGCTCCAGGTACGTCGTTTCCCGAGCCATGACAGACCCCTCCCGTGGTCGGGCCGACGACTCCGTGACGCCGGTGATCCCTTGCGAAGAACGTACGGGCGGGCACTGACAATGGGCCGGTGGACAAGTTCGAACCGATCACCTGGCAGGGGATGGCCGAGCGGCTCGCCGAACGGGCGGGGCGGGAGGCCGGGGCGGCCCCGTGGTGGCGGGTTGGCATCGACGGGGCCCCCGCCGCCGGCACCGACGTGCTCGCGGGCCGGCTCGCCGACGAACTCCGGGCACGGGGCCGCTCGGTGGTGGTCGTCGCGGTCGCGGGATTCCTGCGGCCGGCGTCGTTGCGCTTCGAGTTCGGGCGCCGGGACGTGGACCAGTACCTGGCGGGCTGGTACGACACGGGCGCGCTGTGGCGCGAGGTGTTCGGCCCGACGGACCCGGGCGGCGACGGGCGGGTGCTGCCCGACCTGTGGGACCCCGTACGGGACCGGGCCACCCGCAGCCCCTACGTCGAACTCCCGCCCGGCGGCGCGCTGATCGTGCACGGGCCGCTGCTGCTGGGGCAGTGGTTCCCCTTCGACCTCAGCGTGCACATCGGCCTGTCGCCCGGGGCGCTGGCGCGGCGCACCCCGGAGCCGGAGCGGTGGACGCTGGAGGCGTTCGCCCGCTACGCGCGGGAGGTCGATCCCGAGCGGTCGGCGGACGTCCTGGTCAGGGCGGACGACCCGGCGCGCCCCGCCTGGTCCGGCGCCGGATGACCCCCGCCGGAGCGGGGGCGCGCGGGAGCCGCCGCGCCCCCGTCCCGGCGGGGGTCAGGGGCGTCCGCCCAGGTGGGCCACGGCGTCGGCCGCCGCCCGACAACCGGCGCGGGCCGCCTCCGCCGCGCCGGCCCCGGCCAGTCGGGCCGCGAGGAAGCCACCGGTGAAGGCGTCCCCGGCGCCGGTGGTGTCCACCGCCTCGACGGGTTCGGCGTCCACCTCGGCGGTGATCCGGCCGTGTTCGGCGACGAGGGCCCCGCCCGTGCCCCGGGTGACCACCACGAGCGGCACCCGACGGCTGAGCGCCACCGCCGCCCGCACCACCCCGCCGGGTCCCGGCAGCCCGGCCAGCAGCCGGGCCTCGTCCTCGTTCGGCAGGAGCACCTGGGTCCCCGCCACGAAGCCCAGGAACCGCTCGGGGCCCAGCGCCGCCAGGAACCCCGCCGACGCCGGGTCCACGCTGACCGGCACCCCTCGCGTCCGGGCGGCCCGCAGCGCCACCAGCGCCAACTCGCGGCTGGTGTCGGCGAAGAAGAGGTAGCCCGACAGGTGCAGGTGCGCGGCGCCGTCCAGCAGGGCGGGCACCCAGTCGGCCGGACACAGCCGCAGCGAGGCCCCGCTGTCGGTCAGGAAGGTCCGCTCCGCGTCGCCGTCGACCAACGCCACGACCGTGCCGGTCGGCTCCGCCGGATCCACGACCAGCCGCGGCCGGACCCCCGCGTCGACCAGGGCCCGCTCGTGCCACCGGGCCGACTCGGAGCCCACGCGGGCGAGGAGGCGCACCTCGGCCGCGCCCGTACGGGCCGCCCAGCAGGCCGCGTTGGCGCCCGCGCCGCCCGGCAGCGTGCGGATGCGGGCGAGGGTGTCGGTGGCCGGGGCCAGGGGGCGGGGGTGCACCGCGACCACGTCCGTCACCACGTCGCCGACCACCAGCAGCGCGCCGGGCGGGGCGCCGACCTCCCCGCCGCCGTCCGTGCCGCTTCCGCTTCCGCCGCCGTCCGTGCCGTTTCCGCCGCTTCCGCTTCCGACGCCTCCGCCCGTGGCGTCCGTACCGCCCGTGGCGGCCGCCCCCGCGCCGCTCATGCCCGGGCCGCCCAGGCCCCCGCGATCAGGGCCCCGAGCCGCACGTTGCCCCGTACCGCCGCCAGGTTCGCCTCCAGCGAGGCGCCGCCGGTGGCGGTGACCAGGTGGTCCAGCAGGAACGGGGTCACCGCCTGCCCGGTGATCCCCCGCTCCCGGCACCGGTCGAGGGCCTCGGCCAGCACCCGGTCGTGCAGCTCCCGGTCCAACTGCAGCTCCTCGGCCACCGGATTGGCCACCACCAGGGCCGACTCCGGCCCGCCCAGCGCGTCCTGTGCGGCCATCACCCCGGCGACCTCGGCCGGCCCCTGCACCGTCCAGTCCACCGGGTGGCCCGAGTCGGCCAGGTAGAACCCGGGGAAGCGGTCCGTCCCGTAGCCCAGGATCCCTACACCCAGGGTTTCCAGGCGCTGGAGCGTGGCCGGAACGTCCAGGATCGACTTCACCCCCGCGCACACCAGCGTGATCCGGGTCCGCGCGAGCAACGCGAGGTCGGCCGACTCGTCCTGGGAGCTGGTCCACTCCCGGTGGACGCCGCCCAGCCCACCCGTCGCGAAGACCCGCAACCCGGCGCGCGCGGCGAGGAAGGCCGTCGCGGACACCGTCGTCGCCCCGCTCGCCCCGGTGGCCAAAGCCGGCGCCAGATCCCGATGGCCGAGCTTGCGTACGCCTTCACCTGCGGCGATCCGCTCCAGACGGGACTTGTCGAGACCCGCGTACGCCACCCCGTCCAGGACCGCGATCGTGGCCGGAACGGCCCCCTCCGCCCGGACCAGGTCCTCCAGCTCCAGGCCCACCTCCAGATTGCGCGGGCGCGGCAGTCCGTGCGTGATGATCGTCGACTCCAGCGCGACGACGGGCCGGTTCGCGGCCAGCGCCTCGCGTACCTCGTCCGACAGGACCGGGACCGGGTGTGCTCTGTGCTGTGGCATGTCCCCATCCATGGCACGGGATTCGCGCCGCCAAACGCGCCGCTGCCGCCCCGGCGCGAACCTGTCCGAGTAGCGTGCCCCCATGAACACGCGCGTTTTCTACGACGAACTCGCCGCCCGCTACGACCTCCTGTACGCGGACTGGGACGCGAGCATCGACCGGCAGGGCCGGGCCCTGGACACCCTCCTCACCCGAGCCCTGGGCCCCGGCCCGCACAGGGTGCTGGACAGCGCCTGCGGCATCGGCACCCAGGCACTGGGCCTGGCGCGCCTGGGCCACCGGGTCACCGGCACCGACCTCAGCGCGGTCGCCGGGGCCCGCGCCGTCACCGAGGCCGCCGACCGCGGACTCGACGTGTCGATCGCCGCCGCCGACATGCGCGCCCTGCCCTTCCCGGACGCCTCCTTCGACGCCGTCGTCTGCGCCGACAACGCCCTCCCGCACCTGCTCACCGCCGAGGACGTGCGCGCGGCCCTGGCCGAATCCCGGCGGGTGCTGCGCCCCGGCGGCCTGCTGTTGCTCTCGACGCGGCCGTACGGCGAACTGCGCCGCACCCGGCCCGCCAGCGAGGCGCCGCGCGTGCGCATCGGGCCCGACGGGCGGACCATCACCTTCCAGCTGTGGCACTGGCACGACGACGGCGAGCGGTACGACGTCGAGCTGTTCCAGTTGCTGCCGACGGGCGCCACCTGGGCCCCGTGCACCTCGACCACCACCTACTGGGCGCTGTCGGAGGCGGAGACCGCCCAGTTCGTCCGGCAGTCCGGCTTCGGCGAACCGGTGTGGCACCCGACCTCCGCCACCGGCTTCCACCAGCCCCTCCTCGGGGCCCGCCGGCCGCTGCCGCGCCCCCGCTCGACGGAGTGACGCGTCCGCCACGCCCACGCTGGACGATCTGATCACCCCGGGGTCCGGGAGGTCCGCACTAGGCTCACGCGCCATGAGCACCAGTGACCGCACCCCCGCCGCGCCCGCCTCGTTCGCCGTCTCGGTGTCCGACTTCCCGGACGAGGAGTTGGAACGGGAGGAACTCGACCCCGGGCAGATCGTCTCCGGCGACCCCGTCGTGACGGGCAGGGTGCTGTGGGAGTCCGAGGACGGCTCGCAGGTCCGGGGCATCTGGCAGATCACCCCCGGGGTGGTCACCGACACCGAGGCCGACGAGCTGTTCGTCGTCGTCAGCGGACGGGCCACCATCGAGGTCGAGGGCGGCGCGACGCTGGAGGTGGGCCCGGGCTCGGCCTGCGTCCTGCGGGAGGGCGACAAGACGACCTGGACGGTCCACGAGACCCTCCGCAAGGCCTACCACATCAACGGCTGAGCCCCCGCCGTCCGCCTCAGGCTTCTGTCTCAGGCGTCCGCGTCCGGTCCGGCCGGCGCGGGCGCCGCGCGCCGACGGGCCGTGAACAGGGCCAGCGCGGCCATCGGCAGGATCAGCGCCGCCCCGATCGCGTTGAGCCAGCCGTAGCCCGCGTAGGCCATGATCAGGCCGGACGCCGCCCCGCCGATCGCGGCCGTCGTGTTCATCGTCAGGTCGCTCAGGCCCTGTACGGCGGCCCGTACGGGTTGCGGCACCGAGTCGGTCAGCAGCGCCGAACCGGCGACCAGACCGGCTGACCAGCCGAGACCGAGCAGGAAGAGACCGGCCGTGGTCTGGGCGTGGCTGCCGTTCGCGGTGCCGGCGAGCAGCGCGGCCAGCGACAGCAGCCCGGCCGAGAGGCCGATCACGGAGAGTCGGCCCAGCCGGTCGGCGAGCCAGCCCATGACGGGCGAGAAGGCGAACATCCCGGCGATGTGGATGCTGATCACGAGTCCCACGAGGCTCAGGTCCGCGCCGTGGTGCCCCAGGTCGACCGGGGTCATCACCATGATCGAGACCATGGTGGTGTGGGACACGGCGACGGCGACCAGCGCGAGCCGGGCCCGTGGGGAGGCCTTCACGGCGGCCAGCCCGGCGCGCAGCGAGTGGCCCGGCGGGGCGGTGTCGCCGGGCGTGGCCAGCGCCCGGGCCGTCAGCAGCGGATCGGGGCGCAGGAGCACGGCGACCAGCGCGCCGGTGACCAGGAAGACGCCGCCCGCCCAGACGAAGGGTCCCGCCGTCTCGGGTATCGCGGTGCCCGCGAAGGAGGCACTGGCCGGGGCGGACAGGTTGGGGCCGAGGACCGCGCCGATGGTCGAGGCCCAGACGACCACCGAGATCGCGCGGGCCCGCCGGTCGGGCGCCGCGAGGTCGGCGGCCGCGAAGCGGGCCTGGAGGTTGGCCGAGGAGGCGGCGCCGAAGGCGGCCATGCCGAGCATCAGCAGGGGGAAGCTCTCGACCACGGCGGACAGGACGACCAGGGCCGCGCCGGCGGTGGCGATGGCGTAGGCGAGGACCAGCCCGGGGCGGCGCCCGCGCGCGGTCATCAGGGCGGCCAGCGGGAGCGAGAACAGGGCCGTGCCGATCACGGCGGCCGTGGAGGCGAAGCCGGACAGGGATTCGGTGCCGCTGATCTCGGTGGCCAGGACGGGGGCCAGGGCGATGCTGATCGGTACGCCGAGGCTGCCCAGCATCTGGCTCGCTATCAGCACGCCGGATATGCGGCGTCTGAGCCGGGGCAGCTCCGCCTCGGTCACCGCGGCGGCCGCCGCGGTGGAGGCGTCGTGGGCGGCGGTCACCGTCGACACCCCGGGCACGGGAACGCGGCGGACGGGTCTGCGGCGGGGCCTGAGGCGCTGGGACTGGTCACAGGCGCAGTGTCCCACCCCCTGCGAACAGGGGAAACCGCATATCGAGCCCGCCCCGCCCGAGCCGGTGGCCGGGCGGCGGGGAGGTCGGCCGGTCAGAAGAGGGGCTGCGGGAGGACGCCCTCCAGGGCGAGCAGGACGCGCTTGGTCTCCACGCCGCCGCCGAAGCCGCCGATCCCGCCGTCGTTCTCCACGACCCGGTGGCAGGCCACGACCAGCGGCAGCGGGTTCGAGCCCATCGCGTTGCCCACGGCCTGGGCCGCGCCGGGTTGGCCGACCCGGGCGGCCAGCTCTCCGTAGCCGACGACCGATCCGTAGGGCACCGAGCGGTCCAGCTCCCGCAACACCTGGCGGTTGAAGCCGGAGCTGAGGCGCCAGTCGAGGGGCAGGTCGAACCGCCGCAGGGTGCCCGCGAAGTACGCCGCGAGCTGGCGCACCGGCTCGGCGAGGAGCACCTCCTCGCCGGGCGCCGGCCGCCGGGCGTCGGCGCCGAGCCGCGAGACCAGCGCGCCGATCAGCGCCTCGACGCGCTCCGGACCGGCGTGGAACTCCACCCGCACCAGCCCCTCGGGGGTCGCGGCCAGGAGGAGGGGACCGATGTCGCTCGGCACGACGGTCCATTCGAGGTGCGGCCCGCGCGGCCGCTCGCTGGTGTCCACACGACCACGGTAGTGCGCCGCGCCGACACCCCGCGCCGGCGACCGCGGCCCTCTAGGGCCTGTCGTCAAACTCCCGTCTGCCCCGCGACGCCCGGCACGCGCTCTCGCCGCACCGGACGGAAGACCGAGTACGTCCAGTACACGGGCTTCCGCCCGGCACGCCGAGAGCACGCACCGGACGCCGCGGGGCCGCCCTCCGGGCGACGACAGGAGTTTGACGACAGGCCCTAGTAGCCGCCCACGGCCCCGCGCACGACGTCCGGCGCGTTCGTGATGATCCCGTCGACGCCCATCGCCTGGACCTTCCGCGCGGTGGCCGCGTCGTCCACGATCCAGGTGTCCACCTCCATGGCCTTCCCGTGCGCCCCGAGCAGTCCGTGCACCGCCGCGACCCAGTCCGCGGAGATCGTGGTGTGCCACGGGTTGATGCGGTCGGTGAATTCCGCGTAGCGGGGCAGTTCGGCCACGGTCGGCGTGCCGAGGAAGGCCGTCACCAGGTCGGGTCGCAGTCCGTGCACGATGCGCACGGAGTCGGCGCTGAAGCTCTGCACGACCAGCCGGCCCTCGACGTGCCGCGCGTCGAGCCAGCCCATGTCCTCCAGCAGGTCCAGGGTCTGCCGCTCGATCCCGGGGTACAGCTCCGGCTTCTTGATCTCCAGCAGAAGCTTCTGCCGGTTGTGCCCCACCCGCTCCATGTACTCCCGCAGCGTGGGCACCCGCGCGCCCGCGTACCGGCCGTCGCCGAACCAGGCGCCCGCGTCCAGTCGGGAGATCTCCTCGGCGGTGAAGTCCTTGACCCGCCAGGGCTTGCGGTCGGGGAACACCTGCTCGACGTCGGTGGTGCGGGTCAGGGTGTCGTCGTGGATGACCACGAGTTCCCCGTCGCGCGTCCGCTGCACGTCGTTCTCGACCCACTCGAAGCCGAGCCACATCGCCCGGTCGACGGCTTCGAGGGTGTTCTCGGGGGCGTACGCGGAGGCCCCCCGGTGGGCGTAGACGACGGGCCCCAGCACACCGGCGCCCCGGGCGCCCGTCGCGGGCGCGGCGGGCCCGGGGGCCGTCGAGGCGGTCGCGGCCGCCGCGCCCAGCACGGTGAGGGTGAGGCCCAGGAAGGCGGCGGCTGCCGCGGCGGCGGGTCGGACGACGTACATGTGCGTTCTCCTCGGGTCGTGAGCCCTGCTTCTGCCTCAAACGGGTGGGGAGCGCCTGACGTTGCGGCGATACGCCCGATGTGTACCGGAGCGGGCCGCGTCACGGCGATCATGGGGCTGAAGATCACCGCGCCGCCACCGAACTACGACAAACGGACCAGACCGTGCCCGCTGTCGGTGGGGGGTCGTACGGTGGACCCATGCGGCCCGTATCGAAGATCGAACGAACGGTGGCGCCTTTCGAGGTCGTCAGCCCCTACCAGCCCAGCGGCGACCAGCCGGCGGCCATCGCCGAGCTGGAGAAGCGCGTGAACGCGGGGGAGAAGGACGTCGTCCTGCTCGGGGCCACCGGCACCGGCAAGTCGGCCACGACGGCCTGGATGATCGAGAGGCTCCAGCGCCCCACCCTGGTGATGGCGCCGAACAAGACCCTCGCCGCCCAGCTGGCGAACGAGTTCCGCGAGCTCCTGCCGAACAACGCCGTCGAGTACTTCGTCTCGTACTACGACTACTACCAGCCCGAGGCGTACGTACCGCAGTCGGACACCTACATCGAGAAGGACTCCTCGATCAACGAGGAGGTCGAGCGGCTGCGGCACTCCGCGACGAACTCCCTGCTGACCCGCCGTGACGTCGTCGTGGTCGCCTCCGTGTCCTGCATCTACGGCCTCGGCACCCCGCAGGAGTACGTCGACCGGATGGTGCCGCTCAAGGTCGGCGAGGAGATGGACCGGGACGCCCTGCTGCGCCGCTTCGTCGACATCCAGTACACGCGTAACGACGTGGCCTTCACCCGGGGCACCTTCCGGGTGCGCGGCGACACCATCGAGATCTTCCCGGTCTACGAGGAACTGGCCGTCCGCATCGAGATGTTCGGCGACGAGATCGAGGCCCTGTCCACGCTGCACCCGCTCACCGGCGAGGTCATCAGCGAGGACCGCGAGCTCTACGTCTTCCCCGCCAGCCACTACGTCGCCGGCCCCGAGCGCATGGAGAAGGCGGTCGCCGGCATCGAGACCGAGCTCGCCGCGCGCCTCGCGGAGCTGGAGAAGCAGGGCAAGATGCTGGAGGCCCAGCGGCTGCGCATGCGCACCACCTACGACCTGGAGATGATGCGCCAGATCGGCTCCTGCTCCGGCATCGAGAACTACTCCCTCCACATGGACGGCCGCGAGCGGGGCTCCGCGCCCAACACCCTCATCGACTACTTCCCCGAGGACTTCCTCCTCGTCATCGACGAGTCGCACGTGACGGTGCCGCAGATCGGCGCGATGTACGAGGGCGACGCCTCGCGCAAGCGGACCCTGGTCGACCACGGTTTCCGCCTGCCGTCCGCCCTCGACAACCGCCCGCTGAAGTGGGAGGAGTTCCAGGAGCGGATCGGCCAGACCGTCTACCTGTCGGCCACCCCCGGCCAGTACGAGCTCTCCCGCTCCGACGGCTTCGTCGAGCAGATCATCCGCCCCACCGGCCTCGTCGACCCGGAGGTCGTCGTCAAGCCCACCGAGGGCCAGATCGACGACCTGGTGCACGAGATCAGGCAGCGCGTGGAGAAGGACGAGCGGGTCCTCGTCACCACCCTCACCAAGAAGATGGCCGAGGACCTCACCGACTACTTCCTGGAGCTCGGCATCCAGGTCCGCTACCTGCACAGCGACGTGGACACCCTGCGCCGCATCGAGCTGCTGCGCGAGCTGCGCGCCGGCGAGTACGACGTCCTCGTCGGCATCAACCTGCTGCGCGAGGGCCTCGACCTGCCCGAGGTCTCCCTCGTCGCGATCCTGGACGCCGACAAGGAGGGCTTCCTGCGCTCGGGGACCTCCCTGATCCAGACCATCGGCCGCGCCGCGCGCAACGTGTCCGGCCAGGTCCACATGTACGCGGACCGGATGACGCCGGCGATGGAGAAGGCCATCGACGAGACCAACCGGCGCCGCGAGAAGCAGGTCGCCTACAACACGGCCAACGGCATCGACCCGCAGCCGCTGCGCAAGAAGATCAACGACATCGTCGCCACCCTCGCCCGCGAGGAACTGGACACCGAGGAACTGCTCGGGACCGGATACCGGCAGGCCAAGGACGGCAAGGGCGCCAAGAGCCCGGTGCCCGCCCTCGGCCTCGCCGCGGGCAAGGCCGGCGCGCCGGCCAAGGCCGCCAAGGCCGCCAAGGCCGCCAAGGGCGCGAAGGGGACGAAGGGGGCGGCGGCGGGCGCGGTGCCCACCGACCGGCCCGCCGCCGAACTGGCCGCGCTCATCGAGCAGATGACGGAGCGGATGCGGGGCGCGGCGGCCGAGCTGCAATTCGAGGTCGCCGCCCGGATCCGGGACGAGGTGGGCGAGCTCAAGAAGGAGCTGCGACAGATGAAGGAAGCGGGCCTCGCCTGACCGGGAGCCGGTCAGTAGGGTTGGATCCAGCCGCAGGAACACGCTGCGCGCCCACATCGGGGGCGGGCCATGGAGAGGGGACACCGCGTGACGGTCAACATGACCAAGGGTCAGGCCATCAGTCTGCAGAAGGCTGACGGCGGCACACTGACCGCGGTCCGGATGGGCCTGGGCTGGCAGGCGGCCAAGCGCCGTGGCCTGTTCGGCTCGCGGACCCGGGAGATCGACCTGGACGCGTCGGCGGTGCTGTTCGCCGACAAGCAGCCCGTGGACGTGGTGTTCTTCCGCCACCTGCAGAGCGACGACGGCTCGGTGCGGCACACCGGTGACAACCTGGTCGGCGGCGTCGGCCAGGGCGGGGACGACGAGGCCATCCTCGTCGACCTCCAGCGCGTCCCGGTCCACATCGACCAGATCGTCTTCACGGTGAACTCGTTCACCGGCCAGACCTTCCAGGAGGTGCAGAACGCCTTCTGCCGCATCGTCGACGAGACCAACGGCCAGGAGCTGGCCCGCTACACCCTCGACGGCGGCGGCCAGTACACGGCGCAGATCATGGCGAAGGTGTCCCGCGCGGGCGCCGGCTGGAAGATGACGGCCCTGGGCACGGCGGCCAACGGCAAGACCTTCCAGGACCTGATGCCGGCGATCCTGCCGCACCTGTAAGAGCCCGCGGCACACGGCACACCGGTACATCGCACACGGCACACGGCACACGGCACACGGCACACGGCACACGTCGCGCGACGCGCGGCGCGCGGCGACAAGAGAAGAAGGCACGGGGAGGGGCTGCACGATGACGGCCGAACTGGTCCGGGGGCAGAACCACCCCGTGTCCCACAGTCGGGTGGAGATCAGGGTCTCGGCGGGCACGGCCGTGCTCGCCGTGGCCACGCTGGCGGACGAGCGGGGCCGGTTCGCCGGCCCCGCCGTCCTGGCCCACCCCGGGGCCCCGGCCCTGCCCGGGCTTCTGGTGCCCGCGCTGCCCGGCGAGCGGCACACCGTGGCCGTCGACCTCGACGCCGTCGAGCCGGACGTCCACCGCGTGGGCGTGCACCTCGTACTGCCGCCCGGCGGGGCGCCGCGCTTCGGCGCGGTACCCGCCCCGTACGTCGCGGTGGCCGGCGAGGACGGCGCCGAGTTCGCCGGGTTCACCCTCACCGACCTCGACCCCGAGACGGCCGTCGTGGCCCTGGAGCTCTACCGCCGCCAGGGCTCCTGGAAGGTACGGGCCGTCGGCCAGGGGTACGCCGACGGGCTGGGCGCGCTGCTCACCGACGGGGGGCTCGCCGCGCCCCGGGCCGCCGAGCTCACGTCCGCGGCCCTGGGCCTCGTACCGGGCGGCGACATCACCCTGGCCGCGCTGCCCACCCCCGCCGCGCCCACCGTCCCGCGCGGTCTGCGCGCCCCGGTCGACGCCCCGCCCGCCGCGACCCCGACCCCTCCGGCGGACCCGATACCGGTCTCCGGGGTCCCGTACCCGACCGCGCCCGGCCCGGCGCCCGCCACCCCGCCCGGCCCGCCGGCCGCGGACACCCTCGGCGGCAACGCGTCGGCCGACGGGGGCCCGCCCACCATCGACTACGCCCACCCGCGCCGCCGCCGCACCAGCGCCGAGCCCCCCGAACCGGGCCCGCGCCCCGCGCCGCCCGCGGCCCACGGGGAGCACGCCCGGCCCGTCGCCGGCGACGCCAGTGGCTGGTCCATGGACGAGCGGCTCTACAACCAGGTCTGGGGCATGTTCGAGGACCTGGCCCGCACCGTCGCCGCCTACCGCGGCGCCGTCGAGTTCGCCGACAACCGTCTCGAACGCGAACTCGACGAGGCCCTGTCCGACCCCCGCCACCGGCTGGGCGGCTCGGGCGACGCCGCCCGTGACACCGCCCGGGCCCGTCGCGAGGAACTGGTGGACCGGGCGCGGGCCGTCCTGGACCGCGACCTCGTCCAGCTGACCGCCGAGTGCGAGGTCGTCGAGCCCGCCCTGCCGGCGGCGTACGCCCGCTGGGACAACCCCGTCTGGCACGCTCGCGCCGGCGAGCCCGAGGAGGGCCCGCTGGCGCTGCGCCTGGGCGACCTGACCCTGCCCGAGCGGCCCGACCTGCGGATCCCCATGCTGATGCGGCTCCCGCTGGAGCGCGGCCTGTGGATCGACAACGGCCGCACCGGTTCCGAGGCCGCCATGGCCATGGACAGCGACCGGCTGCGGCGGGCCGCGATGGACATGGCCGTCGCGCACGCCGCGCGACTGCTGGCCGTCCACCCCGCCGACCGGTTCTCCGTGCACGTCATCGACGCCGCCGGGGCGGGAGCCGCCTCCCTCGCCCCGCTGGTCGGGGCCGGGGTGCTGGCCGCGCCGCCCGCCACGGGCGCCGCCGGGGTCGCCAGGACCCTGGAGACGCTGACCCGTCGCGTGGACCTCGTACAGATGGCGCTGCGCGCCGGCGTCCCCGAGGAGCTGCCCGCCGACGTGGACCGGGCCGAGCAGCTGCTGATCGTCCACGACTTCCCGCACGGCTTCGACGACCGGTCCGTCACCCGCCTGCGCTATCTGGCCGACGAGGGCCCCGCGGTCGGCGTGCACCTGCTGATGGTCGCGGACCGTGACGAGGCCTCGGCGTACGGGCCGCTGCTGGACCCGCTGTGGCGGTCGCTGCTGCGCCTGTCGCCCGTCCCGGACAACCACCTCGCCGACCCCTGGGTGCAGCACGCCTGGACCTTCACGCCCGACCTCCCGCCGCGCGAGAGCCTGGTCCTGGAGCAGGCGCTGCACCGTGTCGCGGCGGCCCGGCGCGGAGGTCGATGACCGACCGCTGACCCGTTCTTGGTCTTCCCTTTACCTTTCCCCTCCTCGGCGGGTAACCTGGTGCCCGCGGAGGGGAGTATTCCTGCTTTCCTGCTACGGCGTACCCGTCAATACGGACCCATTGGGCGATACTGCCCGAAGTCGGTCCCGGGGCGTCGGCCCACGACCTCCAGGTCGCCCGGGTGGAAGAGACCTCCGGCAGCGATGAAGCTGACGATGTGCTGAGCCATCTGCCGGAGGCGTGGAAGTAGTGGACGTTTCGTTGACCCTTTGGGTGCTGACCATCGCGGGTCTGTGCCTTCTCATCGGCGCCGATTTCTTCATCGGCCGCAAACCGCACGACGTCTCCATCAAGGAGGCGGGCATCTGGACCGTCGTCTGGATCGCGCTCGCCGTGCTCTTCGGGCTCGGCCTGCTCTTCTTCGGCAACGGCCAGGCCTCCCAGGAGTTCTTCGCCGGGTTCATCACCGAGAAGTCCCTGAGCGTGGACAACCTCTTCGTCTTCGTCCTGATCATGGCGAAGTTCTCGGTGCCCTCGCACCTCCAGCAGCGCGTGCTGCTCGTGGGCGTGCTGATCGCCCTGGTCCTGAGGGCCGTGTTCATCGCGGCCGGCGCCGCGATCATCACCACCTTCTCGTGGGTCTTCTACATCTTCGGCGCGTTCCTGATCTACACCGCGTGGAAGCTGATCCAGGAAGCCCGCAAGGACGAGGACGAGGAGGAGTTCGAGGAGAACCGTCTCCTCAAGTCCATCGAGAAGAAGTTCGGCGTCGCCGACCGCTACCACGGCACCAAGCTGTTCATCCAGAACAACGGCAAGCGCATCATGACCCCCCTCATGGTGGTCATGCTCGCCATCGGCACCACGGACGTCCTGTTCGCCCTGGACTCGATCCCCGCGATCTTCGGCCTCACCCAGGACCCGTACATCGTCTTCACCGCCAACGCCTTCGCCCTGATGGGTCTGCGCCAGCTGTACTTCCTCATCGGCGGCCTGCTCAAGAAGCTGGTCCACCTCAGCTACGGCCTGTCCGTCATCCTCGGCTTCATCGGCGTCAAGCTGGTGCTGCACGCCCTGCACGAGTCGGGGCTGCACGTTCCGCAGATCTCCATCCCGGTCTCGCTGGGCGTCATCTGCGGCGTGCTGGTGATCACCACGATCACCAGCCTGATCGCCTCGAAGAAGCAGGCGGCGGCCGAGGCCGCCGCCACCGGCACCGCGACCGACACCGACGAGACGCGCAGCGTCGACGCCTGACGGTCGAGACGACACCCGGGGCCCCGCGGGGCCCCGGGGCTACGCGGGGGTGGCCGCTTCGGCCGCCCCCGCCTTCGCGTCCGCGTCCGCACCGGCCTTCGCGTCCGCACCGGCCTTCGCTTCCGCGCCGGCCGGCGCCTCCGTGTCCGCGCCCGCGTCGGTTCCCGGGCCCGTGCCCCGGGTGCCCGCGCGCGCCGGCCGGGTCTCAGGCAGCAGCGCGAAGCAGCCCAGGCTGACCAGCGCGATGACCGTCAGGTACACCGCGACCCCCCACGGCGGCCCCGACCCGTCCGCCAGCGCCGTCGCCACGATCGGGGTCAGCGCCCCGCCCAGCACCCCGCCCAGGTTGTAGCCGACGGCCGCGCCCGTGCACCGCACGCGCGGGGCGTACAGCTCGGGCAGGTACGCCCCCACCACCGCGAACATCGTCACCATCGCCAGCAGCGCCACCGTGCAGCCCACGACGATCAGCAGCGGGTCCCCGGTGCGCAGCAGGGCCACGAAGGGGAACATCCACACCACGCAGGCCGCGCAGCCGGCCAGGCACAGGGGGCGGCGTCCCCAACGGTCGCCGAGCACCGCCGGCAGCGGGGTCGCGACCCCCTTGACCAGGACCGCCACCATCACGCAGGCCAGCATCGTGGTGCGCCCGACGCCCAAGTGGGCGGTGGCGTAGGCGAGGGCCCAGGTGGTGACCGCGTAGAAGACGGCGTACCCGACGGCCATGGCGCCCCCGGTCAGCAGGAGCAGCCGCCAGTGGCCGCGGACGACCTCGGAGAGCGGCGCCTCGGCCCGCCGGCCGGTCTCCTCCAGCCGCCGGAACTCCGGCGTCTCCTCCACCGAGCGGCGCAGCCACAGCCCGGCCAGCGCCAGCAGACCGGCGAACCAGAACGGCAGCCGCCAGCCCCAGGCGGCGAACCGCTCGTCGCTCAACGTGCCGGACAGCGTCAGCATCAGGCCGTTGGCCAGCAGGAACCCCACCGCCGGGCCCATCTGCGGGAAGCTCGACCACAGTCCGCGCCGCCCCTCGGGGGCGTGCTCGGCGGTCAGCAGCACGGCCCCGCCCCACTCCCCGCCGAGGCCGAGCCCCTGGAGGAAGCGCAGCAGGAGCAGCAGGACGGGCGCGGCGACGCCGATCGAGGCGTACGAGGGCACGCACCCGACGGCCACCGTGGCCAGGCCGGTGAGCAGCAGCGAGCCGAGCAGCACGGGCCGGCGCCCGTAGCGGTCGCCGATGTGCCCGAAGACGACCGAGCCCAGGGGGCGGGCCAGGAAGCCGACGCCGAAGGTGGCGAAGGCGGCGAGGGTGCCGGCGAGCGGCGAGAAGGACGGGAAGAAGAGCGGCCCGAGGACCAGGGCCGCGGCCGTGCCGTAGACGAAGAAGTCGTAGAACTCGATGGCGGTGCCGGCGAGGGCGGCCGAGGCGAGCCGCAGCATCGGGACGGGGCGGGTCGGGGGAGGGGAGGGGTGCTGTCGCATGGTGCAGCAACTACCCCAACCCGCACCCCCAGGACATGCGTTCGGTCGGTATCGACCGGAAGGTGTGCATGGCCCCGCGATGTTGACGGACGTCGGGACGCCGTGACGTCCCGGACGTCAGGTCGTCACCAGCCGCGTTCGCGCCATTCGGCCAGGTGCGGACGCTCGGCGCCGAGGGCGGTGTCGTTGCCGTGGCCCGGGTAGACCCACGTCTCGTCGGGGAGCGGCGCGAAGATCTTGGCCTCGACGTCGTCCAGGAGGGAGGTGAAGGCCGCCGCGTCGCCGTGGGTGTTGCCCACGCCGCCCGGGAAGAGGCAGTCGCCGGTGAACACGTGCGGGTGACCGTGCGGGTCGTCGTAGACCAGCGCGATCGAGCCCGGGGTGTGGCCGACCAGGTGGCGGGCGGTCAGGGAGACCCGTCCGACCGTGATGGTGTCGCCGTCCCGGACGAGGACGTCCGTGGCGACCGGGATGCCCTCGGCGTCGTGGGCGCCGGCGTAGGTGCGCGCGCCGGTCGACTCGACGACCTCGGCGAGGGCGCCCCAGTGGTCGCCGTGCCGGTGGGTGGTGACCACGGACTCGATGCCGTCGTCGCCGATCAGGCCGATCAGCGTGGCCGGCTCGGCGGCCGCGTCGATCAGCAGCTGCGCCCCGGTGGCCCGGCAGCGCAGGAGGTAGGCGTTGTTGTTCATCTCGCCGACCGCGACCTTGGAAATCATCAGGTCCGCGAGTTCGTGCACGTCGGCCGGACCGCCGACCTTGACCGCTCCGCTGTACGTCATGACTGTGATCCTAGGGTCTGGGACGGGTGATCAGAGCGCCGGGAGCACGGGCAGGTCGTTGCCCGTCACGACGGCGAGGTGGGCGCCCTTGAGGTCGCGGCCGGCGAGCCAGCCGAGCAGCTCGTCGAGGGGGCCTTCGAGGACCACGGGGTCGCCCTCGGTGCCACCGGTGTGCCAGACCGGCTCGTCCCCGTACCCCTTGAGCGTGACCGGCGGGACGTCGGGGCGGCCGGACCAGCGGTCGGCGAGGAAGGCGATCTCGCGCTCGGTGAACTCCCGCGACAGGTCGGACAGCTCGTAGCCGATGTTGAGGTCGACGTGGTGCAGCTCGACCTCGATGAGCCGGCGGAAGGGCACGTTGGCCGCGAGGTCGGTGACCCCGTTGCGCAGCTCGACGGTGCGCGACCAGTCCTGGTCGGGTTCGGTCGTGGCGAGGAAGCGCTCCCCGGAATCACGGAGGTCCCGCAGGTGTTCCTCCAGGGGGCGACCGGCGTCGCGCGCGATGTCGGAGTCGCGGGCCGTGCCGCTCTCGTACATCGGGCGGCCCTCGAAGACGTTCACGAGGGCGTCGGCGTTGCGGGCGAGGTGGGCCAGGATGTGGCCCCGGGTCCAGCCGGGGAGGTGTGACTCCTCGGACAGGGCGGCGTTGTCCAGTTTCGCGACCGCGGTCAGCAGTCGGTCCGTGGCCTCATGTACGGATCGCAGGTCGTGCACATGATCAGTCATGGATCCGAGCCTAGTGGGCCCCGGGGCCGCGACACACGATCGGGTGAAGCGGTCTCGCGAGTGCCGTAAATCGAATGTGCGTGCTATACGCTCGGAAGTCAGACTCCATCCCATCGCAGAGGCGCCCCCCATACCCTGGACAGCCGGGGCCCGTGCCCCCGCTCTCTCAAGAAAGGTGCGACCGGCGTGACCGACCGTCTCATCGTTCGTGGCGCTCGCGAGCACAACCTGAAGAACGTCTCGCTCGACCTGCCGCGCGACTCCCTCATCGTCTTCACCGGGCTCTCCGGCTCCGGCAAGTCCTCCCTGGCCTTCGACACGATCTTCGCCGAGGGCCAGCGTCGCTACGTCGAGTCGCTCTCCTCCTACGCCCGCCAGTTCCTGGGGCAGATGGACAAGCCCGACGTCGACTTCATCGAGGGCCTCTCCCCGGCCGTCTCCATCGACCAGAAGTCGACCTCGCGCAACCCCCGCTCCACGGTCGGCACCATCACCGAGGTCTACGACTACCTCCGCCTGCTCTTCGCCCGCATCGGCAAGCCGCACTGCCCCGAGTGCCGCCGTCCCATCTCGCGGCAGTCGCCGCAGGCGATCGTCGACAAGGTGCTCGCACTGCCCGAGGGCAGCCGCTTCCAGGTGCTGTCCCCGCTGGTCCGCGAGCGCAAGGGCGAGTTCGTCGACCTCTTCGCCGACCTCCAGACCAAGGGCTACAGCCGGGCGCGGGTGGACGGCGTGACCGTCCAGCTCTCCGAGCCGCCCACGCTGAAGAAGCAGGAGAAGCACACCATCGAGGTGGTCATCGACCGCCTCACCGTCAAGGACAGTGCCAAGCGCCGGCTCACCGACTCCGTCGAGACCGCCCTCGGCCTCTCCGGCGGCATGGTCATCCTGGACTTCGTCGACCTCGCCGAGGACGACCCCGAGCGCGAGCGGATGTACTCGGAACACCTCTACTGCCCCTACGACGACCTGTCCTTCGAGGAGCTGGAGCCGCGCTCCTTCTCCTTCAACTCCCCCTTCGGCGCCTGCCCCGAGTGCACCGGCATCGGCACGCGCATGGAGGTGGACCCGGACCTGATCGTCCCGGACGAGGACAAGTCCCTCGACGAGGGGGCCGTCTCCCCGTGGGCCCTCGGCCACACCAAGGACTACTTCCAGCGGCTGATCGGCGCCCTCGCCGGCGAGCTGGGCTTCCGCACGGACATCCCGTGGGCCGGGCTGCCGCTGCGGGCGAAGAAGGCCCTGCTCCACGGCCACAAGACGCAGATCGAGGTCCGCTACCGCAACCGGTACGGGCGCGAGCGCGCCTACACCACCGCCTTCGAGGGCGCGGTGCCCTTCGTCAAGAGGCGGCACGCCGAGTCCGAGAGCGACGCCAGCCGCGAGCGCTTCGAGGGCTACATGCGCGAGGTGCCCTGCCCGACCTGCGAGGGCACCCGCCTCAAGCCGATCGTGCTCGCGGTGACGGTGATGGAGAAGTCCATCGCCGAGGTCGCCGCGATGTCGATCAGCGAGTGCGCGGACTTCCTCGGCGCGATGCGCCTCGACGCCCGCGACAAGAAGATCGCCGAGCGGGTGCTGAAGGAGGTCAACGAGCGGCTGCGGTTCCTCGTCGACGTCGGCCTCGACTACCTCTCCCTCAACCGCGCCGCCGGCACCCTCTCGGGCGGCGAGGCCCAGCGCATCCGCCTCGCCACGCAGATCGGCTCCGGGCTGGTCGGCGTCCTGTACGTGCTCGACGAGCCCTCCATCGGCCTGCACCAGCGCGACAACCACCGCCTCATCGAGACGCTGGTGCGGCTGCGCGACATGGGCAACACCCTGATCGTCGTCGAGCACGACGAGGACACCATCAAGGTGGCCGACTGGGTGGTGGACATCGGCCCCGGCGCCGGCGAGCACGGCGGCAAGGTGGTGCACAGCGGCTCGCTGAAGGAGCTGCTCCGCAACACCGAGTCGATGACGGGGCAGTACCTCTCGGGAAAGAAGTCCATCCCCGTGCCGGACGTCCGCCGGCCCGTGAACGGCGAGCGCAGGCTCACCGTGCACGGGGCCAAGGAGAACAACCTGCGGGACATCGACGTCTCCTTCCCGCTGGGCGTGCTCACCGCCGTCACCGGCGTCTCGGGATCCGGCAAGTCCACCCTGGTCAACGACATCCTCTACACCCACCTGGCGCGCGAGCTCAACGGCGCCCGCTCGGTACCGGGTCGCCACACCCGGGTGGAGGGCGACGACCTCGTCGACAAGGTGGTCCACGTCGACCAGTCGCCCATCGGTCGGACCCCGCGGTCCAACCCGGCGACGTACACGGGCGTCTTCGACCACGTCCGCAAGCTGTTCGCGGAGACGATGGAGGCGAAGGTCCGCGGCTACCTGCCGGGCCGCTTCTCCTTCAACGTCAAGGGCGGCCGGTGCGAGAACTGCTCAGGCGACGGCACCATCAAGATCGAGATGAACTTCCTGCCGGACGTCTACGTCCCGTGCGAGGTGTGCCACGGCGACCGGTACAACCGGGAGACGCTGGAGGTCCACTACAAGGGCAAGTCCATCGCCGAGGTCCTGAACATGCCGATCGAGGAGGCCCTGGACTTCTTCGAGGCCGTCCCGACGATCGCCCGCCACCTGCGCACGCTCAACGAGGTCGGGCTCGGCTACGTCCGGCTCGGACAGTCCGCGCCCACCCTGTCGGGCGGCGAGGCGCAGCGCGTCAAGCTGGCCTCCGAGCTGCAGAAGCGCTCGACGGGTCGGACGGTGTACGTCCTGGACGAGCCGACGACCGGTCTGCACTTCGAGGACATCAGCAAGCTGATCAAGGTGCTGTCGGGCCTCGTCGACAAGGGGAACTCGGTGATCGTCATCGAGCACAACCTCGACGTCATCAAGACCGCCGACTGGGTCGTGGACATGGGCCCCGAGGGCGGCTACGGCGGCGGTCTCGTCGTCGCCGAGGGCACCCCGGAGCAGGTGGCCTCGGTGGGCGCCAGCCACACCGGCAAGTTCCTGCGGGACATCCTCGGCGCGGAGCGCGTCTCGGACGCGGCGTTGGCCGCCGGTGCGGCGCCGGTCGGGAAGACCGCCGCGAAGCGCACCGCGGCCAAGAAGGCGGCCCCGGCCAAGACCGCGAAGAAGGCCGCCGCCCCGGTGAAGGCGCCGGCGAAGAAGGCGACGACCCGGGCCCGCAAGGCGTAGGGGTCGCGCCTGTCCTCGGCCCCGTGGGGCCCGGTCGCGTCGACCGGGTCCCACCGGGGCCGGGCCCGCGGGTCAGGCGGCCACGCCCAGGGCGTGGCCGGCCGTGGCGGGGTCGTTCAGGGTGCTCAGCAGGGCGTCCGCGACGTCCGCGCGGGAGATGACCTTCCCGCCGGGGACGTTGGCGTCCAGGGCGCGGCGGTAGGTGCCGGTACGGGGACGGTTCAGCAGGCGCGGCGGGCGGACCACCGTCCAGCGGGTGCCGCTCGCCGCGATGGCCGCCTCCATGACGGCGAGGTCCGCGTACAGGTCGCGCAGCGCCCTCCGCAGCAGGGGGTGGACCACCGCCCGCAGCAGCACCCCGTCGCCCGGGGCGTCGGGCCCGAGCGGGGCGGCGCTGACGGCCGACAGCCGGGACACCCCGGCACGGTCCATCGCGGCGAGGATGGCCCGCAGGGCCGGTCCCGCGACCGGTGTCAGCCGGGCCTGGCGGTTGTTGGCCGCGCCCAGCGCCGAGACCACCGCGTCCCGCCCGGTCAGCAGCGCGACCAGCGCGTCCTCGTCCGTCAGGTCGGCCAGGACGGCCACCCGCAGCCCCTCCCGCGCCGGCACGTCCAGCCGGGCGGGGTCGCGGACCACCGCCGTCACCCCGTGGCCCTCCGCGAGGGCCTGGCGGACGACCTCTCGGCCCACTCCGCCGCTGGCTCCGAACACCGTGAGTTCCATGGCGCACCCCTCAGTGGAGACCGTGGTGGGTGAGTATTCACTCACCCCCGTTTCCACTAGGGTGAGCGAATGCCCACCCCCACGTCAAGCCGCCCGACGCCCGAGCGGCTCCTCGACGCCGCCGAGACCCTCATGCGGACCGTCGGCCTCGCCAACGCCACCACCAAGGCCATCGCCCGCGAGGCCGGCTGCTCGGAGGCCGCGCTCTACAAGCACTACGCGAACAAGGAAGAGCTGTTCGTCCGGGTGCTGATGGAACGCACTCCCAACGCGGGCCCCCTGATGGCGGTGCTCACCGCGCCCCCCGGCGACGCGACCGGCGAGGAACTCCTGGCCGACATCGCCGCCCTCGCCTCGCGGTTCTACGCCGACGCCATGCCCATCGCCGCCTCGCTCTTCGCCGAACCCGCCCTGCTCACCCGCCACCGCGAGGGGGTCCGCGCACTCGGCGTGGGCCCGCACGTGGTGCTGGAGGAGCTGGAGGGGCGCCTGCGACGGGAACGCGACGCGGGACGGCTGCGCCCGGCGGCCGACCCCGCCTCCGCCGCCGCCCTGCTGCTCGGCGCCTGCTTCCAGCGGGCCTTCTTCCTCCACTTCTCCGGGTCCGACGTGGTCAGTCCCGTCGAGGATTTCGCCCCGGCCCTGGCCCGGACCCTGTGGGCG
Source organism: Streptomyces sp. NPDC048606 (assembly GCF_040650855.1). Lineage (NCBI taxonomy): Bacteria > Bacillati > Actinomycetota > Actinomycetes > Kitasatosporales > Streptomycetaceae > Streptomyces > Streptomyces sp. NPDC048606. Next base: position 136,777 of record NZ_JBEZIB010000012.1, on the reverse strand, counting down.
GCTGTCGGCTGAGCTCCAGCTCGGCCGCGTACGGGGGCTCCGCGCCCGCTCGGGTGCAGGTCAGGGCGGCCGCGTGGGCGGCGTACGCCAGCACCTCGGGCCAGGGGGCCGCGTCCGGGTCCGTGCCGACGAGCCGGTGCAGCAGCGCCGCGTTGACGGTGTCGCCGGCGCCGATCGTGTCGACCACCGGGACCGGCCGTGCGGCCGCGTCGTGACGCCGCCCGGCCCGCGTCCACACCGTCAGCCCCTCCCCGCCCCGGGTCAGCACCACCGCCGAGGGCCCGGCCGCCAACCAGTCCGGGACCCCGCCACCGAGCCAGGCCGCGTCCTCCTGCGACAGCTTGAGGACGGAGACGTACGGCAGCCAGCCGAGGAAGCGCTCCCGGTAGGCGGCCGGGTCCGCGATCAGCGCCGGGCGGATGTTGGGGTCGAGCAGGGTCAGCAGCCCGCGCCGCGACTCCCGGCGCAACAGGGCCTCGTACGCGCTCGCCCCGGGCTCCAGCACCAGCGAACAGGTCCCGAGCGCGAGGGCTCGGGCCCGCGCCGGCAGCGCGGGCGGCAGCGTGAACAGCCGGTCGGCCGTTCCCTCGGTGTAGAAGCCGTACGCCGCCGAGCCGTCCGGGGCCAGCGAGGGCACGGCCAGCGTGGTCGGTTCCGGACCGCGCCGCACCAGCGAGCAGTCCACCCCGGCGGCGCGCAGCCCGCCGAGCAGGCTCTCGCCGAAGCCGTCGGTCGACACCCGCGAGCAGAAGGCCACCGGCGCGCCGAGGCGCCCGAGCGCGAGCGCGGTGTTGTACGGCCCGCCGCCGGGCCGGGGGGACAGCGCACCGGGGGGCTCCGCGAGGGGCACCAGGTCGATCAGGGCTTCTCCGCCGACGACGATCACGCCGGGAAGGTATCCCATCGGAGGCCTCCGGCGGACCCCCGGTATCGTCGGCGGGGCCGGGTCGTCGCGGCCGGCCGGTCGGGGCGGACCCCGGTCTTCGCCACCCGCGCGCGCGCCCGGCCCGCGCCCGACCCCCTCGCTCCAGGAGAACCGCATGTCCGCCTCGCAGCCCGCCGCCCGCCGTACCGTCCTCAAGGGCGCCGCCGCGCTCGCCGGGGCCGTCGGCGCCGGAGCGGCCCTGTCGGCGTGCTCCACGGAGACCAACAGCGGCGGCGGCACCCCCGCCGTGCCGACCGAGCCGGTGGAACTGGGCGCGGCGAGCGAGGTCCCGGTGGGCGGGGCGAAGCTGTTCCGCGAGCGCAAGGTCGTCGTCAGCTGCCCGGCCGAGGGGCAGTACACGGCGTTCAGCGCGCAGTGCACGCACGCCGGATGCGTCCTGGACAAGATCGTCGAAGGTCAGGGCAACTGCCCGTGCCACGGCAGCCGCTTCGACGTCGCCACCGGCAAGGTCCTGCGCGGCCCGGCCACCGACCCGCTGCCGTCCGTCCCGGTCAAGGCCGAGAACGGCCGGCTGATCGCGGGCTAGCCGGCGGCGCGGCGGGGGCGGTGGGGGCGGCGGGGGTCAGCCGTCCAGGGTGGCCATCAGTTCCTCGGGGTACCGGTCGCCGGTGACGACACCGCGCGGGGCCACGGCCTCGATCGCGGCGACGTCCTCGGGCGTGATCGTCACGTCCGTCGCGGCGACGTTCTCCTCCAGGTAGCTACGCCGCTTGGTGCCCGGGATCGGGACCGCGCCCCGGTGCAGGACCCAGGCCAGGGCGAGCTGGGACGGGGTGACCCGCTTCTCCTCGGCCAGCCGGCGCACCGCGTCGACGACGGCGAGGTTCGCGGCGAAGTTCGCGCCCTGGAAGCGGGGGTCGACGCGGCGGAAGTCGTCCTCGGCGAAGTCGTCCGGGCTCTTGACGGCGCCGGAGAGGAAGCCGCGGCCCAGCGGGGAGTACGCGACCAGGCCGATCCCCAGCTCCCGCAGGGTGTCCTCGACCCCGTTCGCCTCCAGGCCCCGCTCGAACAGCGAGTACTCGGTCTGCACGGCGGTCAGCGGGTGGACCGCGTGCGCCCGGCGGATGGTGGCCGCCGCGGCCTCGCTGACGCCGAGGTAGCGGACCTTGCCCTCGGCGACCAGCTCCGCCATGCCGCCGATGCTCTCCTCGACGGGCACGTTCGGGTCGACGCGGTGCAGGTAGTAGAGGTCGATGTGGTCCGTGCCGAGGTGGCGCAGCGAGCGTTCGGCCGCGCGGCGGATGTAGTCGGGCCGGCCGTTGAGGCCGAGGTGGTTGCCCTCGTCGTCGATCTCGGCGCCGGTCTTGGTGGCGATCACCACCCGGTCGCGGTCGCGGCCGGCGAGGGCCCGGGCGATCAGCCGCTCGTTGCGGAAGGGCCCGTAGGACTCGGCGGTGTCCAGCATCGTGACGCCGAGTTCCAGGGCCCGGTGGACGGTGGCGATCGACTCCGGTTCGTCGGTGGCGCCGTAGAAGGCGCTCATGCCCATGCAGCCGAGCCCCTCGGCCCCCACGTGGAGTCCCTGGCTTCCCAATGCGCGCGTTTCCACGGCGGTTCCTTTCCTGCGAAGTGAGTAACCAACTGGTTAGTTCCATCATGGGGAGGGGGTTCCGGCTTTGTCAATAACCGGATGGTTACTTGCTAGCCTGGGCCGCATGGCACGTGATTCCCAGGCGACGAAGGCGCGGATACTCGAAGCCGCCTTCGCCGAGTTCGCCGAGTACGGCGTCGCGGGGGCGCGGATCGACCGGATCGCCGAGGCGGCCGGGGCGAACAAGCGGATGATCTACGTCTACTACGGCAACAAGGAACAGCTCTTCGACCAGGTGATCCAGCGCGCGCTGGAGGCGGGCACGGAGTCGGTCCCCTTCGACGCCGAGGACCTCCCGCGCTACGCCGGAGCCGTCTTCGACCACCTCACCGCCGACCCCCGGCTCATGCGCCTGGTCACCTGGAAGCGGCTGGAACGCCCCGAGCCCACCGAGCTGGAGACCGCGTCCTACGCCCGCAAGGCCGCCGCCGTGGCCGCGGCCCAGGACAGCGGCCGGATCGACCCCGCCCTCGCGCCGGCCGACGTCCTGACGCTGGTCCTCGCCCTCGCGCAGGCCTGGTTCCACACCGCCGGCGGCCCCGACGGGGACGGGGAGCACCGCGCGGCGCACCGCGCCGCCGTCATCGACGCGGTCGCCCGCGTCACCGCCCCGGTCCGCGCCGCCGGCTAGCCACCGGACGGCGGGCCTCGGACGGCGCGGCCCGGACGGCGGGCCTCGGACGGCGTGGCCCGGACGGCGGGCCTCGGACGGCGCGGAGAGGGCCCGTTCCCGGGGCGGCCCCGCGGGCTACTCCCAGTCCCAGGCGATGCCCAGGATCCCCCGGTGGACCGCCTGTTCCACCAGGTGGACGGCGCGGTGGCGGCCGCTCGGGGTGAGATCGGCCAGGTGCGTGCGCGGGGCGCGCGGGCCCGTACGGGCGAAGCGTCGGCAGCGCACCGGCAGGGCCGCGTCGTCGAAGCGGACCTGGAGCATGTACTGCCCGCCCGCGTAGCTGAAGCCCCGTACGTACTCCGAGCTCCGCGCCCCCGTACCGTCCTCGATCCCGTAGCCGAAGACGTACGTGTCCCCGCGCCGCAGGCGGGCGTCGAAGAGCAACTCGGCGACCACCACGCCGGCCTCCCGGTGGTGGCGCACCCGACCCGTCCGGCAGTTCTCGTGGGCCGTCACCCTCATCCGGGCCGGGTCGCACCCCGGGTCGCCGTGGTGCACGGCGAGGTAGCGGTCGACGCCGTCGCGGTGGGCCCGGACGATCTGCTGGGAGTCCCGCGCGCGCATCTCGCCGCCCGCCCCGATGCGGACGCGCTCGTGGTGGCCCACCGTGTGCAGGCCCCCGTCCGCCGGGAGTTCCATCGCGTCGAGCAGTGCCTCCACCGCCGCGCCGACGCTGACCAGGGCCCGGTACGGGCGGGCGGCGGGGCGTCCGACCGTACCGGGACCGGGCGGCGGATCGGTCAGGAGCCGCAGCAGGGCGCCGTCGGGCAGCTCCAGGATCTCCTCCAGCGCGCGGACGGCCCGCAGCGACTCCGGCCGGCGGGGGCTGCGCGCGCCCTGCTGCCAGTAACTGAGGCTGGTCACGCCGACCTTGATGCCGCGTGACGCGAGCCGGTGCTGCACCCGGTGCAGGGGCAGGCCGCGGGCGGTGAGGGCGGCGCGCAGGGCGAGGTGGAAGGGGCCGCCGCGCAGCAGCCGTGCCAGTTCGGCGGCGTCCGGGTCGCTCGGCCCCTTCGCTCCGGCGGCTCCCGTCGCTCCGACCGCTGCGCCGGCTCCGGTGGCCCGGGCGTCCGCCGCGTCGCCCATCGCCCGCATGGCGACTCCTCTGTGAACGTTCACACGCGCCGGTGTGGGGGTCCGGGCCGGTGTCGGTGGGGGAGCAGGTGGAACGACAGCAACCGTTCACACCACAGCCCCACCGTTCACACTGCGATGTCACCGCGTATTGAAGCGTGTTGACCTGATCGCGACAACACCCTGATGCTCCTCCACAGCGTCCGGACGCGCTCCTCCACCCCCACATCCCCGCCTCGGGAGGAACGCGATGCGCAACCGAAAGCGGCGGCCGTACCCGGCCGCCCTCCTCACCGCCCTGCTCCTGGCCCTGTCCGCCACCGGTACCGCCGCCGGCACCGCCACCGCCGCCGATGCCGACTCCGCGCTCGCCTCCAAGCGCCTGAACATCACCATGCAGGCACAACAGAAGACCAACTGGTGCTGGGCCGCCGGCGGAAACACGATCGCCACGTGGTTCGGCCGCAACTACAGCCAGAACCAGTTCTGCAACGCCTCCTTCAACCGTCAGCAGGGCACCGAGTGCCCCAACAACCAGGCCACCCTGGGCAACGTGCAGACCGGCCTGCGCTGGGCCGGCGTCAACCCCGGCAGCTACGTCAACGGCTGGCTCCAGTACTCCACCGTGCAGGGCGAGATCAACGCCAACCGACCCGTCGAGACCCGGATCCAGTGGTCCAACGGCGGCGGCCACATGCACGTCCTCTACGGCTACGACACCGCCAACAGTTGGGTCTACTGGGGCGACCCGTGGCCCTCCAGCGACCGCTACAACTGGGCCTCCCACGCCTGGTACGTGGACAACAACACCTTCTCCTGGACCCACTCCCTCTACCGGATCGGGGCGTGAGCGCCGTGAACCAGCGCGCCGGCGCCGCCGCCGTCCTCGCCACCACCGCCCTCCTCGGCCTCGGCCTCGCCCCGCGGGCCGCCGCCGCCCCGGTGCCCCAGCCCGCCACGGCCACCGCCGAGAACCGGGCGGCGGCCCACGAGGCGGCCGTCGCCCCCGACACCCTGGCCACCCTCTCGCGGTTCTTCGCCCGCGAGGGCAGGGTCTCGATCGCCGACGCCCGGCCCCGCGTCGAGGGCGAGGCGATCCCCGTGCACCACCTCTCCCCGGAGTTCGTCGCGGGCAAGGCCGGGGCGCCCGTGGCCCGGCTGGAGTTCCTCGCGAGCCGGGCCGTCTCCACCGACGGGCAGCAGGCGGCCCTGTGGACCGCGAAGACGGCGTCCGGCTGGCAGGTGGTGAACATCGCCACCGGCGACGACGAGTTCCGCTACGCCCGCCTCGGCGCCGAGAAGCTCCCCGGGGGCACCGTCTTCCGGGAACCGCAGATCGACGCCTGGTACGTCGCCGGGGGCAGCCGCGTCCTCCCGCTGGACGAGGACGCCGTACGGGCCGTGGGGGAGGCGGGCACCACCCTGGCCGGCTACCGCACCCGCGTCACCAAGGCCTACGGGGACAAGCTCCCCGGCTCCGACTACTCCCGCTCGGGCCGCGCGGGCGGCTTCGAGGAGGCGGCCGGAGCCGCCGCCGGGCCGGGCGGGGAGGCGGGGGCGCCCCTGGGCCTGCTCGCCTCGGGGGCCGGGGCGCTCGCGCTCGGCGCCGCCGGATCGGTGCTCCTGCTGCGCCGCCGCCGCTCCTCCGCGCAGGCCTGAGCCCGAGGTCCGAGCCCCGGTGCCCGAGCCCCGGTGCCCGAGGCCCGGTGTTCGGGGCTCACGCCCGGCCGGGGGGCCGGGCGTGAGCCCCCGGGCCACGGACCCCACCGACCACGCGCCCCGGCGGCCGGAACCGACCGACCGGCCCCCGGGGCGCGTGCCCGTCCCGCCGCTCCCCGCCCCCGTACGCCGGCCCTCACCCGGCCGGCGTACGGGGCGCTGTCCCCGGGCGCCAGTAGGGTGGTTGGCATGGCCGACCCTTCCAGTTACCGCCCCCAGCCCGGGCAGGTCCCCGACTCCCCGGGGGTCTACAGGTTCCGCGACGAACACCGCCGGGTCATCTACGTCGGGAAGGCCAAGAGCCTGCGCCAACGCCTGGCCAGCTACTTCCAGGACCTCGCGGGCCTGCACCCCCGTACCGCCACCATGGTCACCACCGCCGCCTCCGTCGAGTGGACGGTGGTCTCCACCGAGGTCGAGGCCCTCCAGCTCGAATACTCCTGGATCAAGGAGTACGACCCCCGCTTCAACGTCAAGTACCGCGACGACAAGAGCTACCCCTCCCTCGCCGTCACCCTGAACGAGCAGTACCCGCGGGTCCAGGTCATGCGCGGTCCCAAGAAGAAGGGCGTGCGCTACTTCGGCCCCTACGGCCACGCCTGGGCCATCCGCGAGACCGTCGACCTGATGCTGCGCGTCTTCCCGGTCCGCACCTGCTCCGCCGGGGTGTTCAAGCGCTCCGCCCAGATCGGCCGCCCCTGCCTCCTCGGCTACATCGGCAAGTGCTCGGCGCCCTGCGTCGGCCGGGTCACCCCCGAGGAGCACCGTGAACTCGCCGAGGACTTCTGCGACTTCATGGCCGGCCGGACCGGCACCTACCTCTCCCGGCTGGAACGGCAGATGCACGAGGCCGCCGAGGAGATGGAGTACGAGAAGGCCGCCCGGCTGCGCGACGACATAGGGGCCCTGCGCCGGGCCATGGAGAAGAACGCCGTCGTCCTGGCCGACGCCACCGACGCCGACCTGATCGCCGTCGCCGAGGACGAGCTCGAAGCCGCCGTGCAGATCTTCCACGTACGCGGCGGCCGGGTGCGCGGCCAGCGGGGCTGGGTCACCGACAAGGTCGAGGCCGTCGACACCGCCGGCCTCGTCGAGCACGCCCTCCAGCAGCTCTACGGGGAGGAACAGGGCGAGGCCGTCCCCAAGGAGGTGCTGGTCCCCGCCCTGCCCGAGGACACGCCCGCCCTCGCGGAGTGGCTCGCCGCCCGACGCGGCTCGCAGGTCAGCCTGCGCATCCCGCAGCGCGGGGACAAGAAGGCCCTCATGGAGACCGTCCACCGCAACGCCCAGCAGTCCCTCGCGCTGCACAAGACCAAGCGCGCCGCCGACCTCACCACCCGCTCCCGGGCCCTCGAGGAGATCGCCGAGGCCCTGGACCTCGACAGCGCGCCCCTGCGCATCGAGTGCTTCGACATCTCCCACCTCCAGGGCCAGGACGTGGTCGCCTCGATGGTGGTCTTCGAGGACGGACTCGCCCGCAAGAGCGAGTACCGGCGCTTCCAGATCAAGTCCTTCGAGGGCCAGGACGACGTCCGCTCCATGCACGAGGTGGTCTCCCGCCGCTTCCGCCGCTACCTGCAGGAGAAGCAGCGCACCGGCGAGTGGGACCCCCGGGACGCCGCCGGGACCGACACCGCCCTCGACGACACGACCGACGGCCCGCTCGGCGACACGCCCGGGGACGACGGCCGTCCCAAGCGGTTCGCGTACCCCCCGCAGCTCGTCGTGGTCGACGGCGGAGCACCGCAGGTCGCCGCCGCCCGACGAGCCCTGGAGGAGCTCGGCGTCGACGACGTCGCCGTGTGCGGCCTGGCCAAGCGCCTGGAGGAGGTCTGGCTGCCCGGCGAGGACGACCCCGTCGTGCTGCCCCGCACCAGCGAGGGCCTCTACCTGCTCCAGCGGGTGCGTGACGAAGCCCACCGATTCGCCATCCAGTACCAGCGCTCCAAGCGCGGCAAACGCCTGAAATCAAGCCCCCTCGACGAGGTGCCCGGCCTCGGCGAGAGCCGCAAGCAGGCCCTCGTGAAGCACTTCGGTTCGGTGAAGAAGCTGAGACAGGCGACAATCGACCAGATCCGCGAGGTCCCGGGCATAGGCCTCAAGACGGCCGAGGCCGTGGCCGTGGCCCTCGCGCGGGCGACCCCCGCCGCTCCTGCGGTCAACACGGCCACAGGAGAGATCATGGAGGACGAGACCCCCGCGCCCGCGGGGACGCCATCGTCCGAACGGGGGACCGAGCAATGACCGAGCACGAGTCCGATCGCAAGACCGAGCACGACCGAGACGGAGCACAGGTGAGTACGGGCACGACACTGGAGCCCGGCGACAACGCCGAGGCCGCCATCCCCGAGCTGGTGATCATCTCCGGGATGTCCGGGGCCGGCCGCAGTACGGCGGCCAAGTGTCTGGAGGACCTCGGCTGGTTCGTCGTCGACAACCTCCCGCCGGCGCTGATCCCCACCATGGTGGAGCTCGGCGCCCGCTCGCAGGGCAACGTGGCGCGCATCGCCGTCGTCGTCGACGTGCGCGGCCGCCAGTTCTTCGACGCCCTGCGCGAATCGCTCGCCGACCTCGACAGCAAGGGCGTCAACCGGCGCATCGTCTTCCTGGAGTCCTCCGACGACGCCCTGGTACGACGCTTCGAGTCCGTCCGCCGCCCGCACCCCCTCCAGGGCGACGGCCGCATCACCGACGGCATCGCCGCCGAGCGCGACCTGCTGCGCGAGCTGCGCGGCGACGCCGACCTGGTCATCGACACCTCCAGCCTCAACGTCCACGAGCTGCGCGCCAAGATGGACGCCCAGTTCGCCGGCGACGAGGAGCCCGAGCTGCGGGCCACCGTCATGTCCTTCGGCTACAAGTACGGCCTGCCCGTCGACGCCGACCTCGTCGTCGACTGCCGCTTCATCCCCAACCCGCACTGGGTCCCCGAGCTGCGCCCCTTCACCGGGCTCAACGAGGAGGTGTCGGGCTACGTCTTCAGCCAGCCCGGCTCCAAGGAGTTCCTCGACCGCTACACCGAGCTGCTCCAGCTCATCGCCACCGGCTACCGCCGCGAGGGCAAGCGCTACGTGACCATCGCGGTCGGCTGCACCGGCGGCAAGCACCGCAGCGTGGCCATGTCCGAGAAGCTCGCCGCCCGCCTCGCCTCCGAGGGAGTCGAGACCGTCGTCGTCCACCGGGACATGGGGCGCGAGTGACCGGACGCACCCTGCGGCTGCGCCGCCTGCGCCGTCTGACCCCCGGCAGGGGCGAGGACCGCGCGGGCCGCGCGGGCCGCCGCGGCGGCGCCGCGGAGGCGGTCGCGCCCAAGGTCGTCGCCCTCGGCGGCGGCATGGGCCTGTCGGCCTCCCTCGCCGCGCTGCGCCGCATCACCGGCGAGCTGACCGCGGTGGTCACCGTCGCCGACGACGGCGGCTCCAGCGGCCGGCTCCGGGAGGAGCTCGGCGTGCTCCCGCCCGGCGACCTGCGCAAGGCGCTCGCCGCGCTGTGCGGGGACGACGACTGGGGCCAGACCTGGGCCCGCGTCATCCAGCACCGCTTCCAGTCGGCGGGCGACCTCCACGAGCACGCCGTCGGCAACCTGCTGATCGTCGCCCTGTGGGAGCAGCTCGGCGACCCCGTCCAGGCCCTCGACCTCGTCGGCCGGCTGCTGGGCGCCCACGGGCGGGTGCTGCCCATGTCGGCGGTGCCGCTGGAGCTCCAGGCCCTGGTCAAGGGGCACGACCCGGCCCGCCCGGAGGACGTGGACACCGTCCGGGGGCAGGCCACCGTTGCCCTCACCCCCGGCGAGGTGCTCTCCGTACAGGTCGTGCCGAGCGACCCGCCCGCCGTGCCGGAGGCCGTCGCCGCCGTGCTCGACGCCGACTGGGTGGTCCTGGGTCCCGGATCCTGGTTCTCCTCCGTCATCCCGCACCTGCTGGTGCCGGAACTCCTCGACGCGCTGATCCAGACGAAGGCCCGCAAGGTCCTCTCGTTGAACCTCGCACCACAGCCCGGCGAAACAGAGGGGTTCTCTCCGCAGCGTCATTTGGAGGTTTTGGCCCGACACGCCCCTAAACTCGCCCTGGACGTGGTGTTGGCCGACGAGGCCGCCGTGCCCGACCGCGAGTCCCTCGCCGAAGCCGCCAAGCGCTTCGGCGCGGCGGTCGAGCTGGCGCCCGTGGCCAGGCAGGACGGCTCTCCGAAGCACGATCCGGAGCTGCTGGCCGCCGCGTACGACCGTATTTTTCGGATGCATGGAAGGATCGGCCCATGGCGATGACGCCCGCGGTGAAGGATGAGATCTCCCGCCTCCCCGTCACCCGGACCTGCTGCAGGAAGGCGGAGGTCTCGGCGATCCTTCGGTTCGCCGGCGGGCTGCACCTGGTGAGCGGCCGCATCGTCATCGAGGCCGAACTGGACACGGGGATCGCCGCCCGCAGGCTGCGCAAGGACATCCTGGAGATCTTCGGCCATTCTTCCGACCTGGTCGTGATGGCCCCCGGCGGGCTGCGCCGGGGCAGCCGGTTCGTCGTACGGGTCGTGGCCGGCGGCGACCAGCTGGCGCGCCAGACCGGGCTCGTGGACGGCCGCGGCCGTCCCATCCGGGGTCTTCCCCCGCAGGTGGTCTCCGGGGCCACCTGCGACGCCGAGGCGGCGTGGCGCGGTGCCTTCCTGGCCCACGGCTCCCTCACCGAGCCGGGCAGGTCCTCCTCCCTGGAGGTCACCTGCCCCGGCCCCGAGGCAGCCCTGGCCCTGGTGGGTGCCGCCCGCAGGCTCTCCATCGCCGCCAAGGCGCGCGAGGTGCGCGGCGTGGACCGGGTCGTGGTCCGCGACGGCGACGCCATCGGCGCGCTGCTGACCCGCCTCGGCGCCCACGAGTCGGTGCTGGCCTGGGAGGAGCGGCGGATGCGGCGCGAGGTCCGCGCCACCGCCAACCGCCTCGCCAACTTCGACGACGCCAACCTTCGCCGCTCGGCGCGGGCCGCGGTGGCCGCCGGAGCCCGAGTGCAGCGCGCGCTGGAGATCCTCGGCGAGGAGGTCCCCGAGCACCTCGCCGCCGCCGGCCGGCTGCGCATGGAGCACAAGCAGGCCTCCCTGGAGGAGCTGGGCGCCCTCGCCGACCCGCCGCTGACCAAGGACGCCGTGGCCGGACGCATCCGCCGGCTGCTGGCGATGGCCGACAAGCGGGCCCAGGACCTGGGCATCCCGGGCACCGAATCCAACCTGGACCTCAGCGAGGAGCTGGCCGACAACATGGCCGGCTGACCGACGGGGCCGCCCGTGTCGCCCGAAGGGGCCCGTACGACCGAAAGGGGTTCGTGCCATCCCGGCGCGGGCCCCTTTCGCGGCACGCCCCATTGACACGCGCGCGGGGTGATCGTGAGCCTGTCGTCCGTAGCTTCGGTAGCTTCGGTTGCAGACGACGCCCAGGGGGGCACATGAGGCAACGCGCGAGAACGATCCTCGCCGCAAGCGCACTCGTCATCGGCACCACACTCGCCGCGTTACCCGCCGCGGCCCAGCCCGCTCCCGGCCCCGCTCCCGGCGCCGCCTCCGGCTCCGACGAGGTACGCGTCTACGACGCCGACATCACCCGGGAACAGGTCCCGCTCGTCCTCGCCGCGGGCCAGGACGCCCACGAACTCTCCGAACGCGCACCCGAGTCCGGCACCGCCAAGGTCGAGCTGTTCCTCACCGGCGAGCAGGCGAAGTCGCTCGCGGCCCAGGGCATCGGGCTCGCGGAGCGCAAGGCCCCCGATCGGGGACTGGCCCGCGACCGGGCCGCGGGGGGCGGCGTCTTCCGGCCCTACAGCGGCAAGGGCGGACTCCAGGAGGAGATCCTGGCGACGGCCCGGGCCAACCCGGGGCTGACCAAGGTCGTGTCCATCGGCAAGACCGTCCGGGGCAAGGACATCCTCGCCCTCAAGGTCACCCGCGACGCGGCCAGGGCGAAGGACGGCGACAAACCGTCCGTCCTGTACATGTCCAACCAGCACGCCCGTGAGTGGATCACCCCCGAGATGACCCGGCGGCTGATGCACCACACCCTCGACAACTACGGCAAGGACCCGAGGATCACCAGGCTGGTGGACTCCACCGAGCTGTGGTTCCTGCTCTCGGCCAACCCCGACGGCTACGACCACACCTTCACCGCCGACAGCGCCCGCCTGTGGCGCAAGAACCTCCGGGACAACAACGGCGACGGGAAGATCACCGCCGGCGACGGCGTCGACCTCAACCGGAACTTCGCCTACAAGTGGGGCTACGACAACGAGGGTTCCTCGCCGAGCCCGTCGAGCGAGACCTACCGCGGCCCCGCGGCCTCCTCCGAGCCCGAGACCAAGGCCCTGGACGCCTTCCAGAAGCGCGTCGGCTTCCGGTACGCGATCAACTACCACTCCGCGTCCGAACTGATCCTCTACGGGGTCGGCTGGCAGGTCGCGACCCCGACCCCGGACGACGTCGCCTACCGGACCCTCGCCGGCACCCCGGAGAACCCGGCCGTCCCCGGCTACCACCCCCAGCTGTCCTCCGAGCTCTACACGACCAACGGCGAGGCCGACGGGCACGCGGCCAACGCCAACGGCATCATGATGTTCACCCCCGAGATGACGACCTGCCAGACGGCGTCCGCCCTCGACCCGAACGACCGCTGGAAGCCCGAGGACTGCGCGTCCGGGTTCAACTTCCCCGACGACGAGAAGCTGATCCAGGACGAGTTCGCCAAGAACATCCCCTTCGCGCTGACCGTCGGCGAGAGCGCGGCGCACCCGGACCGACCGGCCTCCGCCGTCGGCCTGAGCGCCCCCGACTTCACCGCGGACCCCTTCACCACCTCCTACGTGACGCGCGGCGAGGACCAGACCGTCTCCGTCACCGCCCGCAAGTCGCTGCGCGACAAGACGCTCCACTTCCGCGTCAACGGCGGTCGCACCCACACCGACGAGCTCAAGGCCTGGAAGGGCGGCGAGGTCTACGGCGGCGAGGACAACAACTGGTTCGACGAGTACCGCGCCAAGGTCGACGGGACCAGGCCCGGCGACAGGGTCGAGGTCTGGTTCACCGGCCGCGACCGCGCCGACCGGAAGGTCACCGGCGGGAACTTCGCCTTCACCGTGGCCGAGCGCCCCCGCGCGGACGTCCTGGTGATCGCGGAGGAGGGTGCCAAGGCCGTGCACGCCCAGGGCTACGTCGACGCCCTGCGCGCCAACGGCAGGTCCGCCGCCGTCTGGGACGTCGCCACCCAGGGAGCCCCGCACCACCTGGGCGTCCTCGCGCACTTCACCACCGCCGTCCACTACACCGGGGCCAAGTCCCCCGGCGGGGACACCCAGCTCGCCGTGCGCGACTTCCTCAACGAGGGCGGCAAACTGATCGAGGCCGGTGAACTGGCGGGCGGCAACGCCCAGGTCGGCCGCGCCGTCACCAACGACTTCAGCCAGTACTGGCTCGGCGCCTACGGCCGGGCGAGCGTCACCGGCCCGACCGGCTTCACCGGCGACGGCGCCCTCGGCGGCGCGGCCGGCGGCCTCGGCGACGCGGCGGGCAACCCGCTCAACGCCCCCGGCGCCTACACCGTCACCTCCGACACCCTGCCGGCCGCGCAGTTCCCGCAGTTCAAGAGCGCGCAGTCGGGCCGGTACGCCGGCGTGGCGAACCCGTACGCCCCCTACGCGGGCACCAGCATGGCCTCGGCCACGCACGAGGACGACGACTGGAAGCGGCTCACGCGCACGATCGACCTCACCGGGGTCACCGCCGCCGACCGGCCGCAGCTGAGGATGGCCCTCAACTGGAACACCGAGGAGGGCTACGACCACGCCCTCCTGGAGGCCCGCACCGCCGACGGCGACGACTGGACCACACTTCCGGACGCGGGCGGGCTGAGCTCCGCCACAGTTCCGACGGAGTGCGCCGCCGGATTCTTCGTCAACGGCCACCCGTTCCTGCGGCGCTACCTCACGCTGGACTCCTCGGGCTGCACGGCGCGTGGTCAGAGCGGCGCGTGGAACAGCTTCACCGGCTCCTCCGGCGGTTGGAAGCAGGTCTCCTTCGACCTGAGCGCCTACGCGGGCAAGTCCGTGGAGGTGTCCCTGTCCTCCGTCACCGACCCCGGATCCGGCGGTCGCGGCGTCTTCGCCGACGAGGCGCGGGTGTCCGCGGGCGGCTCCGACCAGGCCGTCGAGGGGTTCGAGACCTCCCTCGGGGCCTGGAGCACCGGGCCCGCTCCGGCCGGAAGTCCCGATGTCGCGGGCGATTGGTCCCGTACCGGCGAGCTGTTCAAGTCCTTCGCCTCGGTCACTACGCGTGACACGGTGCTCCTCGGCTTCGGCCTGGAACACGTGCCCGCGGCGAAGGACCGCGCCCTACTCGTAGGTAAGGCCCTCAGGTCCCTGAACCGCTGACCTGCGACCCCTTCCCCCGTCACCCTGCGTGACGGGGGCGAAAGTCCCCGGAGCCCCGTGCCGGAGCGGGTGGTACAGGGCTCCGGGGAGTGTCAGGCCCCGGTCGATGTCACTCCGAAGCTCACGGAGAGGTAGGGTCATAAGCGGTCGGGGACATCCCATACAGCTCGCCGGCGGACAGGCCGGCGCACCAACGAGGAGATCGGTTCGTGACGATCCGCGTAGGCATCAACGGTTTTGGCCGCATTGGCCGCAACTACTTCCGGGCACTCCTGGAGCAGGGAGCGGACATCGAGATCGTCGGTGTCAACGACCTGACTGACAACGCCACCCTGGTGCACCTGCTCAAGTACGACACCATCCTGGGCCGCCTCAAGGCAGAGGTCTCCCACACCGACGACACGATCACCGTCGGTGGCAACACCTTCAAGACCTTCGCCGAGCGCGACCCCGCGAACCTCCCCTGGGGCGAGCTGGGCGCCGACATCGTCATCGAGTCGACCGGCATCTTCACGAAGAAGGCCGACGCCGCCAAGCACATCGCGGCCGGCGCGAAGAAGGTCCTCATCTCGGCTCCGGCCAAGGACGAGGACATCACGATCGTGATGGGCGTCAACCAGGACAAGTACGACGCGGCCAACCACCACGTCATCTCCAACGCCTCCTGCACCACCAACTGCGTGGCGCCGATGGCCAAGGTCCTCCTGGAGAACTTCGGCATCGTCAAGGGCATGATGACGACGGTCCACGCCTACACCAACGACCAGCGCATCCTGGACTTCCCGCACTCGGACCTGCGCCGCGCCCGCGCCGCCGCCGAGAACATCATCCCGACGACCACCGGTGCCGCCAAGGCCACCGCCCTGGTCATCCCGGAGCTGGCGGGCAAGCTCGACGGCATCGCGATGCGCGTCCCGGTCCCCACCGGTTCCGTGACCGACCTGGTCATCGAGCTGGAGCGCGAGGTGACCAAGGACGAGGTCAACACGGCCTTCCAGAAGGCCGCCGAGGGCCAGCTGAAGGGCATCCTCGACTACACCGAGGACGCGATCGTCTCCTCCGACATCGTGAACTGGCCCGCCTCCTGCACCTTCGACTCCTCCCTGACGATGGTCCAGGGCAAGAGCGTCAAGGTCGTCGGCTGGTACGACAACGAGTGGGGCTACTCCAACCGACTCGTCGACCTCACCGTCTTCGTCGGCGGCCAGCTCTAGGCGGTCGGCTCCAAGAAACGTAGGGCAAGGCACAACGATGTGAGCACAGGGTCCGCTCGGCGCGATGAGGCGCCGTTCGGGCCCTGTCGCTTGCCTGGCCCTCCCGTCCTCGCCCTCCGGGTGAAGGTCTCCTAAGGAGTAGGAAACACATGAAGACGATCGACGAACTGCTCGCCGAGGGCGTCGCCGGCAAGCGGGTCTTCGTCCGCGCCGACCTCAACGTGCCGTTGGCGAACGGTGAGATCACCGACGACGGTCGCATCCGCGCCGTCCTGCCGACCATCGCGAAGCTCGCCGAAGCCGGCGCCCGCGTGGTCGTCGCCTCCCACCTGGGCCGGCCCAAGGGCGCCCCGGACCCGGCCTTCTCGCTGGCCCCGGCCGCCAAGCGGCTCGGCGAACTGCTCGGCGCGGACGTGGCGTTCGCCACCGACACCGTCGGCACCTCCGCCAAGGAGACCGTCGCGGCCCTCGCCGACGGACGGGTCGCCGTCATCGAGAACCTGCGCTTCAACGCCGGCGAGACCTCGAAGGACGCCGCCGAGCGCGGTGCCTTCGCGGACGAGCTGGCCGCGCTGGCCGACCTCTACGTCGGCGACGGCTTCGGCGCCGTGCACCGCGCCCACGCCTCGGTCGTCGACCTGCCCGCGCGCCTGCCGCACGCGGCCGGGTACCTCATCGCCACCGAGGTCGGCGTCCTGAAGAAGCTCACCGCCGACGTCAAGCGCCCGTACGCGGTCGTCCTCGGCGGCGCCAAGGTCTCCGACAAGCTCGCCGTCATCGACGAGCTGCTCGGCAAGGCCGACCGCATCCTCATCGGCGGCGGCATGGCGTACACCTTCCTCAAGGCCCAGGGGCACGAGGTCGGCATCTCCCTGCTCCAGGAAGACCAGCTGGACAAGGTCACGGAGTACATGGAGCGCGCGAAGGCGACCGGCGTCGAGCTGGTGCTCCCCGTCGACGTCCTCGTCTCCGCCGAGTTCCCCGACCTGAAGACCAAGGCCCCGGCCGTCTTCGAGACCGTCGACGCGGACAAGATCCCCGCCGACAAGGAGGGGCTGGACATCGGCCCCAAGACGCGTGAGCTGTACGCGTCGAAGATCGCGGACGCCGAGACCGTCTTCTGGAACGGTCCCGTGGGCGTCTTCGAACACCCCGACTACGCGAACGGCACGAAGGCCGTCGCCCAGGCCCTCGTCGACAGCGACGCCTTCACCGTGGTCGGCGGTGGCGACAGTGCCGCCGCCGTCCGCATCCTGGGCTTCGACGAGAATGCCTTCGGCCACATCTCGACCGGTGGCGGCGCCAGCCTCGAATACCTCGAAGGCAAGACGCTCCCCGGCCTCGCCGCCCTGGAGGGCTGAACCCATATGACCACCGTGAACGGCCGCACCCCGCTGATGGCGGGCAACTGGAAGATGAACCTCAACCACCTCGAGGCCATCGCCCACACCCAGAAGCTCGCCTTCTCCCTCGCCGACAAGGACTTCGACGCCGTCGAGGTCGCGGTGCTCGTCCCCTTCGTCGACCTGCGCTCGGTGCAGACCCTCGTCGAGGCCGACAAGCTGAAGATCAAGTACGGCGCCCAGGACGTCTCGGCGCACGACTCCGGTGCCTACACCGGCGAGATCTCCGGCCCGATGCTCTCGAAGCTGGGCTGCGCCTACGTGGCCGTCGGCCACAGCGAGCGCCGCCAGTACCACGGCGAGAACGACGAGGTCTGCAACGCCAAGGTCAAGGCCGCCTACAAGCACGGGATCACCCCGATCCTGTGCGTCGGCGAGGGCCTCGACATCCGCAAGGCCGGTCAGCAGGTCCAGTACACGCTGAACCAGGTGGACGGCGGCCTCAAGGACATCCCGGCCGAGCAGGCCGAGTCCATCGTGATCGCGTACGAGCCCGTCTGGGCCATCGGGACCGGCGAGGTCGCCACCCCCGAGGACGCCCAGGAGGTCTGCGGGGCGATCCGCGGCCGGCTCGCCGAGCTGTACTCCCAGGAGCTGGCCGACAAGGTCCGCATCCAGTACGGCGGCTCCGTGAAGTCCGGCAACATCGCCGCGATCATGGCCCAGCCCGACGTCGACGGCGCCCTGGTCGGCGGTGCGGCGCTGGACGTGGACGAGTTCGTCAAGATCGTCCGCTTCCGCGACCAGTGAAGCGACCGGTGAGTATGCGGTAGGACGGATCCGTCGTACCCTTGCGGGGGCCGGAGGCTGCACGGGCAGCCACCGGCCCCCGCTTCATCCCAGCAGCATCCGCAAGCCCAGAAAGTAGGAATCAGCCGTGGTTATGGGGTTCTCGATCGCCCTGATCGTCTTCAGCGCTCTGCTGATGCTGCTCGTGCTGATGCACAAGGGCAAGGGCGGCGGCCTGTCCGACATGTTCGGTGGCGGCATGCAGTCCTCCGTCGGCGGCTCCTCGGTGGCCGAGCGCAACCTCGACCGCATCACGGTCGTCGTCGGCCTGCTCTGGTTCGCCTGCATCGTGGCGCTCGGCCTCCTGATGAAGTCGAGCGGCTGACCGGTTCTCGTCATTCCGGCGGTCCCGCCCCCCGTGGCGGCCCTATCCTGAGCTCCGGCGCCCCTCCTTCCGTTTGTTGCACGCGGGTTGGGCCCTACGGAGACCGGGGCGCCCTCGGCGGGTATACCCTCACGCTTGGCGGCACCATCACGCAGGGAGTTACGACCGTGGCAAGTGGCAACGCGATTCGTGGAAGTCGGGTCGGAGCCGGGCCGATGGGCGAGGCCGAGCGCGGGGAATCCGCGCCCCGTCTGCGCATCTCCTTCTGGTGCTCGAACGGGCACGAGACGCAGCCCAGCTTCGCCAGCGACGCGCAGGTCCCCGACACCTGGGACTGCCCGCGCTGCGGATTCCCGGCCGGCCAGGACCGGGACAACCCGCCCGCTCCGCCGCGCACCGAACCGTACAAGACCCACCTCGCGTACGTGCGGGAGCGCCGTACCGACGCCGACGGCGAGGCGATCCTCGCCGAGGCCCTCGCCAAGCTGCGCGGCGAGATCTGAGACTCGGCCTGAGCCGGGGCCACACTCAAGAGTGACTCGGGGTCCGGCCCGTGGGAGTACGAATCCCGCGGGCCGGACCCCTTTGTGTGCGTTGTCCCCCTTCGGATCCCTTAGGTTGGTCGCGGCGGGGCACAACAGGACGGAAGAAGTGGGTTGATGTCCGAGATGAACGCAGACAGCCGCATGAGGCTCAACCGGACGCCGCAGTGGCAGGCACTCGGCAAGCACCGGGAAGAGCTGGGGCAGACGCATCTGCGGGAGCTTTTCGAGTCGAACCCCGAGCGGGGCACCGGCTACACGCTGCGGGTCGGGGACCTGCACATCGACTATTCGAAGCACCTCGTCACGGACCGGACGCTGGAGCTGCTCCGCGACCTGGCCGCCGCGACGGGCGTGAGCGCCCTGCGCGACGCGATGTTCCGCGGCGAGAAGATCAACACGACCGAGGACCGGGCGGTCCTGCACACCGCGCTGCGCGCCGAGCGCGACGCGGTGATCGAGGTCGACGGGGAGAACGTCGTCCCCGGCGTACACGCCGTCCTCGACAAGATGGCCGCCTTCTCCGACCGGATCAGGTCGGGGGAGTGGACCGGGTTCACCGGCAAGCGCATCAAGAACGTGGTCAACATCGGCATCGGCGGCTCCGACCTGGGCCCCGCGATGGCGTACGAGGCCCTGCGGTCCTTCACCGACCGCGGCCTGACCCTGCGCTTCGTCTCCAACGTGGACGGCGCCGACCTGCACGAGGCCGTGCGGGAACTGGACCCGGCCGAGACGCTGTTCATCATCGCCTCCAAGACCTTCACCACCATCGAGACCATCACCAACGCCACCTCGGCGCGGGAATGGCTGCTCGGTGGTCTGGGCGGCGACCAGGCCGCCGTGGCACGGCACTTCGTGGCCCTGTCCACCAACGCCGAGAAGGTCACCGAGTTCGGCATCGATCCGGCCAACATGTTCGAGTTCTGGGACTGGGTCGGCGGCCGGTACTCCTTCGACTCGGCCATCGGCCTGTCCCTGATGATCGCGATCGGCCCGGACGCCTTCCGCGAGCTGCTCGGCGGCTTCCACGCCATGGACGAGCACTTCCGCACGGCGCCGATCGAGAGCAACGCCCCCTTCCTGCTGGGCCTGTTGGGCATCTGGTACGGGGCGTTCTTCGACGCGCAGTCGCACGCGGTGCTGCCGTACAGCCACTACCTCTCCCGCTTCACGGCCTACCTCCAGCAGCTGGACATGGAGTCCAACGGCAAGTCCGTCGACCGTCAGGGCGAGCCGGTGGACTGGCAGACCGGCCCGGTGGTGTGGGGAACGCCCGGCACCAACGGCCAGCACGCCTACTACCAGTTGATCCACCAGGGCACCCGGGTGATCCCGGCGGACTTCATCGGCTTCGCCCGCCCCGTCGCCGAGCTGCCGCCCGCCCTGGAGGCCCAGCACGACCTGCTGATGGCGAACTTCTTCGCCCAGACGCAGGCCCTGGCCTTCGGCAAGACCGTCGACGAGGTCCGCGCGGAGGGCGTCGCCGAGGAACTGGTCCCGCACAAGACCTTCCAGGGCAACCACCCGACGACCACGATCCTGGCGGGCGAACTCACCCCGGCGGTGCTGGGCCAGCTGATCGCCCTCTACGAGCACAAGGTGTTCGTCCAGGGCGCGGTGTGGAACATCGACTCCTTCGACCAGTGGGGCGTGGAGCTCGGCAAGGTCCTGGCCAAGCGCCTGGAGCCCGCCCTGACGGAGGGTTCGGACGTGGCGGACCTCGACCCCTCGACCCGCGCCCTCGTGGCCGCCTACCGCGAACTGCGCGGCCGCTGACGGGAATCCGACGGCGGCCAGCGCGGCCGCCGCGTACGGCCCCGTACGCACGACGAGAGCGCCCCCGCACCGACCGGTGCGGGGGCGCTCTCGCGTCGTTCGGGTCAGGCGGACGCAGGCGGGTAGAGCCCGGTCGGCAGCTTCGCGGCGGCGGCGCGGTCCAGCAGCCACAGGGTGCGGCTGCGGCCGTACGCGGCCGCGGCGGGGGCCTGGACCCCGCCCGCGCCGCCCAGCGCGATGGCCACCGCGCCCGCCTTGTCCTCACCGGCGGCCAGCAGCCAGACCTCGCGGGCCGCGCGGATCGCCGGGAGGGTCAGCGAGACCCGGGTGGGCGGGGGCTTCGGGGCGCCGTGGACGCCGACGACGGTGCGCTCGGTCTCGCGGGAGGCCGGGTGCTCCGGGAAGAGGGAGGCCACGTGCGTGTCCGGGCCCACCCCGAGCATCAGGACGTCGAAGCGGGGGACCGGGCCGTGGTCCTCGGGGCCGGCGGCCCGCGCCAGCTCGGCGGCGTACGCGGCCGCCGCGGCGTCCACGTCGGCGCCGTACGGGCCGTCGGAGGCGGGCATCACGTGCACGCGCGCGGGGTCCACCGGGACGGAGTCCAGGAGGGCCTCACGGGCCTGTACGTGGTTGCGCTCGGGATCGTCGGCGGGGACGTAGCGCTCGTCGCCCCACCACAGGTCGATCCGGGACCAGTCGACCGCGTCCCGCGCCGGGGCGGCGGACAGGGCCGCGAGCAGGCCGTTGCCGTTGCGACCGCCGGTCAGGACCACGGAGGCGCTGCCCCGGGCGGCCTGCGCGTCCACGATCTTCGTGATGAGCCGGGCCGCCGCGGCCTGGGCCATCAGCTCCTTGTCCCGGTGGACGACGACCTGGGGAGTCGTCATACCCATGTGCTGCCGCCTTGTCGATAGTGCGGTGGGTGGTGCCGTGCGGTGGTGCGGGTGACGACCACGGCGCGGGTCCCCCGCCCGCCCCTCCCGGGGAACGGGACGGGCGGGCGGAGGGACCCGCGCCGGGCCGGCGTACTGCCGGTCCGCGACTACTTGGTCGCGGCCTTCTTCGCGGCGGGCTTGGCCGCGCGCTTGGGAGCCTCGGCCCCCTCCTCGGCCCGCGGGGCCTCGGAGCGGTCCTCGTCCCGGTCCGCCGGCTTCGCGGCGGCGACCGGGGCCGCGGCCCTGGCGGCGGACTCCTCCAGACGGGTCACGCCGAACTTCAGCGAGGACTCGTAGGTGTTGTCCGGGTCCAGCCGGCGCAGCTCCTCCGCCAGCAGCTCGGCCGTGTCGCGGCGCTTGAGCGCCACCGCGCGGTCGGGCTGACCCGGCATGCACAGCGTGGCCAGCGCGCCGTCGGCCCGGTCCAGGACGACCTCGCCGTCCTTCGTCGTGAGCCGGACCGCGGTCAGGCCCGGACCACCGGACAGGGTGCGCTGGACCGGGACGCCGAGGCGGTCCGCCAGCCACATGGCCAGCAGCTCGCAGCTCGGGTTCTCGTCCTCGCCCTCGACGGTCGCGGACAGCACGGACACCGACTGCTGGTCCAGTGCCGCCGCCAGCATCGAGCGCCACGGAGTGATCCGGGTCCAGGACAGGTCCGTGTCACCGGGCGCGTACGCCGAGGCCCGCGCGGCGAGGGCGCCGATCGGGTGCTCCAGGGAGTACGTGTCCGTGATCCGACGCTGGCCCAGCGCACCCAGCGGGTCGCCCGCCAGGTCCGAGGGGGCGCCCTCCGGCCACCAGACCACCACGGGGGCGTCCGGCAGGAGGAGCGGGAGAACCACCGACTGGGCGTGGTTGACCAGTTCGCCGTGCAGGCGCAGCACAACCGTTTCGCCGGTGCCCGAGTCCGCCCCGACGCGGATCTCCGCGTCGAGTCGGGCCTCGCGGCGGCTGCGCGGTGAGCGGCTGACCCGCTTGACCACGACGACGATCCGCGACGGGTGTTCGTGGGACGCGTCGTTCGCCGATTTGAGCGCGTCGTACGCGTTCTCCTCGTCGGTCACGATCACCAGCGTGAGGACCATGCCGATGGCCGGCGTGCCGATGTCCCGGCGCGCCTGCACCAACGCGGCGTTGATCTTGCTGGAGGTGGTCTCCGTGAGGTCGATCTTCATGGCCGGCGCCAGCTCCGTCCGTCTCGTGCGAGCATCTCGTCCGCCTCGACCGGCCCCCAGGTGCCCGCCGGGTACTGCGCGGGCTTGCCGTGCTTGTCCCAGTACTCCTCGATCGGGTCGAGGATGTTCCAGGACAGTTCGACCTCCTGGTGACGCGGGAAGAGGTTCGCGTCGCCGAGGAGCACGTCGAGGATGAGCCGCTCGTAGGCCTCGGGGCTGGACTCCGTGAAGGACTCGCCGTACGCGAAGTCCATCGTCACGTCCCGGACCTCCATGGAGGTGCCGGGCACCTTGGAGCCGAAGCGGACCGTGATCCCCTCGTCCGGCTGCACCCGGATGACCAGGGCGTTCTGCCCCAGTTCCTCGGTGGCGCCCGATTCGAACGGCAGGTACGGCGCCCGCTTGAAGACCACCGCGATCTCGGTCACCCGACGGCCCAGGCGCTTGCCCGTGCGCAGGTAGAACGGGACGCCCGCCCAGCGGCGGTTGTTGATCTCCAGGCGGATGGCCGCGTAGGTGTCGGTCTTCGACTTGGGGTCGATGCCGTCCTCTTCGAGGTACCCGACGACCTTCTCGCCACCCTGCCAGGCCGCCGAGTACTGGCCGCGCACGGTGTGCTTGCCCAGGTCCTCGGGGAGCTCCACGGCGGTGAGCACCTTGAGCTTCTCCGCGACCAGCGCCTTGGGGTGGAAGGAGCCGGGCTCCTCCATCGCGGTCAGCGCCAGCAGCTGGAGCAGGTGGTTCTGGATGACGTCGCGGGCGGCGCCGATGCCGTCGTAGTAGCCGGCGCGACCGCCGATGCCGATGTCCTCCGCCATGGTGATCTGCACGTGGTCCACGTAGGACCGGTTCCAGATCGGCTCGAACATCGTGTTGGCGAAGCGGAGCGCCAGGATGTTCTGGACGGTCTCCTTGCCGAGGTAGTGGTCGATCCGGAAGACCTCGTCACGGGGGAAGACCTCGTGGACGACCTTGTTCAGTTCCTCGGCGCTCTTGAGGTCGTGGCCGAAGGGCTTCTCGATGACGGCACGCCGCCAGGAGCCCTCCTTCTGCGCCAGACCGTGGTCCTTGAGCTGCTGGACCACCTTGGGGAAGAACTTCGGCGGGACCGACAGGTAGAAGGCGAAGTTGCCGCCCGTGCCCTGGGCCTTGTCGAGTTCCTCGATCGTCGACTTCAGCGTCTCGAAGGCGGCGTCGTCGTCGAAATCGCCCTGGACGAAGCGGCAGCCCTGCACCAGCTGCTGCCAGACCTCCTCACGGAAGGGGGTGCGCGCGTGCTCCTTGACGGCGTCGTGCACCTCCTGGGCGAAGTCCTCGTCCTGCCACTCGCGACGGGCGAAGCCGATCAGCGAGAAGCCCGGCGGCAGCAGGCCGCGGTTGGCGAGGTCGTAGACGGCGGGCATGAGCTTCTTGCGCGACAGGTCACCCGTAACGCCGAAAATGACCAGGCCGGACGGCCCCGCGATGCGCGGGAGCCGCCGGTCCTGTGCGTCACGAAGCGGGTTCGCTCCGTTCACCGACAAAATACTCAGTCCTCCGCGGGGGCGAGGCGCTTCAGCTCCGCCTCGGTCGACTTCAGCAGGTCGTTCCACGACGCCTCGAACTTCTCGACGCCTTCGTCTTCGAGCAGCTGCACCACATCGTCGTACGAGATGCCCAGCTTCGCGACCGCGTCGAGCTCGGCGCGCGCCTGCCCGTACGTGCCGCGGATGGTGTCGCCGGTGACCTCGCCGTGGTCGGCGGTGGCCTCCAGGGTCGCCTCGGGCATGGTGTTGACGGTGCCGGGGGCGACCAGGTCCACCACGTACAGGGTGTCCTTGTACGCGGGGTCCTTGACGCCGGTCGAGGCCCACAGCGGACGCTGCTTGTTGGCCTGCGCCTTGTCCAGCGCGGCCCAGCGCTCGCCGCCGAACACCTCTTCGTAGGCCTCGTAGGCCAGACGGGCGTTGGCGAGGGCCGCCTTGCCCTTCAGGGCCTTGGCCTCGTCGGTGCCGATGCCGTCCAGGCGCTTGTCGATCTCGGAGTCCACGCGGGACACGAAGAAGGAGGCCACGGAGTGGATCTTGGAGAGGTCGAGGCCCGCGGCCTTGGCCTTCTCCAGACCCGCCAGGTAGGCGTCCATGACCGCGCGGTAGCGCTCCAGCGAGAAGATCAGCGTGACGTTGACGCTGATGCCCCTGCCGATGACCTCGGTGATCGCCGGCAGGCCGGCCTTGGTCGCCGGGATCTTGATGAGCGTGTTCGGGCGGTCCACCAGCCAGGCGAGCTGCTTGGCCTCGGCGATGGTCGCCGTGGTCTCGTGCGCCAGGCGCGGGTCGACCTCGATCGACACGCGGCCGTCCTGGCCGTCCGTCGCGTCGTACACCGGGCGCAGGATGTCGGCGGCGTCGCGGACGTCCGCCGTGGTGATCATCCGGATCGCCTCGTCCACGGTGACCTTGCGGGCGGCGAGGTCGGCGAGCTGCTGCTCGTAACCGTCACCGCTGCTGATCGCCTTCTGGAAGATCGACGGGTTGGTGGTGACACCGACGACGTGCTGCTGGTCGATCAGCTCGGCCAGGTTGCCGGACGTGATGCGCTTGCGGGACAGGTCGTCCAGCCAGATCGCCACGCCCTCGTCAGAGAGGCGCTTCAGTGCGTCTGTCATGGGAATTGCATCTCCTACTTGTACTTGTAGCCGGTGTCAGCGCGCGTCGGCGGCGGCGAGGGATTCCTTGGCTGCCGCGGTCACGGCCTCGGCGGTGAGGCCGAACTCGCGGTACAGCACGGCGCCGTCGGCCGAGGCACCGAAGTGCTCCAGCGACACGATCCGGCCCGCGTCGCCGACGTAACGGTGCCAGGTCAGACCGATGCCCGCCTCGACCGCGACTCGGGCCTTGACGGAGGGCGGCAGGACGCTGTCCTTGTACTCCTGGTCCTGCTCCTCGAACCATTCGACGGACGGCATCGAGACCACGCGGGCCGGGACGCCCTCGGCCTGGAGGGCCTCGCGCGCCGCGACGGCGAGCTGGACCTCGGAGCCGGTGCCGATGAGCACGACCTGCGCGGGGCCGCCTTCGGCCTCGAACAGCACGTACCCGCCCTTGGCGGCGTCCTCGTTGCGCTCGTAGGTCGGCACGCCCTGACGGGTGAGCGCCAGACCGTGCGGGGCGCCCTTGCCGAACACCTTGGTGTGGCGGCGCAGGATCTCGCGCCAGGCGATGGCGGTCTCGTTCGCGTCGGCCGGGCGGACCACGTTCAGGCCCGGGATCGCGCGCAGCGAGGCGACGTGCTCGACCGGCTGGTGGGTCGGGCCGTCCTCGCCGAGGCCGATGGAGTCGTGCGTCCACACGTACGTCACCGGCAGGTGCATCAGCGCGGAGAGGCGGACGGCGTTGCGCATGTAGTCGGAGAACACCAGGAAGGTGCCGCCGTAGATGCGGGTGTGGCCGTGCAGCGCGATGCCGTTCATGGCCGCGGCCATGGAGTGCTCGCGGATGCCGAAGTGGATGGTGCGGCCGTACGGGTCGGCCTCCGGCAGCGGGTTGCCCACCGGCAGGAACGAGGAGTTCTTGTCGATGGTCGTGTTGTTCGAGCCGGCGAGGTCGGCCGAGCCGCCCCACAGCTCCGGGATGACGGCGCCGAGCGCCTCCAGCACCTTGCCGGACGCGGCGCGGGTGGCGACGCCCTTGCCGGTCTCGAAGGCGGGGAGCTTGTCCTCCCAGCCCTCGGGCAGCTCGTTGGCCTCGATGCGGTCGAACTCGGCGGCGCGCTGCGGGTTCGCGGAGCGCCAGGCGGCGAACTCCTTCTCCCAGGCGGCGCGGGCGTCACGGCCGCGGTCGCCGAGGGCGCGGGTGTGGGCGATGACCGCGTCGGAGACCTCGAAGGTCTGCTCCGGGTCGAAGCCGAGCACGCGCTTGGTCGCGGCGACCTCGTCGTTGCCGAGGGCCGAGCCGTGGGAGGCCTCGGTGCCCTGGGCGTGCGGGGCCGGCCAGGCGATGATCGAGCGGGCCGCGATGAAGGACGGACGGCCCGTCTCGGCCTTCGCCGCCTGGAGGGCCGCGTAGAGCGCCTTCGGGTCGAGGTCGCCGTTCTCCTGCTGCTCGACGCGCTGGACGTGCCAGCCGTACGCCTCGTAGCGCTTCATGGTGTCCTCGGAGACGGCCGTCTCCGTGTCACCCTCGATGGAGATGTGGTTGTCGTCCCACAGCAGGACCAGGTTGCCGAGCTTCTGGTGGCCGGCCAGCGCGGACGCCTCGTGGGAGATGCCCTCCTGGAGGCAGCCGTCGCCCGCGATCGCGTAGACCATGTGGTCGAACGGGGAGGTGCCGGGGGCGGCCTCCGGGTCGAACAGGCCGCGCTCGTAGCGGGCGGCCATGGCCATGCCCACCGCGTTCGCCACGCCCTGGCCGAGCGGGCCGGTCGTGGTCTCGACGCCCGCCGTGTGGCCGTACTCCGGGTGGCCGGGGGTCTTGGAACCCCAGGTGCGGAACGCCTTGAGGTCGTCCAGCTCCAGCCCGAAGCCGCCGAGGTAGAGCTGGGTGTAGAGGGTCAGGGACGAGTGCCCTGCGGAGAGCACGAAACGGTCGCGGCCGACCCACTGGGGGTCCGCCGGGTCGTGCCGCATGACCTTCTGGAAAAGGGTGTACGCGGCGGGGGCCAGGCTCATCGCCGTTCCCGGGTGGCCGTTCCCGACCTTCTGGACCGCGTCGGCGGCCAGGATGCGGGCGGTGTCGACGGCCCGCTGGTCCAGTTCGGTCCACTCGAGCTCTGTGGTGGTCGGCTTGGTGCTCACCGTTGGTCAGGGCTCCTCTCCACATGTTGTTTTCCCGGTGACGAACGGTGACACCGGCGCGATTCCGAGCCTACCCCCGCCAGGGCGTGCGGCTATTCGAGTGCCGGTAGTGCGTCGCCGGGTCGAAGCCCGCTGTTCATCTGTGCGCGTCCGGTTTCATCTGTGCCGGTCCGATCCGATCGGCCCAACACGAGGCGACCCCCGCGCGGGGCGAGGTAAGAGGTACGTCTACAGTGGCGTGGTACGCGCAAGCCTTTACGGGGCCTTCATCCACTGGAAGGGCCCAGTCGGAGCTTGCTGGATTCTCTCTCAGGGGTGTGCGTGACGGCCGTCGAATCCCGTCCAGCGGGGGTGCTCGGGACGAGCCCCGGTCACCGGCCGTTCGGGGCCCGGGCCATGGCTTTCGTGGCTTTGACCAAGCCGCGGATCATCGAACTTCTGCTGATCACCACAGTGCCGGTGATGTTCCTGGCCGAACAGGGCGTTCCGTCGCTGTGGCTGGTCCTGGCGACCTGCTTCGGCGGTTACCTGTCGGCGGGCGGCGCGAACGCGCTGAACATGTACATCGACCGCGACATCGACGCGCTGATGGACCGCACGTCGCAGCGACCGCTGGTCACGGGCATGGTGAGCCCGAACGAGTGCCTGGTCTTCGGCATCTCGCTCGGCGTGATCTCCACCCTGTTCTTCGGCTTCCTGGTCAACTGGCTGTCGGCCGCGCTGTCGCTCGGGGCGCTCCTCTTCTACGTCGTCGTCTACACGATGCTGTTGAAGCGCCGCACGACGCAGAACATCGTCTGGGGCGGCATCGCCGGTTGCCTGCCGGTGCTCATCGGCTGGTCGGCGGTGAAGAACGAGGTCTCCTGGGCCGCGGTCATCCTCTTCCTCGTCATCTTCTTCTGGACGCCGCCGCACTACTGGCCGCTGTCCATGAAGGTGGCCGACGACTACGCGCGCGTCGGCGTGCCGATGCTGCCGGTCGTGGCGGGCAACAAGGTCGTGGCCAAGCAGATCGTGATCTACAGCTGGGTGATGGTCGGCGTGTCGCTGCTGCTCACCCCGCTGGGTTACACGGGCTGGTTCTACACCACGGTCGCGCTGGTGGCCGGCGGTTGGTGGCTGTGGGAGGCGCACGCGCTGAACGCCCGGGCCAAGGCCGGGGTGACGGGCGCGAAGCTCAAGGAGATGCGGCTGTTCCACTGGTCGATCACCTACGTGTCGCTCCTGTTCGTCGCCGTGGCCGTGGATCCCTTCCTCCGCTGATTACTCGCCGGTAGCATGCCGTGTATGGCAGAGACCGCGGAGACCACAGACACCGCTGACACCACAGACAAGAAGCAGGACCGCAAGGCCGCGAAGCTGGCCCGGCAGATCGACGCGTTCGCCGGGCAGCACGGCGGCGCGCAGGGCCACCTCGCGCACATCGGCCAGGCCGGCACCCGCATCGTCCTCGTCGGCGCCGACGGCGGTTGGGGCGACCTCGTCGCCCCGACCTTCGAGGTGGCGAGGCTGGCCGCCGAGAAGGCCGGCCTCACGCTCCACGAGGAGTTCGACGGCGAGTTCGCCGCCCGGGTCAAGACCGGCCCCTACGAGTGGACCCGCATGGCGGGCATCCAGATCGGCGGCCCCGCCAACCCGGCCGCCTGATCCCGTGGGGGGTCGGTCAACAGCGCGAGCAACACCTCACACCCCGCTCACCCGTTAGGACGTGTGGAAGCCCCTTCCCCACGTCCGCAACGGGATGCCCGGATGATCGAAACGCCGCCCCTGGTGGACCAGCACTGCCACGGAGTGCTCCGTACGGAGCTGGGACTCGCCGGTTTCGAGGCGCAGCTGATCCGCTCGGCGGGTCCGCCCGCCGCCGGTACCACCTTCTTCGACACCCAGACCGGCTTCGCCGTACGCCGCTGGTGTCCGCCCCTGCTCGGCCTGGAGCCGCACTGCCCGCCCGCCCACTACCTCGCCCGGCGGCGCGAGCTCGGGGCCGCGGAGAGCGGCCGGAGGCTGTTGCGGGGCTCCGGGGTGGGCGTCTTCCTCGTCGACACGGGGGACGTCGGCGCCCCCGGCCACGACGGACACCCCGGGCATCCCGGTCACCACGGTGACGGCGGGGACGTCTGCGGGCCCGGGGAACTGGCCCTCGCCGGGCGGGCGCGGGCCCACGAGGTCGTCCGGCTGGAGATGCTGGCCGAGCAGGCCGCGGACACCTCCGGAACCGTCGCCGCCTTCCTCGCCAACCTCGCCGGAGCCGTCCACCACGCCGCCGCGCACGCCGTGGCCTTCAGCTTCGGGGCCGCCATGGCCGACGGGACGGGGTACGCGCAGGCCCTGCTCCGGGCCGCCGAGCCGCCCGGGCCGGGCGAGGTGCGCGGGGCGGCCGACCGGTGGATCGCCGGGCGCGCCAGGGGCGGGGCCGTCCACGACCCCGTACTCCTGCGGCACCTGCTGTGGAGCGCGGTCTCCTCGGGGCTGCCGATCCAGCTGCACACCGGCACGGCGCCGCCCGAGGCGCTCACCGGGTTCGTCCGGGCCACCGCCGGACTGGGGGCGTACGTCGTCCTGCTGGGCGGCTACCCGCACCACCGGCACGCGGCCCGGCTCGCGGCGGCGTACCCGCACGTGCACGCGGACCTCGGGCCCGTCCTGGCGCGGACGGGGGCGCGGGCCGGCGCCGTACTGGCCGAGCTGCTGGAGCTGGCCCCGTTCGGGAAGCTGCTGTACTCCAGCGGGGCTCGACGCCTTCCCGAGCTGCACGCGACCGGGGCCCTGGTGTTCCGCGAGGCCCTGGGGCGGGTCCTGGGCGGTTGGGTCACCGACGGTGCCTGGTCCTGGCGCGACGCGCACCGCGTCGCGGGGATGATCGCGGCGGGCAACGCGCGCCGCGTCTACCGGCTGGACGAACGGGACTGACGGACGGGACCTACGAACGGGACCGGCGGCACCCGACGGGGCGGGGACGACGGGCGGGGGAGTGCCCCGCCCGTCCGCCGGGCGTCGGGCCGCGGCCTCGGACCGCGGCGTCAGACCGCGGAGAGCGCGGACTCGTCGCGGGCCGGCGCGGCGTCCACCGGCTCCGTCGAACGCTCGCGCAGGCTCAGCGTCAGGCGGAGCACCGAGATCCACACCAGGCAGGAGCCCAGCATGTGCGCGGCGACCAGCACCTCGGGGAGCTGCGTGAAGAACTGGACGTAGCCGATCGCGCCCTGCGCGAGCAGCACCACCAGCAGGTCGCGGGCGCGCGCCCGGGTGTCGGTGGGGGCGTCGACCACCCGCAGCACCAGCCACATCGCGACGGCCAGCGCGCAGACCAGCCAGGCGGCGATGGCGTGCACGTGCGCGGTGGCCGCCCAGTCGAACGGCATCCGCTTGATCTCGCTGCGGTCACCGGCGTGCGGCCCCGAGCCGGTCACGACGGTGCCCGCCGCGATGAGCACGAGCGTGGTGGCGATCAACGCCCACGACAGCTTGCGCACCGGTGCCGGCACGCGCGGCCGGGGAGCGGCGTCGCTCTCGCGGGTGCGCTGCCAGGTGAGGGTGGTGACCGTGATCAGGCCGGTGGCGAGCAGGAAGTGCCCGGCCACGCTGTACGGGTTCAGCCCCGTCAGGACGGTGATGCCGCCGAGGACGGCGTTGCACATCACCAGCGCGAACTGGATCCAGCCGAGCTTCGTCAGCGAGTGCCGCCAGGGCTTCGCCGAGCGGGCCGCGAGGATGACGGCGCCGACGGCCGCGCTCAGCACGTAGGTCAGCATCCGGTTGCCGAACTCGATGGCGCCGTGGAAGCCCTGGGCCTGGGTGACGATGAGGCTGTCGTCGGTGCACTTGGGCCAGGTGTCGCAGCCGAGACCGGAGCCGGTCAGCCGCACCGCGCCGCCGGTGACGACGATGACCACGCTCATCACGAGCGCGGCGAGGGCCGCGCGCCGGACGGTCCGGGGTGACGGGGTCCAGCGGTCGGCGAGGTATGCGAATGGGTTCAACACGGCCCCTATCGTAGGCGGAGCCTTGTGCAAACTTTCACGAGGGGGTGGGTCCTGGTGCGTCGGCCCCGACGACCAGGCGGAACCGGGCCCCGGCCGGGTCGCCCTCCTCGTGCCACCACACGCGGATCCGCCACAGGGCGCCCTCGCCCGGGTACCGGGGCGAGGCGACGAAGCCCCGCACCAGCTCCTCGCCCACCTCCCGCGCGCTGCGGTCGCGCACCGTCGCGCCGTCGCGCCAGGGGTGGGGCTCCGCGGTCCACAGCCCGTCGGCGGCGCGTACGTCCACCCGCCACACCGCCCGCCAGGCGGTCACCTCCAGCATCGTGGACACCTGCTCGACCTCCAGCCCCAGCCGGTGGGCCGCCTCCGCGGCGGAGAAGCCCTGGATCCGGGCGGCCACCACGGCCCGCGGCAGCAGCCCTTCGGGCAGCAGACCGTCCGCCCGCAGCCCGGCCAGGGAGTCGAAGGACAGCAGCCGCAGCCGCCGTTCGAGCTGACGGCCGACGTGGTCCAGGGCCTCCTCCGCCTCCTGGGCCACCTCCGGGTCGGGCGCCTCGCGCAGCAGCCGGCGGAAGTCCGCCTCGGCGTCCACCGCCCAGGCGAAGGCCTCGGCGGCGAGGCCGAGCTCCGCGAGACGGTCCCCGAGGAACACCTTCGCCTGCGCGAGCCCCCGCCGGTTGACCGGATCGCCCCGGTCCAGGGCCGCCCACACCTCGACGGCGGCCCGGGTCAGGTCACGGGCCCGTTCGCCGGCCGCCCGTTCCATGAAGCCGGGGCCCTCCTCGGCGGCGTCCCCGAGCGGGTGGCGGGGCAGCCGCGCCGCGTCGCTCAGCGGCCAGGCCAGCCACACGCCCTGGTTGATCAGTCCCCGCGCGTACCAGCGGGCGTACTCGGGGGCGTGCCCGGCGGCCTCGCGCGCGTGCCGCAGGCCCTCCTCGACGGCGGCCAGGGCCCCGGCCCGGTCGCCGGCGGCGAACCTGCGCGCCGCGAGGTCGGCCAGCCGCAGCCCGAGCCGGGCGGCGCACTCGGGGTCCGTGCGGGCGGGCTCGCGCAGTGCCCCGATCAACTCGGCGAGCAGCCGCTCGCTCTCCTCGGGCGTCGCGTGCGCGGCCCCCGATCGGATCCGCGCCCACTGCGCGTCCAGCCGCAGAACGGCTTCCCGCTGAGCCATGCCCGCCCCCCGGCGTCCCGGTCCCGCATCCTCGGTCCCCCGCAGGGGTGGAGGTGGTCATCCTCCCGCCGGGGCAACGTCCGGGGGAAGGGATTC
This sequence comes from Streptomyces sp. NPDC048606, assembly GCF_040650855.1. NCBI lineage: Bacteria > Bacillati > Actinomycetota > Actinomycetes > Kitasatosporales > Streptomycetaceae > Streptomyces > Streptomyces sp. NPDC048606. Next base: position 104,195 of record NZ_JBEZIB010000012.1, on the reverse strand, counting down.
ACTCCCAGCGGAAGAGCCTCGCGGCGGCGCCGAGTCCCAGTACCGACCAGACCGCGAGGACCGCGGCGTCGCCCCACGGCAGGCCGGAGCCGTGCTGGAGCACCTCGCGCAGCCCGTTCGAGAGCGCCGAGATGGGCAGCAGCCCGAGGACGCTCTGCACCGCGTCGGGGAACTTCTCCATCGGCACGATCACCCCGCCCCCGACCAGCAGGAGCAGGAAGACCAGGTTGGCGGCGGCGAGGGTGACCTCGGCCTTGAGGGTGCCCGCCATCAGCAGCCCGAGGCCGGAGAAGGCGGCGGTGCCCAGCAGGATCAGCGCGGCGACGGTCAGCGGGTTCCCCTGCGGGGACCAGCCCAGCGCGAGGGCGATCGCCGTCAGCAGGGCGATCTGGAGCACCTCGGTGACCAGGACCGACAGGGTCTTGGCGGTCATCAGGGCCCAGCGCGGCAGCGGGGAGGCCCCGAGCCGCTTGAGGATCCCGTAGCGGCGGTCGAAGCCGGTGGCGATGGCCTGGCCGGTGAAGGCGGTGGACATCACGGCGAGGGCGAGGATGCCCGGGGCGAGGAAGTCCACGGACTTGACGGAGCCGCCCGCCTCCAGGGGGACGGAGATGATGTCCACGGAGGAGAACAGGGTCAGCAGCAGCGCCGGGATGATCACGGTGAGCAGCAGCTGCTCGCCGTTGCGCAGCAGCATCCGGGTCTCCAGCGCGGTCTGCGCGGCGATCATCCGGGACACGGGCGCGGCGCCCGGGCGGGGGGCGAACGTACCGGCGCTCATGCGCGCAGCTCCTTGCCGGTCAGTTCGAGGAAGACGTCCTCGAGGGTGTGTCGTTCCACGGCGAGGCTGCTCGGCATCACCCCGTGCTGGGCGCACCAGGAGGTGACGGTGGCCAGCATCTGCGGGCCGACGTCACCGGTGACCCGGTAGGAGCCGGGGGTGAGCTCGGCCGCGTCGGTGCCGTCGGGCAGGGCCTTGAGCAGGGAGGCGAGGTCGAGGGAGGGGCGGCCGTTGAAGCGCAGGGTGTTCTCGGCGCCGCCGCGGCACAGCTGATCGGGGCTGCCGTGGGCGATGACCTTGCCGGCGTCGACGATGGCGACCTCGTCGGCGAGCTGCTCGGCCTCGTCCATGTGGTGCGTGGTGAGCACGACGGCCACGCCGTCCGCGCGCAGTTCCCGTACGAGCTCCCAGGTCGCGCGGCGGGCCTGCGGGTCGAGGCCGGCGGTGGGCTCGTCGAGGAAGACCAGCTCGGGGCGGCCCACGACGGCCATGGCCAGGGCGAGGCGCTGCTGCTGTCCGCCGGAGAGCCGGCGGTAGGGGGTGCGGCCGCAGCCGCCGAGGCCGAGGCGTTCCACCAGGGTGTCGACGTCCAGGGGGTCGGCGTACAGCTTCGCCATGTGGCGGAGCATCTCGACGGCGCGGGCGCCGGAGTAGACCCCGCCGGACTGGAGCATGACGCCGATGCGCGGGCGCAGGGCCTCGGCCTGGGAGGTCGGGTCGAGCCCGAGCACGCGCACGGCGCCGGCGTCGGGGCGGCGGTAGCCCTCGCAGGTCTCGACGGTGGTGGTCTTGCCCGCGCCGTTGGGACCGAGGACGGCGGTCACCGCGTCGCGGGGCACCGTGAGGTCCAGACCGTCCACCGCTGTCTTGGATCCGTACCGTTTCACCAGTCCGCGGATCTCCACGGCGGGGTCGTTGCTCATGGGAGACGAGTCTACGGAGCGCGGGAGGGGGGCTTTGGTCCCGGGGGTGGCGGGGTCAGGGGCCCGGTACCCGGTGACCTTTTCGGGCCGTCCGGGGGCCGGCGCGGTCCTAGCGTTGAGTGGTGAACAGCATCGCCGAGAACGTCCGGGCCACTTCAGGACAGGCCGCGCACAAGGCCCACGACCTGGGGCACCCGCCGCGCTACTTCGTCTCCGCGATGCTCGCGGGCGCGTACATCGGCATCGGCGAGGTGCTGCTGCTCGTGGCGATCTCGCCGTTCGTGGCGCAGGGCTCGGCGGCGGTGAAGCTGCTGGAGGGCGCGGTGTTCCCGATAGCGCTGACGATCGTGATGTTCGCGGGGGCGCAGCTGTTCACCAGCAACGTGATGGTGATGCTGGTCGGCGCCCTCTCCGGGCGGACGGGCCCGCGGGACCTGGCGCTGTCCTGGGGGCTGTCGCTCGCGGGGAACCTGGCGGGGGCCTTCCTCTTCGGGGCGATGGTGCACGCGTCCGGGGTGACCTCGTCGCCGTCGGCGCGGGCGATGCTGGCGGAGATGGTGCACGGGAAGACGGCGCTGGGCGGCGGTCAGCTGTTCTGGCGCGCGGTGCTGTGCAACATGCTCGTCTGCCTGGCGATCTGGATGTTCACTCGAGCCCGGGGTGACGCGGCCAAGATTTTCGTCCTGTGGCTGCCCGTGGCGGTCTTCGTGGCGGTGGGATTCGAGCACTGCGTCGCGAACATGGCTCTTTTCAGCCTGGCGATCCTGGATGGCTCATCGCAATGCGGTGATCTTTTCCGGAACCTGATGTTTACCGTCCCGGGGAACGTCGTGGGCGGAGGTTTGCTGGTGGGAGCCGTTTATTGGTTCACCGGAGGCTCCCGCAGGGAATGCGGAACGCTGCCATCCGATTAACTCTCCGTCGACAAATTAGGTAACCCTTAGTGATGGAGGCCACCAGGGGTGGCGTCCGTCACGGCTTGTCGTCGCTCACTTAATTACGCAACAATGGCGTTGTGAAATACGGCGAACGGATGATCGAGACCCCGCACGGGGAGCTCGCGACCGGAGAGCGGTCAACCCGCAACCGGGTCGCGCGGTCGATCCTGGACCACGGTCCTTCCACCGTCGCCGACCTCGCGCAGCGTCTCGGCCTCACCCAGGCCGCCGTCCGCCGCCACCTCGACACGCTCGTCGCCGACGACGTGGTCGCACCCCGTGAGCAGCGCGTGTACGGCACGCGCACCCGGGGTCGACCCGCCAAGGTCTTCGCGCTCACCGACTGCGGCCGCGACGCCTTCGACCAGTCCTACGACACCCTCGCCGCCGACGCCCTGCGCTGGATCGCGCAGTCCGTCGGCGGGGGTGAGCGGGGGGAGGCGGCCGTGGCCGCCTTCGCCAGGGCCCGCATGGAGGCGCAGGCGCAGCCCTACCGGGAGTCCATCGAGGCGGCCGCACCCGCGGACCGTACCGAGGCCCTGGCCAAGGCGTTGACCGCGGACGGGTACGCTGCTACGGCGAAGAGCGCTCCCGGTCCGCACAGCGGCGAACAGCTCTGTCAGCACCACTGCCCGGTCGCACACGTCGCCGAGCAGTTCCCGCAGCTCTGCGAGGCGGAGACCGAGGTCTTCTCCCGCCTGCTCGGGACGCACGTGCAGCGCCTCGCCACGATCGCCCACGGCGACGGAGTGTGCACCACGTTCATTCCGCGAAGCGCCACACAGACCGACACATCAGCATCTGCAAGTACGGCCGGGAGGAACCCCGCATGACCACGGAGACTGCTCACCCTGAGCTCGATGGCCTGGGCACCTACGAATACGGCTGGGCCGACTCCGACGCGGCCGGCGCCGCTGCCAAGCGGGGTCTGTCCGAGGAGGTCGTCCGCGACATCTCGGCCAAGAAGTCCGAGCCGGAGTGGATGCTGAACCTCCGCCTCAAGGGCCTCAGGCTGTTCGACAAGAAGCCCATGCCGAACTGGGGTTCCGACCTCTCGGGCATCGACTTCGACAACATTAAGTACTTCGTGCGTTCCACCGAGAAGCAGGCCGCTTCCTGGGAGGACCTGCCCGAGGACATCAAGAACACGTACGACAAGCTCGGCATCCCGGAGGCGGAGAAGCAGCGCCTCGTCGCCGGTGTCGCGGCCCAGTACGAGTCCGAGGTCGTCTACCACCAGATCCGCGAGGACCTGGAGGAGCAGGGCGTGATCTTCCTCGACACGGACACCGCGCTCAAGGAGCACCCGGAGCTCTTCCAGGAGTACTTCGGCACGGTCATCCCGGTCGGCGACAACAAGTTCGCGTCGCTGAACACCGCGGTGTGGTCCGGCGGCTCGTTCATCTACGTCCCCAAGGGTGTCCACGTGGACATCCCGCTCCAGGCCTACTTCCGCATCAACACGGAGAACATGGGCCAGTTCGAGCGGACGCTGATCATCGTCGACGAGGACGCCTACGTCCACTACGTCGAGGGCTGCACCGCCCCGATCTACTCCTCGGACTCGCTGCACAGCGCCGTGGTCGAGATCATCGTGAAGAAGGGCGGCCGCTGCCGCTACACGACCATCCAGAACTGGTCGAACAACGTCTACAACCTGGTCACCAAGCGCGCCGTGGCGTACGAGGGCGCGACCATGGAGTGGATCGACGGCAACATCGGTTCCAAGGTCACCATGAAGTACCCGGCCGTCTACCTGATGGGCGAGCACGCCAAGGGCGAGACCCTGTCCATCGCCTTCGCGGGCGAGGGCCAGCACCAGGACGCCGGCTCCAAGATGGTCCACATGGCGCCGAACACCTCGTCGAACATCGTCTCCAAGTCGGTGGCGCGAGGCGGCGGCCGCACCTCCTACCGCGGTCTCGTCGAGATCGGCGAGGGCGCCCCGGGCTCCAAGTCCAACGTGCTGTGCGACGCGCTCCTGGTCGACACGATCTCCCGCTCGGACACCTACCCCTACGTCGACGTCCGCGAGGACGACGTGACGATGGGCCACGAGGCCACCGTCTCCAAGGTCTCCGACGACCAGCTCTTCTACCTCATGCAGCGCGGCCTCACCGAGTTCGAGGCCATGGCCATGATCGTGCGCGGCTTCGTCGAGCCGATCGCCAAGGAGCTGCCGATGGAGTACGCGCTGGAGCTCAACCGGCTGATCGAGCTGCAGATGGAGGGCTCGGTCGGCTAGCGCCGACCGCCCCCGTCCCGCAGCACACCCTTTAGACGTAGACGTGTTCTTTTAAGAGAGCGAGCAACACGACAGCCATGGCTGAGGCTCAGAACATCCCGGCGGGCTCCACCACCGCCGGCTCGATCGCGGTGGCCGCCGAGTCCACCGTCGCCACCCGGATGAGCGCGCCCCCGTCCTTCGACGTGGCCGACTTCCCGGTCCCGCAGGGTCGCGAGGAGGAGTGGCGCTTCACCCCGCTGGCCCGCCTCAAGGGCCTGCACGACGGCACCGCGGTCGCCAACGGCACCATGAAGGCCCAGATCGACGCGCCCGAGGGCGTCACGGTCGAGTCCGTCGAGCGCGGCGACGAGCGGATCGGCAAGGCCGGCGTCCCCGTCGACCGGGTCTCGGCCCAGGCCTTCTCCTCGTTCGCCAAGGCCACGGTCGTCACCGTGCCCAAGGAGACCGTGCTCGCCGAGCCGATCCGCGTCGCGCTGCACGGCGAGGGCGGCACGACCTACGGTCACACCGTCTTCGACATCAAGCCGTTCGCCGAGGCGATCATCGTGATCGACCACACCGGTGACGGCGTGCGCGCCGCCAACGTCGACGTCCTCGTCGGCGACGGCGCCAAGGTGACCTTCGTGTCGATCCAGGACTGGGACGACACCGCGGTCCACACCTCGCAGCACAACGCCCTCGTCGGCCGCGACGCGAGCTTCAAGTCCGTGGTCATCACCTTCGGCGGCGACCTGGTCCGGCTGCACCCGCGCGTCACCTACGCCGCCCCCGGCGGCGAGGCCGAGATGCTCGGCCTGTACTTCACGGACGCCGGCCAGCACCAGGAGCACCGCCTCCTGGTCACGCACGACGCCCCGCACTGCAAGTCGAACGTGGTCTACAAGGGCGCGCTCCAGGGCCAGGACGCCCACGCCGTCTGGATCGGTGACGTGCTCATCGAGAAGACCGCCGAGGGCACCGACACCTACGAGATGAACCGCAACCTCGTCCTGACGGACGGCGCGCGCGTCGACTCGGTGCCGAACCTGGAGATCGAGACCGGCGAGATCGTCGGCGCCGGCCACGCCTCCGCGACCGGTCGCTTCGACGACGAGCAGCTGTTCTACCTCCAGGCCCGCGGCATCCCGGCCGACGAGGCCCGCCGCCTGGTCGTGCGCGGCTTCTTCGCCGAGCTCGTCCAGCAGATCGGCGTCGCGGACATCGAGGAGCGGCTGATCGCCCGGATCGAGACCGAGCTGCAGGCGTCCGTCTGATGACCTACCTCAAGGCCTGTGCGCTGAGCGAGCTGGAGGAGAACACCCCCAAGCGGGTGGAACTCGACGGCACGCCGGTGTCCATCGTCTCCACCGAGGGGGAGGTGTTCGCGATCCACGACATCTGCTCGCACGCGAACGTCTCCCTCTCGGAGGGCGAGGTCGACGACTGCATGATCGAGTGCTGGCTGCACGGTTCGGCCTTCGACCTGCGCACCGGCAAGCCCTCGGGCCTGCCCGCGACCCGCCCCGTACCCGTTTACCCCGTCAAGATCGAAGGGGACGACGTGCTCGTCTCCCTCACCCAGGAGTCCTGAGGTATCCATGGCAACGCTTGAAATCCACGACCTGCACGTCTCCGTCGAGGCCGAGAACGGCGCCCGCGAGATCCTCAAGGGCGTCGACCTCACCGTCAAGCAGGGTGAGACGCACGCCATCATGGGTCCGAACGGCTCCGGCAAGTCCACGCTGGCCTACTCCCTGGCCGGTCACCCGAAGTACACCATCACCGGTGGCACCGTCACCCTCGACGGCGAAGACGTCCTGGAGATGTCCGTCGACGAGCGCGCCCGCGCCGGTGTCTTCCTCGCCATGCAGTACCCGGTCGAGGTCCCCGGCGTCTCGGTCTCCAACTTCCTGCGGACCTCGGCCACCGCCATCCGCGGCGAGGCCCCCAAGCTGCGCACCTGGGTGAAGGAGGTCAAGTCCGCGATGGAGCAGCTCCAGATGGACCCGGCCTTCGCCGAGCGCAACGTGAACGAGGGCTTCTCCGGCGGTGAGAAGAAGCGCCACGAGATCCTCCAGCTGGAGCTCCTCAAGCCGAAGATCGCGATCCTCGACGAGACCGACTCCGGCCTCGACGTCGACGCCCTGCGCATCGTCTCCGAGGGCGTCAACCGCGTCCGCGAGACCGGTGAGGTCGGCACCCTGCTGATCACGCACTACACGCGCATCCTGCGCTACATCAAGCCCGACTTCGTGCACGTGTTCGCCAACGGCCGCATCGCCGAGTCCGGCGGCGCCGAGCTGGCCGACCAGCTGGAGGCCGAGGGTTACGACAAGTACGTGAAGGGTGGCGCGACCGCGTGACACAGCTGCCTGGCCTCCTCGACATCGAGGCGATCCGCAAGGACTTCCCCCTGCTGGATCGTGTGGTCCACGACGGGAAGAAGATCGTTTACCTGGACAACGCGGCGACCTCGCAGAAGCCGCGCCAGGTGCTCGACGCGCTGAACGAGTACTACGAGCGGCACAACGCCAACGTCCACCGCGGCGTGCACGTGCTCGCCGAGGAGGCCACGGCGCTGTACGAGGGCGCTCGCGACAAGGTCGCCGCCTTCATCAACGCGCCGAGCCGCGACGAGGTGATCTTCACCAAGAACGCCTCGGAGTCGCTCAACCTGGTCGCGAACATGCTCGGCTGGGCGGACGAGCCCTACCGGGTCGACCGCGAGACCGAGATCGCCATCACGGAGATGGAGCACCACTCCAACATCGTCCCGTGGCAGCTGCTCGCGCAGCGCACCGGCGCGAAACTGAAGTGGTTCGGCCTCACCGACGACGGCCGGCTCGACCTGTCCAACATCGAAGAGGTCATCACGGAGAAGACGAAGATCGTCTCCTTCACGCTGGTCTCCAACATCATGGGCACCGTCAACCCGGTCGAGGCGATCGTCCGCCGCGCGCAGGAGGTCGGCGCGCTGGTGCTGATCGACGCCTCGCAGGCCGCCCCCCACATGCCCCTGGACGTCCAGGCCCTCGGCGCCGACTTCGTGGCCTTCACCGGCCACAAGATGTGCGGCCCGACCGGCATCGGCGTCCTGTGGGGCCGCCAGGAGCTCCTGGAGGACCTGCCGCCGTTCCTCGGTGGCGGCGAGATGATCGAGACCGTGTCGATGCACGCCTCGACGTACGCCCCCGCGCCCCACAAGTTCGAGGCCGGTACGCCCCCGATCGCCCAGGCCGTCGGCCTCGGCGCGGCCGTGGACTACCTGTCCGCGATCGGCATGGACAAGATCGCCGCCCACGAGCACGCGATCACCGAGTACGCCGTCCGGCGCCTCCTGGAGGTCCCCGACCTGCGGATCATCGGCCCGACCACGGCCGAGGACCGCGGCGCCGCGATCTCGTTCACGCTCGGGGACATCCACCCGCACGACGTCGGTCAGGTGCTCGACGAGCAGGGCATCGCCGTCCGCGTGGGTCACCACTGCGCGCGTCCGGTCTGCCTGCGGTACGGAATTCCCGCGACCACGCGAGCGTCTTTCTACCTGTACTCCTCTCCCGCCGAGGTCGACGCGCTGATCGACGGGCTGGAGCACGTACGGAACTTCTTCGGATGACGGGGAACGAGACGAAGGCGCTGGGGCCGCTGTGAAGCTGGATTCGATGTACCAGGAACTGATCCTGGACCACTACAAGCACCCGCACGGACGTGGCCTGCGCGACGGCGACGCCGAGGTGCACCACGTCAACCCGACGTGCGGCGACGAGATCACGCTGCGCGTGAAGTACGACGGGGAGACGCTCACCGACGTCTCCTACGAGGGCCAGGGCTGCTCCATCAGCCAGGCCAGCGCGTCCGTGCTGAACGAGCTGCTCGTCGGCAAGGAGCTCGCCGAGGCGCGGAAGATCCAGGGCGTCTTCCTGGAGATGATGCAGTCGAAGGGCAAGATCGAGCCCGACGAGGCCATGGAGGAGGTGCTGGAGGACGCGGTCGCGTTCGTCGGCGTCTCCAAGTACCCCGCGCGGGTGAAGTGTGCTCTCCTGAGTTGGATGGCCTGGAAGGACGCGACCGCCCAGGCACTGGGTGACGCGGAGAGGAAGACGGCATGACCGAGAACGCGACGCCCGAGGCGTCGATCAAGCCGGCCACCGAGGAAGAGGTCCGCGAGGCCCTCTACGACGTGGTCGACCCCGAGCTGGGCATCGACGTCGTCAACCTGGGCCTGATCTACGGCATCCACATCGACGACGCGAACATCGCGACCCTCGACATGACCCTGACCTCGGCGGCCTGCCCGCTGACGGACGTCATCGAGGACCAGGCGAAGTCGGCGACGGAGGGCATCGTCAACGAGCTCCGCATCAACTGGGTCTGGATGCCGCCGTGGGGTCCGGACAAGATCACGGACGACGGTCGTGAGCAGCTGCGCGCGCTCGGCTTCAACGTCTGACGCACGCTCCGACGCGGGCGTGGCGCGCGCACGGCGCGCACCGCGCGCATCGCGCGTACGGGGGAGGGCCCCCGGCACGGTCGTGCCGGGGGCCCTCCCCGCTTTCCGGGCGGTGCCGGTTGTTACCCGGCCGGCCGGCCGGCGTGCACCCGGAGTTGGCCGGGCCGGCCGAACCTTCTCGACGGCCGTCAGCACGTGACGGCGCCCACGAGAGGATCCTCCGTGCCCGTTCGCCCCACCCCGGTACACCGTCGCGCCGCCCTGGGCGCCGGGGCCGCGGCCCTGCTCGTCGCGGGCCTCACCGTCCCCGCGCACGCGCAGGCCGGCCACGCCGCCCCGACGATCGCCCTGTCCGCCGCCCGGCTCGCCGGCGCGGTGGGCGGCGTCGGCGACCCGTTCGTCACCGTGGACGTGGCGCAGGCCGGGGTCCCGGACGGCTTCCTGAGGCTGCGGGTGGTCGCCTCCAGCAATCCGGCGGTGGCCCGCGTGGAGGACGTACGGCAGACCCGCACGCGCGAGGGCGACCGCGAGCTGACGGTCCGCGCCCGCGGGCGCGGATACACCGACCTGACCATCGAGGTCACCGGGCGCGGCGGCAGGACCGCCACGACCACCCTCTCCTACGCCGCCTCGGCGCGGGTCGCGGACTCCGCCTCCACCCGCTACCAGACCGGCTCCTCCGACGCCTCGGCCGCCGTCGACGTGGGGGGCGGCCACGTGCTGGTGGCCGACGACGAGTCCAACGTGCTGCGCCTGTACGACCGTTCCCGCTCCGGCGGCCCGGTCAGGACCTGGGACCTCGGCCCCGCGCTCGGCCTGAAGAAGGAGGTCGACATCGAGGGGGCGGCCCGGGTCGGCGACACCGTCTACTGGACCGGCTCGCTCGGCAACAACAAGGACGGCAAGTACAAGGCGGAACGCGACACCGTCTTCACCACCCGCGTCACCGGTTCGGGCGCCTCCACCGAGATCGCCTTCGGCGCCGCCTACCGGAGCCTGCGCGAGGACCTGGTCGCCTGGGACGCCGCGCACGGCAACCGGTACGGCTTCGCGGCGGGGACGGCCGCCGGTGAGGTGCCCAAGCAGATCGACGGGTTCAACGTGGAGGGGCTGGAGTTCGCCCCGGGCTCCACGACCACCGCCTACCTGGGCTTCCGGGCCCCGCTGGCCCCGGCCGTGCCCGGCGGCAGGGCGCTGGTCGTCCCCGTCACCAACATCGACCGGGTGCTCGCGGCCGGCGACCGGCCGGTCTTCGGCGAGCCGATCGAATGGGACCTCGGCGGGCTCGCGATCCGCGACGTCAAGAAGAACGCCGCGAACCAGTACCTGATCCTGGCCGGCTCCTTCGCGGCCGACGACAACTCCGACCCCTACGCGCTCTACCAGTGGGACGGCGTCCCCGGGCACGCCCCGCGCAAGCGGGCGGACCTGCCGACCACCGACCCCGGCGGCTGGGAGTCCGTCGTCGAGGTCCCCGACCTGCGGCGGCCCGGCGCGCGCGTGCAGCTCGTCACCGACAACGGCGCCGCGGACCTGTACGGCGACGGGGTGGAGGCCAAGGACCTGCCGCACGCGGAGTGGAAGAAGTCGCGGTCGGCCTGGTTCACCCTGAACCGCGCCCGCTGAGGCCGGCGGGGGCCGGCTTCGGGGTCCGGCCCTGTGGGGCGGTCCCGTGGGGCGGTCCTGTACGACCGTGGCCGGCGACACGGGATGCGTACACCTGTACGCACCCCGTGTGTACAGTCGTACGCATGCCCTACGTACTGCTTGCCGCGGCCATCGCCGCCGAGGTCGCCGGAACCACCGCCATGAAGTACAGCGAGGGCTTCACCCGCCTGTGGCCCTCGCTGGGGACTCTGCTCGGCTACGTCATCGCCTTCACGCTCCTCGCGCAGACGTTGAAGTCGATGTCGGTGGGCACGGCGTACGCGATCTGGGCCGGCGTCGGCACCGCCGCCATCGCCGCGATCGGCATGGTCTTCATGGGCGAGGCGGCCACCGCCGCGAAGATCGCCGGGATCGGGCTGGTCATCGCGGGCGTGGTCCTGCTCAATCTGGGCGGGGCCACCCACTGATGGCTCCCGGTGCGCGCCGCCACGATCCCGGGCGCCGGCAGCGGATCATCGACGCGGCGACGCGCGTGGTCGAGGCACGGGGCATCGCCGGTCTCAGTCACCGCAGCGTGGCGGCCGAGGCGGACGTGCCGCTGGGCTCGACCACGTACCACTTCGCGACCCTCGACGAACTCCTGGTCGCCACCCTGAGGCAGGCGAACGAGGCCCATGTCCCGAGGCTCGTGCTCCGCGACGGCGAGGACCTCGCCGGGGCCTTGGCGCGGCTGCTGGGCGAGCGGTTGACGGCGGAGCGCGGCCGCGTCGAGCTGGAGTACGAGCTCTACCTCGCCGCGCTGCGCCGGCCCGCGCTGCGCCCGGTCGCCGCGCGGTGGTGCGAGGACGTGGACCGGGCCCTGGAGCCGTACGCCGACCCGGCCACGGCCCGCGCGCTGGTGGCGGTGCTGGACGGGATCGGCCTGCGGGTGCTGCTCACGGACACCCCGTACGACGAGGCCGGCGCGCGGGAGGCGCTGGGCCGGATCCTGACCGGGGGCCGACCCGGGGGTCGACCCGGATCCTGACCGGGGACTGACCCTGGCGGTCGACCCGGGGGCTGACCCCGGCGGTCGCCCCCGGTGGCTGAACGGCCGCCGAACCCGGCACGCGGAGCCCGACGGGCCGGCCCGCGCCCGCCCAGGACGGGCCGCCGGGCCGGGTGCGCCGGGCTCCGAGTGCCGGGTACGGCGGGCCGGGTGCGCCGGGTTCCGTGCGCCGGATTCGGTGCGCCGCGCTCAGTGCGCCGCGCGCACCGCCGCGAGGGCCGTCGTCACGCTCGCCTCGATGTCCCCGATCGGGTAGATCACCTCGCGCACCGTCCGGTCCCGGTCCACGACCAGCGTCAGCCGCTTGATCCGGCTCGTCCCGGCCGCGCGGAACGTCGGCAGGCGCAGGGCCGTCACCAGTTCCAGTCCCGCGTCCGACAGCAGCGGGAAGCGCAGCCCCTCCTTCTCGGCGAACTCCCGCTGCTCGTCCGGGCGCTGCGTCGACACCCCGTGCACGGTGGCGCCGGCCGCGGTGAACTCCGCGAGCTGGTCGCGGTAGGTGCACGACTCCAACGTGCAGCCCTGCGCGCCGGGGATCCCGGCCCAGCCGGGCGGGTAGGACTCGGCCCGGGCGTACGCGCCCGGAAAGCAGTACAGGACCGTGAACGGGGTCCCCGCCACCGGGTCGCGGAGCTCGCCGAACCGGTCCGGCAGCAGCAGCTCCGGCAGTCGTGTGCCGCGCAGCGCGTGGACCCGTGCGGCCTCCTTCGAGGACTCCCGCGTCGTCGCCGTCATCTCTCCCTCTCCCAGGACCCAGGTGTCACCCCAGTCCTGGAGGGCCACCAGGACCGGCAGCAGGCCCCGCCCGCGCGGGGTCAGCCGGTACGCGTGCCGCACCGGACGTTCCTGGTACGGCTCGCGCGTCAGCACGCCCGCCTCGACCAGCAGCCTCAGCCGCTCGGCGAGCACCTTGCGGGAGACGCCGAGTTCGCGTTGGAGCTCGTCGAAGCGGTACAGGCCGCGTGCGGTGTCGCGCACGATCAGCAGCGTCCACCAGTCGCCCACGACGTCGAGGGCCTGGGCGATGGAGCAGTCCGCGTCGCCGAGTTGTGTGCGCTGGGCCATGGCACTCCTTTGTCCGTTGACCCCAGGCTGTCATGCTGACATAGTCCGTTCCTAAAGGGAACTTACTCGTCGGATGCGGGGGCGCGGGAGTGCTGAAGGGGTTCAAGGACATACCGAGGGTCGTGTGGCTGCTGGCCGCGGGGGTGTTCGTCAACGCCGTCGTCGGCTTCACCTTCGTCTTCGTCTTCCTCTACCTGACCGGCCCGCGCGGCCTCGGCGCCGCACAGGCGGGCCTGGCCACCGGCATCGGCGGCATCGGTCTGGTCGCGGGCAACTTCACGGGCGGCTGGTACGGGGACCGCTTCGGGCACCGCAGGGTGCTGCTCGCCGCCTCCGCCGTCGGCGGACTGCTCCTGACGACCTTCCCCCTGCTGTCGAACCCCGCGCTCTACGCGGCCCTGCCACTGGCCCAGTACGCCTCCGGGGTGGTCCGCGCCTCGAACGCCGCGCTGGTCGCCGTCACCGTCCCCGAGGGAGCGCGCCGGCAGGCCTTCGCCGTCGTGCGCTGCGCCTCCAACGGGGGCTTCACCCTCGGCCCGCCGATCGGGGCCCTGGTCGCCGCCGGACTCTCCTACGACTGGCTGTTCGTCGCCGACGGCGTCGGCACCCTCTTCTTCGCCTGCTGGACCGCCCGCGTCGTCCCGGCCCGCGGCGCCCGCGGGAGCGCCGCCGCCCGGGCGGGCGGCGGGGCGGGCGCGGAGGCGGAGCGGGGCGGGGTCCTCGCGGCGCTGCGGGCGCGGCCGACCGTACCGGTCCTGCTCGCCGCCATCCTCGTCGTGGACGTGGTCTACCGCCAGCAGTACTCCGTCTTCCCCGTCTTCCTCGCCGACCACGGGCTCGACGTACGGGCCTTCGGCCTGATCATCGCCCTCAACGGGGCCGTGATCCTGCTGCTGGAACTGCCCGCCGCCGTCGCGCTGCGCGCCAGACCCCCGCTGGCGGTGATCGGGACCGGCCTCGTGCTGGTCGGCGCCGGCTACGCGGCCCTGATCGCGGGAGCCGGGGTCGCCACCGCCGTCACCATGATGGTGCTCCTGAGCCTCGGCGAGATCCTCTACAAGACCACCGCCACCGCCTACGTGGCGGACCAGGCACCGGACCACGCCGTCGGACGCTTCCAGAGCCTCTACGCCGGGGTCTCCACGGGCGGTGTCGTCCTGGGCCCGCCACTGGGGGGAGCGCTGTACGCGGCCGCGCCGGGCCTGCTGTGGCCGCTGTGCGCCCTGCTCGCGGCGGGCGCGGGGGCTCTGCTGCTGGCGCTGTCCCGCCGGGAGGCGCGCAGGGCCGCCCGCGCCGCCGCGCACGGGGCGGCGGCGCAGGGGCGGACACCCACGGCGGCGCCGGCGCACGCGACCGGCACCTGAGACCGGCACATGAGACCGGTTCGCGACCACGGGCCGTCGCCGGTTAGGTTTCGGGCATGACTGCTACGCGTACCACCGGCGCCGTCGCCGCCGGACTTGCCACCATCACCGCCGACGGCACCGTCCTCGACACCTGGTTCCCCGCCCCCGAGCTGGCCCCCGAGCCCGGCCCGGCCGGCACCGAGCGCCTCACCGCCGAGCAGGCCGTGGAGCTCCTCGGCGCGGCCGCGGCCAAGGCCGTCCGCTCGGACGCGGTCCGGGGCGTCGAGGTCGTGGCCGTCCGCACCGTCATCGCCTCCCTGGAGGACAAGCCGCTCGACGCGCACGACGCGTACCTGCGCCTGCACCTGCTGAGCCACCGCCTGGTCAAGCCGCACGGCCAGAACCTGGACGGCGTTTTCGGCCTCCTCGCCAACGTCGCCTGGACCTCCCTGGGCCCGGTCGCCGTCGACCAGGTCGAGACCGTCCGCCTGAACGCGCGCGCGGAGGGCCTGCACCTCCAGGTCACCTCGATCGACAAGTTCCCGCGCATGACCGACTACGTCGCCCCCAAGGGCGTGCGCATCGCCGACGCCGACCGCGTCCGCCTCGGCGCGCACCTCGCCGAGGGCACCACCGTCATGCACGAGGGCTTCGTCAACTTCAACGCCGGCACCCTGGGCACCTCCATGGTCGAGGGCCGCATCTCGGCGGGCGTCGTCGTCGGCGACGGCTCCGACATCGGCGGCGGTGCCTCCACCATGGGCACCCTCTCGGGCGGCGGCAAGCAGATCATCTCGATCGGCGAGCGCACCCTCGTCGGCGCCGAGGCGGGCGTGGGCATCGCGCTGGGCGACGAGTGCGTCGTCGAGGCCGGCCTCTACGTCACCGCCGGCACCCGCGTCACCCTGCCGGACGGCCAGATCGTCAAGGCCCTGGAGCTCTCGGGCGCCGACAACATCCTCTTCCGCCGCAACTCGGTCACCGGCACCGTCGAGGCCCGCCCGTACAAGGCGGCCTGGGGCGGCCTGAACGAGGTCCTGCACAGCCACAACTGAGGTCCCGCCGCCCCGACCGGCGGCCGAACCACCGACGAGCGCCCTCTCCGGCCCCACCACGGCCCGGGAGGGCGCTCCTCGTTTCCGCGGACGGGGAAAATCCCCGAATGGAGCCCACCTCAGCATGCTCGAACGGCCTGAGGTCGCGCCGCAGATCGAAAGACGTCATCTACGGCGGCGTTGATGGCCGATTTCCGCCACCTCGGTTGCCTTCCTGATGATCCGTTGGATAACGTTTCACATGTGACGGCGCGTCAAAGTGGCGGCCGCAGAGGGGGGATTGCCCATCATGAGCTCGTCCTTGAAGCCGGTGACCACCGGGCTGCCCGTCGACCTCCGGGAGATCCGCAAGGGGGTCATGGCGAACGGCGTCATCGACTGCGAGAACCTGCTGGCCATCGTGAACGACCCCCAGGAGGTCGAGGACGCCGCCAAGCGCGCCCAGAAGGCCGGCCAGCCGATCAGCGAGTACGCCCGTACGCGCGCCGAGATCCAGCGGCAGCTCGGCACGGCGGGCAGCAAGAAGGCGAAGAACGTCGGCGAGTACGCCGACTACATCGCGGCCGGCCTGCGCGGGGACTTCGACGACGCCTGGTCGCTCCCGCAGATCACCCTGTGGTCGCCGCGTCCGCTGGTCGTCTCCGCGGAAGGCACATCGGCCCTCCCGATCAAGGACGGCCTGTACGCCCTGGACAGCGAGACCCAGGTCACCGCCTGGCACCGGATCAAGAGGAACCCGGCCGCCTACGGCCTGGCGGACCTCGACTTCGGCGCCATCCCGCTGTCGTTCGAGATCTTCCACGGCATCGGCGTCATGGCCGCCCGCCAGATCTTCCACGACCGCAACCTGAAGGGCGTTCCGGTCGACAAGTCCCTGGCCATGTCGATGGACGGCCGGGACTTCGGCACCACCGTGACCCGCAAGCTGATGGAGTCGCTCCAGGTGCCGGCCGGTGAGACCACGGTCCCGCTGTCCGGCCTGATCCTCACCGGCAAGCGCCAGGTCTCGGACAAGGCCCCGGAGTGGATGACCATGTCGGTCCTGCGGACCCTCGTCGCCACCGCCATGCTCGGCAAGGCCGGCATCCACGCCGCGTCCACCGGCATCGAGCACGAGGACATCCCCGCCGACGAGAACGGCGAGCGTACGGACAAGGCCGTCGTCCAGCGCGAGGTCATGGAGACGGTGGGCGAGTTCCTCCAGGCGAACGCCGAGCTCTTCCACGCCAAGACCGCCGTCACCGCCCCCGCGGTCGTGGCCGGCCTCGGCGCGACCATGAACCGCACCATGTCCTGGAGCACCGACCCGCTGCCCCCGTACGTGACCCTGGAGCGGCTGCTGGAGGGCATCCAGTGGGAGCGCGAGGCGAAGTACTGGAGCGGCATCGCGGCCAAGGTGAGCGACCGGGGCGTGGTGTCCTGGGCGGGCGGCGCCCGCGACTCCGGGCACAAGGTCTACGACGCGCTGAACCACCCGGAGAGCGACGCGGGCAAGCAGATCCGCGGCCGGTTCTGATCCCGGAAGGGATCTCCTAGCGCAGGGGGATCGAGCGGATCAGGCCGGCGAAGGCCTCCTGTTCCGCCTCGGTCAGTTCGACCGACTCCATCGGGTGCCCCGCCGACGTGCGCTGCGTCGGGATGAACGGCATGCCCTCGTAGGCGCCCGGCTCGGGGTGGTGGAAGCGGCTGTCCCACAGCATGTGGCCGAGGCCGACGACCCAGACGAGCGCGGCCACGAAGAGCACCACGAGGCCGATTTCCTGGGCGAGGGAGATGGAGGGGAACACGCGGTCCTCCCGGTAGGGCGAGCGAACGGGCCGGTACGCGACATTGCGGTGGATCGGGCGTGCAGACACTCAACACCACAACCGGACGATTTCGGTACGGATGTGTCCAGGGTCACGCCAGGGCCCAAAGTCCCCACCTCGCCCCGCGTCCGGCCCGGACCGCGCCGGACCGCGCCCGGCCGGCCGTGCCCCGCGCACCGGGGGGGCGCGGGGCACGGGCGCGGGTGACTACGGACGGAAGCGGATCACCTGCGGGTCGTGGTCGCTGTTCTGCGCCGCGAACTCCGCGTTGATGTGGACGCTGTCGTACGTGAAGTTCTTGATCGCCGGGCTGGTCAGGATCTGGTCCAGGACCTGCGCGTTGCCCTGGTAGACGTAGGAATAACGTTCCGCCTTCGGCAGCGACTTGATCGCCGGGTACAGGGCGCCGTCGGCCGCCAGCGCGTCCGTCGTCGCCGAGAACTCGAAGTCGTTGATGTCGCCGAGGACCAGGACGTTCGCGTTCTTCTCCGCCGCGAGGATCTCCTTGACGAAACCGTTCACCGACTGCGCCTGGAGCAGCCGCTTGGCCTCCGAGGAGCGGACCGGCGGCTGGTGGTGCGAGGTCAGGCCCTCGTCGCCGCCCTTCGAGCCGAAGTGGTTGGCGATCACGAAGACCTTCTTGCCGCGGAAGACGAACTCGCCGGCCAGCGGCTTGCGGCTGTCGGCCCACGCCGGGTTCGCCGGGTCGACGCGGCCGGGGGAGTGGGTCAGGGCGGCCTTGCCCTGCTCCTTGACCACGCCGGTCGCCGTCGTCGCGTCGCCCGGGGCGAGCTCGGTGAAGGAGACCCGCTCCGGGTTGAAGAGGAAGACCTGGCGGATGTTGCCGCCGGGCTCGCCGCCGTCCTTCTTGTCCTCCGGGTTGATCGAGCGCCACTGGTAGGACGGGCCGCCCGCCGCCGCGATCGCCGCGGTGAACTTCGCCAGCGTCTGCTCCGCCGAGACGGTGCCGTCGTTCTTGGCGCCGTTGTCGTCCTGGATCTCCTCCAGGGCCAGGACGTCGGGGGAGGCGAGGTTCTCGACGACGGCCTTCGCCAGGTTGTCGAACTTCTCCTGCGGGTCCGTCGGGTCGAGGTTCTCGACGTTGTACGTGGCCACCGCGAGCTCGTTGGAGGCCTGCGCCTTGGTCTTCTCGGGGGCGAGGGTGCCCGCCTTGACCGTGCCCAGGGTGCGTGCCACCAGCGTGTAGCCGCCGAACTGGTTGAAGTCCAGCGGGCCTTCGGTGGTGCCGGTCAGCTTGTCGCCGACGTTGGCGACGGGGAAGGGCTGCTGCGAGACCGGGGCCAGCTGCTGGATCTGGAGGCGGCCGGTGTTCTGGGAGTCGTAGGAGCCGTAGACGGTGCCACCGCGCTTGGCGGCGTTCTCCCACCCCTTGACCGTGACCCACAGCTCCGAGTACGGGTCGGTGGCGCCGACCACGCGGGAGGTGCCGATGCGGACGTTCATGCCCTCCAGGGACTCGTAGTAGTCCAGGGCGTAGCGCGAGGGCTCCAGGGTCAGGCCGTTGATGCTGCCCTGGGCGGCCGGGTCGCCCGCCGGGGCGTAGGCGGCCGGGACCGTGTACTCGTTGACGGCGGTGGCCGCCGGCAGCGCGTTGCCGGAGGAGACCACGGTCACCGCGGGCTTGGAGATCTGGGTGACGGACTGGTTCCCCGAGTTGACCCCGCCGGGCACGTACTCGCCCACCGTGCCGGAGACCATCACCGCGTCGCCCACGGCGACGGTCGGGACGGAGCTGGTGAAGACGAAGACGCCCTCGCTGGTGGCGGCGTCGTCGTCGGCGTCCGGGTCCTGGATCCAGAAGCCGCGGGAGCCGTAGGTGCGCACGCCGGTGACGATGCCCTCGACGTCGGCGACCTGCTTGCCGTTGAACGGGGAGATCCGGGTGGTGCCCTGGATGTCGTGGATGCGTATCGGATCGGCGGACACGGCGCCTTCGGCCGCGTCGGCGGTACCGGCGAGCAGGCCGGTGGCCAGCGCGGTGGCGACGAGGGCCGCGACGGCGGCGGAACGGGGATGCGAGGAGCGCATGGGCGGGAACTCCGGTGTGTGGAGGAGGGGGAACCCTGAGGGTCTCAAGATGTCTACGCGCGTCAATTTCCAGTGCGACCAGCGAAGTTGTCAAGGCCTCCAGGGAATACGGGAGACGACTGTGGGATGAACCAACGGATATGGACCGCCGAGCCTGCCCGGAATGCGTCTACGCTGGGTGGCCGCACCCGGCCTGACGGACCACGAACGGACCGCGGATCGCGGGTCCGTCGCCCTGTCCGCGGGCGCTCCGCCGGCCGTCGCGTCGGACCGTTCCGCTCCGTGCGCGCGTACGCGTGTACGCGTGTGCGTACGGCTCGCCGCCGTGCCGCCGTGCCGTCAGTTCCACCGCTCGACCGCCGTACCGTCCCGCCGTCCAGGCGTTCCGTCCGAGGAGAACCACCCCATGTCCGCAGAGCCGCGCTCCACGCTGCCGCCGGTACGGCTGCCCTCCGATGCGGAGCTGGCCCGCGACGCCCTCGTCGCCCCGCTGTTCGCACGCGCCGTACGCCTCGCCCGCTGGGCCGGACCCGACACCCGGGTCGACGTCGGCGGTGAACTCGTCGCCGACCAGCTCGTCGGCGCCGTCGCCGAACTCGGCCTCGACGAACGGGACGAGGACAGCCCCGTTCACGCGAGCCAGGCCTGGCGGGTCGCCGTCGACACCGGCCTGGTCGACGTGACCGAACCCGAGGAGGACACCGGGGACGGCGCCGAGGGGGAGGAGCCCGAGTACGGCACCGCCACCCCCGGCGAGGACCTCGCGCTGGTCGCCGGAGGAGCCCCCGGCGACGTCCTCGACCTGTGGCTCGCGGCCCTGGACACCGTGCTCGCCGACGCCGCCGTACCCGACCTCGACGACCTCGTCGACGCGTTGGACGCGGGCGGCGAGATCGACTTCGACCGGCTCGACTGGAACCCGCAGCGCGAGGCGGACTTCCTCGACGGGGTCCTCGCCAACCTCTACCTGCTCACCGTCGCCGAGGGCGGCCCCGGCGACGGGCCCGTGCCGCTGCCGGTGCTCGCCGCCTCGATGATCGTGCCCGACGACATGGGCGACCCCAGCGACGCCGTCCTGGAGCAGGTCTCCGACGCGATGATGCGCCTCGACGACCAGTTCCGGCAGCTGGAGCCCATCGGTCTCGTCGAGTACCAGCCCGTCGACGAGGAGCTGATGGCGGAGGCCGACGACGAGGAGTTCGCCGCCGGGGACCGCACGCTCGCCGCCGAGGACGAGGACGTCTCCCGGTACGGGATGGTCCGCCTGACCCCGCTCGGCCTGTACGGCGTGCGCGCCCGGATGCTGGAGGCCGGCGTCGAGGCCCCCGCCATCGGGGAACTGGCCGACAAGGGCGCCGACACCCTGCTCGACGCGGTCTCCTCCTACCCCGAGCGGGCCGCCCAGGCGGAGATCGAGCAGTGGCTCGTCGGCCGCGAGCCGGCCGCCGCCGTGAGCGAACTGCTGGCCGCCGCCCGGGGGGACGACGAGGGCGCCCCGCTGCGCAGGCTGCGCTGCCAGCAGGCCCTGGCCCCGGCCGGGCGGGAGGCCGAGCCGGCCGTGCGCGCCGTCCTGGACGACCCGGAGCTGGGCGGACTGGCCCGGGTGTGGCTGGCGGAGCACGGGGTGTCCGACGTACCGCCCCCGGACGGGGCCATGGTGTTCTGGCTGACCGTGGACACCCTCGCCGCGCAGCTCACCTCGGACGCGGAGACGGAGGAACTCCCGCTGCTGATGCGGGGGCTGACCGAGAACCACGCCGGCTTCTTCGAGGAGGTCTGGCGGGTGGAGCACCCGGCGACGGCGTACGTGCTGGAGGCCATGGGGCGGCTGCACCCGGACAGGAAGGCCTCGAAGGAGGCGCGCAAGGCCGCCTTCAAGGCCCGTTCCCGGCAGCCCTGATCCGCGGCCAGGTCGCCCCGGGCGGTACGGAACCGGCCCTTCCGGGGCGGGAGCGCGCCAATGTGGCCGGCGGTGAGGCGGTGGCCCGCTTTCCCGGGTAGTTCAGCCGCCGTTCACGTACGGGCGGGAGCGTGTGCGCCGACGACCGTACGTCAGGCGCACCACCTCCCCACCCCTGGAGACCCGATGCCCCTCAGCCGCAGAGACTTCACCGCCCGTACCGTCCTCGCCGGGGCGGGAGTCGCGCTCACCGGCACCGTCGGCGCCCTCGCCACCGCACCGGGCGCCCTGGCGGCCGGGGAGGCCCCCGTCGGGGCCGGGCCGGAGGGCGAGGGCGTCGACGCGGCCACCGGGCGCCGGCCGCACGGCCCCGGCTACGGTCCCCTGATCGCGGACCCGGCCGGGCTGCTCGCGCTGCCGGCCGGGTTCTCGTACCGGGTGATCACGCACAGCGGCGTCACCACCCTGGACAGCGGCGAGAGCACCCCGTCCCACCACGACGGGACCGCGGCCTTCGAGGGGCACCGCGGGGTCACCCTCCTGGTCAACAACCACGAGTTGCGGGGGGCGCGGACGGGCTGGAAGCACCCCGTCCCGCTCGCCGAGGGCCTCGTCTACGACCCGGCCGCGGCCGGGGGGTGCACGGTCGTCGAGGTCCGGCGCGGTGGCGAGGTCGCCGAGTGGGTGGGCATCGCCGGTACGTCGACCAACTGCGCGGGCGGGGCCACCCCGTGGGGTACGTGGCTGACCTGCGAGGAGACCGAGGACCTGGCCGGCCGCAACGGCATGACCAAGGACCACGGCTACGTGTTCGAGGTCGACCCGCACGACCGCCGGGCCAACCGCGACCCGAAGCCCGTCAAGGCGTTCGGGCGGTACGCCCACGAGGCCGTGGTCATCGACCCGCGCCGGGGCCACGCGTACCTGACGGAGGACGCGTCGGGTCCCAACGGGCTGCTCTACCGCTGGACCCCGCCCGAGGGCTTCCGGCACGGGCGCGGCCGACTGCGCGGCCTCGCCGACGACGCGGGGGTGCTCGCCGCCGCCAAGTGCTTCGACAGGACGGGCCGGTTCGTCGACGACCTCACGCGCGCGACGAAGACGGGCACCGTGTACGGGGTCGACTGGGTGCCGGTCCCCGACCGCGACGCGCGGACCACGCCCGTTCGGGCGCAGTTCGGGGTGAACGGCGTGACGCGGGGGCGCAAGCTGGAGGGCATGTGGTGGGCCGACGGCGGCGCCTACTTCGTCTCCTCCTTCGCCCGCTCCGAGAGCCCGGGCGCGGCGCACGACGGCCAGGTGTGGTTCTACGACCCGAAGCGGCGCACGATCCGGCTCGTCGTCCTGATCGGGGTGAACGCCGATCCGTCCGCCGAGGGCGGCTACGACGGCCCCGACAACATCACGGTCTCGCCGTACGGGGGCCTGGTCATCGCCGAGGACGGCTCGGGCGTCCAGCACCTGTTCGGGGCCACCGAGTCGGGGAAGGTCTACCCGCTCGCCCGCAACGAGCTGAACATCGGCTCGGCGACGGAGCCCGAGTACTCGGAGTTCACCGGGGTGTGCTTCTCACCGGACGGGCGCACCCTGTACGCCAACCTCCAGGACCCGGGCATCATGCTGGCCATCACCGGCCCCTGGCGGCGCGACCGCTGATCAGGCGCCGGCGGACCGGTGCGCACCGGTCCGCCGGACTTGTCGGCTCACCCGGCTCATTGGGCTCACTGGGCCGCGGCGAACTCCGCTCGCGAGGCCGCGGTCCACTCCTCCAGGAGGAACTCGTACGCCCGCGCGGGCCACTCCCCGTCCACACCGGTGTCCACCAAGTGCCGGATCGCCTCGTTCGCCTCCGCGGCGGACGGGCGAGCGGGACCCGCGGGCCGGAGTGTTGTCTGCATGGCTTCAAGGCTACGGGCGGGCACTGACAGCCACCTCCGGATTACGGGTGGCATCCGTCACCCGGTTCGACCGTCGGTCGCGGCATGTGCCCGCCCACCTGCTCAGAGTGTCTGGGAGCCCGCCTTGACCATGCCGCGCACTGTGCGCGACTTCACAAATTCGCCGATGGCCGTCATCTCCCACTCGCCGCTGAACTGCCGGATCAGCTTGGCCATCATGACGCCGGTCTGCGGCTCGGCGCTCGTGAGGTCGAAGCGGACCAGCTCCTCGCCGCTGGCGGCGTCGATGAGTCGGCAGTAGGCCTTGGCGACCTCGGTGAACTTCTGGCCGGAGAAGGAGTTCACCGTGAAGACCAGGCCCGTGACCTCGGCGGGCAGTCGGCCGAGGTCCACGACGATCACCTCGTCGTCCCCGGCGCCCTCGCCCGTCAGGTTGTCGCCGGAGTGCGTGATGGCGCCGCCCAGGATGGACAGCCGGCTGAAGTAGCAGCTGTCGAGGTGGTTGCGCTGGGGGCCGTAGGCGATGACGGAGGCGTCGAGGTCGATGTCGCGCCCCCGGTAGGCGGGCTCCCACCCGAGGCCCATCTTGACCTGCGAGAGCAGCGGGCGGCCGCCCTTGACGAGGGAGACCGTCTGGTTCTTCTGGAGGCTGACCCGCCCCTTGTCCAGGTTGATCTTGCCCGAGGCGGGAGCCGCGGCGGGCGGCGCGACCGGGGGAGCCGGCGGCGCGGGGGTGCTCGCCGCCGGGCCGTTCGCACCGGCGGTCAGCCAGGGCGAGACCGGGTGCGTCGTCGGCGCCGGCGGGGCGGCGACGGGAGGGGCGGTGACCGGCGGGGCGGGCGGGGCCGGGGGCGCCTGCGCGGCGGCGGCCGCGGGCGGCTCCTCCTCCACGGAGACGCCGAAGTCCGTGGCGATGCCGGCGAGGCCGTTGGCGTACCCCTGGCCGACCGCGCGCACCTTCCACACGCCGCCGCGCAGGTAGATCTCGACGACCACGAGCGCCGTCTCGGTGCCCAGCCGCGGCGGGGTGAAGGTGGCGATCACCGCGCCGCCGGCCGCGTCCCGCACGGTGGCGGTGGGCTCGACGCCCTGGAAGCTCTGTCCGGCGGCGTCCGGGCTGGCCGTGACCACGATCCGCTCGATGCCGGGCGGCAGCGCGGACGTGTCCACGGTGATCGAGTCGGGGGCCGATCCCCCGCCGGACCGGTAGTCGACACCCGGGCCGGACGGCTGGTTGTAGAAGATGAAGTCGGCGTCGGAACGCACCTTGCCGTCGGCCGTCAGCAGCAGGCCCGAGACGTCGAGCCGCACCGGGGCAGCCACGTCCACCGTCACGCGGACGGTGTCGAGCGGCAGGTTGGAACCAGGGGTCATAGCGGTCATGCACCCAGAACGACCGGACCGGCTTTGCCGTTCCCTTACCCTCCGCGAGATTGGGCCGGGAGGGTTCAGCGCCGGTTGCGGGGGTGGTCGCGGGCCATGCGCTCGTTGCCGAACTTGTAGGCGCCGGTCCACCGGGCCATGACGAGCTGGGCGTCCCCGGACCCCACCTCCGCCAGGAACTTGTCGGCGCGGCCCCCGCGCAGGGTGCCCGCGGCGCGGCCCCGGTGCGTGATGACGACGGTCCCGTCGCCGCGTACGTCGTACGTGAACCCGTGTGGTTTCGGCATGACGCGCAGCCTGCCCCGCCGGGGGCGGGGCGGGCAACGCAATTAGCGGGCGCGGGCGCAGTCGGTGGCCGGGGCCGGGCCGGTCACGCGCCCGGAGCGGTCACGCGCCCGGGCCGGTCACGCGGCGCGGCAGTCCCAGCGGGTTGTCCTCGCGGAGTTCCGCGGGGAGCAGCGCGTCGGGCACCGACTGGTAGGCCACCGGGCGCAGCCAGCGTTCGACGGCGGTGGCGCCGACGGAGGTCGCGTGGGAGGTGGCCGCGGGGTAGGGGCCGCCGTGGTGCTGGGCGGGGGCCACGGCCACGCCGGTCGGCCATCCGTTCACGACGATCCGCCCGGCCAGCCCGGTGACCAGGGAGATCAGCTCGGCGGCCGGTCCGGGCGCGCCCCGGGTCTCGTCCTCGGACAGCTGGAGGGTGGCGCTCAGGTTCCCGCCGAGCCGGCCCAGCACCGCGGCGGCCTCGCTCTGGTCGGCGTAGCGGACGAGGACGGTGACGGGGCCGAAGCACTCCTCCAGGAGCACCTCGTGGGGGCCGTCCTCCAGCAGCGTCGTGGCGTCGACGGTCAGGAAGCCCGCGCCGACGGAGCGTTCCCCGCCCGGGCCGGGGGCGACGGGGGCGTCGACGCCGGGCAGCGCGGCGCGTTCGCGGGTCCCGGCGAGGAAGGCCTCCCGCATCCGGTGGTCGAGCAGGACGCCCGGCTCCGTGCCCGCGAGCGACTTGGCCAGGGCGGCGGCGAGGCGGTCGCCGTCCTGTCCCGTCGGGACCAGGACCAGGCCCGGTTTGACGCAGAACTGGCCGACGCCCAGGGTGACCGACCCCGCGAGCCCGGATCCGATCTCCTCGGCGCGTTCGGCCACCGCCGCCGGGGTGACCACGACGGGGTTGAGGGAGCCGAGCTCGCCGTGGAAGGGGATCGGTACGGGGCGGGCGGCGGCGGCGTCGAACAGGGCGCGTCCGCCCCGGATGGAGCCGGTGAACCCGGCCGCGGTGACGAGCGGGTGGCGGATCAGCTCCAGCCCGGCGTCGAACCCGTGCACCACCGTCACCACGTCGGCGGGCAGCCCGTTCGCCGTGGCGGCCTCCCGCAGCAGCGCGGCGCACAGCTCGGAGGTGGCCGGGTGGTCGGGGTGGGCCTTGACGACCACCGGGCAGCCGGCCGCGAGGGCGCTCGCGGTGTCGCCGCCGGGGACGGAGAAGGCCAGCGGGAAGTTGGAGGCGGCGTAGACGGCGACCACGCCGAGCGGCACCTTGTAGCGGCGCAGCTCGGGGCGGGGCGGGGTGAGGGAGGGGTCGGCCCGGTCGATCCGGACGTCGAGGTAGGCGCCCTCGTCCACGCAGTCGGCGAAGACGCGCAGCTGGCCGGTGGTGCGGGCGAGTTCCCCGGTCAGGCGCGCGGCGCCGAGCGCGGTCTCGGCGTCGGCGCTCTCCACGATCCGGGCGGCGGACCCGTCGAGCAGGTCGGCGGCGGTCCGCAGGAAGGCGGCGCGGGTCGCGGCCCCGGCGAGGGCCGCGCGGGCGGCGTGGGCGGCGCGCACGGCCCGGTCCACGTCCCGGTGTGTGGCTTCCGCCGCAACCCGTTCGCGCTGCTTCCCGGTGCGGGGGTCCACACTCCAGACTGGATTCGCTGTCACGGCCCACTGCCTCCTGGATCGTTCAGTATTCTGAACGCCGTTCCGGTGGATGAATGATCGCTTCTGCTGCGGACCCTATTTCCGCGTCCACCGCGTGACAAGAGGCGACAGAGCCGAACAGAGGGGAATCAGGCGCATGAGCACAGCCGAGTCCGGGGGTCCCGCCGGTTCCGGAGGCAGAGGCGGGGGCGGTGCCGAGGGCGACGACGTGGACGGGGGAGCGGGTGGCGCCTCGGGTGGCGGCGCGGTCGCCGGTCCGCTGACGGCGGCGCCCGTGAAGTCCGCGGTACGCACCGTCCTGTTGTTGGAACACTTCGCGGCCCGGCCCGGTCTGCACAGCCTCGCCGACATCCAGAGCGACCTCTCGCTGCCCAAGTCCAGCCTGTACATGCTCCTGCGGACCCTGGTGAACCTCGGCTGGGTGGAGACCGACGCCACCGGCACGCGCTACGGCATCGGCGTACGGGCCCTGCTCGTCGGCAGCTCCTACATCGACGGGGACGAGGTCGTCGCCGCCGCCCGGCCCACCCTGGACCGGCTCTCCGACGACACCACCGAGACCATCCACCTGGCCCGACTGGACGGAACCAGCGTCGTCTACCTCGCCACCCGACAGTCCCGGCACCACCTGCGTCCCTTCACCCGCGTGGGGCGCAGGCTGCCGGTCCACTCCACCGCCCTCGGCAAGGCGCTGCTGGCCACGCACACCGACGACGAGGTGCGCGCGATGCTGCCGGAGCGGTTGGAGGCGGTCACCCAGCACACCATCACCGACCGGGAACGGCTGGTGGAGGAGCTCGCGCTGGTGCGGGAGCAGGGGTACGCGGTGGACCGCGAGGAAAACACGCTCGGACTGCGCTGCTTCGGCGTGGCCGTCCCGTACCGGACGCCGGCGCGGGACGCGGTGAGCTGCTCGGTGCCGGTGGCGCGGCTGACGCCCGGGCACGAACGGCTCATCAGGCAGGCCCTGTTCGAGGCGCGCGACCGACTGTCCGTGGTGACGCGCAGGATGTGAGCCCACCCCGGGGGCGAGGCCGCCTCCCCCGTGCGGGGGAGGCGGTTCACCTGCGCGGGGGAGGCGGCGGGGCGCCGGGCGGGCGACCGTTGGGGACATGACCACACGACACGTCTCCGCGACGGAACGGGCGGCCCCCGCCGGCCCGCCCGACACCACCACCGCCTCGACCCGCGTCCCGCCTCGCGGCCCGACGCCGACCGCCGCGCCCCGGGGTGCGGGCCTCGGCACGGGGCGGCGCCTCCTGCGGGCCCTCGCCGTGGCCGCCACCCTGCCGTACGTGGCGCTCAAGGCGGCCTGGCTGGGCGGGAGTCGGATCGGGATACCGCCGGACAGCGTGCTGCTGGAGTCCGGATCCTTCCTCGTCGTGGCCAACGCGGTGACCCTGGCGATGGACGCCTGCGTGATCGTGCTCGCCCTGGTGCTGACCCGCCCGTGGGGGATGCGGGTGCCGGCCCCGGTCCTCACCCTCCCGGTCTTCGTCGCCACCGGGCTGCTCGCCCCGATCGTCGTCACCTCACCCGTCCAACTCCTGATCCGGGTCGTGGGCCCGGGCCAGACGGCCCCGGCCGCCGGGGAACCCTTCCTCGACCCGTGGGTCTTCGGCGTCGTGTACGGGGGCTTCATCGTCCAGGCCCTTGCCCTGATGGGACTGTTCGTCCCCTATGCGCGGGAGCGCTGGGGCGGCCTCTGGCAGGGCTCGCTCGGCCCGCGGCTCCCGTCACCCACGGGGGTGGTGACGGCGGCCGCGGTCGTCACGGGCGCGGTGGTGGCCGCGGTCCACCTGTACTGGGCCTTCGGGGGGAGCGCCGGGCTGCCCGCCGCGCGGGTGGCCCTGTACTCGGCGGAGACGGGCGCCGGGTCGGCCGCCCTCGCCCTGTTCGTCCTCGGCGCCGCCACCGGAGCGGTCCTCTTGGCCCGCGGAGGGGCCCGGTCGGCCCGGGCACCGATGGCGCTCGCCTGGGTCTGCGCCGCCGCCTCCCTGTGCTGGGGCGGCTGGTTGACGGTGGCCCTGCTCGCGCCGGACATCGGCGGGGCCGAAGGGGACACGAGGGTGATGGGGCTGATCTACGCTGGCCAGATGATCACGGGACTGCTCGCCTCGATCGTCGTCGTACGGTCGCTGCGCTCCCGTCGTACGGGCTGAGGGTGTGCGGGACATGGTCGTCGGGGGACGGGTCCGGGGGCGCGGGGCGCGGCGCGCCGCGACCGGCGAGGAAGCGGCGGGGCGGCGGGCCCGGGCGGGTCGGCCGGAGCGAGCGGGTCGGCCGGATCGGGGGTTCGGGGCGCACCCGTTCCTGCGGGCCCGGGCCTGGTCGCGGTGGGTGCACCTGATCCTCGGCGGGGCCCTGATGATGCCCTACGTCCTGCTCAGCCAGGTCTGCGTCACCGTGGGCACCCGGGCGGACGCCTTCAACTCCCTGCCGTTGAGCTTCGTCGCCTACGGGGCGGCCCTGCCCCTGGTGGCGATCACCGGGCTGCTCGGTTTGATCAGACCGCTGGCCGTGGCGGCCGTCCGCTCGCTGTGCGGGGTGCCCGGCGTCCGGCCGGCGGAGGGGCCGGCCCGCTCGTGGGCCGCCCGGTGGCGGGCCTCGGCCTGGTGGACGGCGCACCTGGGGATCGGCGCGTTGGTCAGCGCGTCGAGCCTCGCCGTACCGCCGATGGCGGTGGTGCTGCTCGCCTTGCCGTTCGTCCCCGCGCTGCGCGATTCCGAGTACGGGTTCGGTTGGCTCGGCTTCGGGGACGCGCCCTGGGTCGCCCCCCTGATCGGGGCGGGGCTGCTGGTCGCCCTGGCCCTGTGCTGCGGCGGGGCGGGGATGCTGCTGTCCCGGCTGGCCCCCGTACTCCTCGGGCCGACGGCAGCGGACCGGCTCGCCGCCGCCGAGGAGCGGGCGGCCGATCTCGCGGTGCGCAACCGGCTGGCGCGCGAGCTGCACGACGCCGTCGGACACGCGCTGAGCGCCGTCGCCCTCCAGGCCGCCGCCGCCCGGCGGGTCCTCGACACCGACCCGGAGTTCGTCCGGGAGGCCCTCGACGCCATCCGGGACACCACCCGGCGCACGGTCGGCGAGCTCGACGCGGTGCTGGGCCTGCTGCGCGACGGCGACCCGGCCCGCGGCGACACCGCTCCCGCACCGACCCTGGCCACCGACCTCGACGGACTGCTGGCCCGCACCCGGGCCGGCGGCACCGTCGTCGCCGTCCGCCAGGATCCCGGGCGGTCCGGGGACTGGGCGCGGCTCCCGGCGATCACCTCCCGCGAGGCGTACCGCATCGTCCAGGAGGGCCTGAGCAACGCCCTGCGCCACGGGTCCGGACCGGTCGCCCTGGACATCGGGGTCCACCTCCACGACGGACGGCGGGAACTGGGGATCACCTTGACGAACCCGCTCGCGCGCTCCCGCTCCGACCCCGGGGCGGACGGGCCGGAGCGCACCACCGGGGGCCGCGGCCTGCGGGGCGCCGTCGAGCGGGCCGTCCTGCTCGGCGGCCGGATCGAGGCGGGACCGTACGAAGGGGGACCGTACGAAGGGGGATGGCGCCTGCGCGCCACCCTGCCCCTCGGCGCCGATACCGATACCGAAACCGGCACCGGCACGGATACCGAGGCCGCGACTTCCACCGCCACCGCCACCGGCCGGGCGGGCACCGCGTCGACCCCGATCCCGACCTCCGCCCCGCCCCCCGCCTCCGCCCCCGCCCCCGTCCCCGTCCCCGAAGGAGAGGTCCGATGAGCCGACCGCCGCTGCGCGTGGTCGTCGCCGACGACGAGCGGATGGTCCGCACCGCCCTGCGCGTCATCCTCGACGCCGAGCCCGACCTGGAGGTCGTCGGGGAGGCCGCGACCGGCGCCGAGGCGGTCTCGGTCGCGCGCGCCCTCACCCCCGACGTGGTGCTGATGGACGTCCGCATGCCCGAGATCGACGGCATCCGGGCGACCGAGCGGATCCTCGCGACGATGGCCGAGCCGCCGAGGATCGTCGTCGTCACCACCTTCGAGAACGACGCCTACGTCTACGACGCGCTGCGCGCCGGCGCCTGCGGGTTCCTCCTCAAGCGCGCCGACCCCGACGAGCTGATCGGGGCGGTCCGCCTGGTCGCCCGGGGCGACTCGCTGCTGTTCCCGGCGGCGGTGCGCTCCCTGGCCGCCTCCCGCGCGGCCGGCGCCCCGCCGGCCGCCGCGTCCTGGGTGGGCCGGCTCACCGACCGGGAGGCGGACGTGCTGCGGCTGATGACCACCGGGCTGACCAACCAGGAGATCGGCGAGCGCCTCGGCGTCGGCCCCCAGACGGTCAAGACGCACGTGGCGGGCGTCCTCGCGAAAACCGGCTCTCGGGACCGCACCCAGGCCGTCATCGCCGCCTACGAGGGAGGCTTCCTCATGAAGAAAAGCTGAGAAGCAGGCCACAATCGGGGCAGAGCGGAACGCCCGGGGCCGTTGACGCGTCCTTCTGGGGGATGAACAAGACGATCAGGCGTGCGTCGGTCTTCTGTCTGCTTCTGGTGCTGGCCCTTTTGGTGCGGGTGACCTGGGTGCAGGCATATCAAGGCCAGGCCCTCGCAGACGACAAGAACAACCGGCGCAACCTCATCGGGCAGTTCGAGAACCCGTTGGGGAACATCATCGTGGGCGGGGAGGCGATCACCGGTTCCACGAAGACGGGCGGCAAGGACTTCGGGTACAAGCGGACCTACGTCGACGGCCCGCTGTACGCGCCGATCACCGGCTACAGCTCCCAGGCCTACGGCACGAGCATGTTGGAGGGCGTCTACAAGAACATCCTCAACGGCTCCGACACCCGGCTGAAGACGGTGATGGACACCCTCACCAACAAGCGCGCCGACCCGGGCGACGTGCTGACCACCATCGACAAGGGAGTGCAGAAGGCCGCCTACGACGCCCTCGACGGCAAGCAGGGCGCGGCCGTGGCCATCGACCCGGCGACCGGCGCCATCCTCGCGGTCGTCAACAACCCCTCCTACGACCCGGGCCGCATCACGGGCGCCAACGACAAGGCCGCCTGGCAGGAGCTGTCGGCCGACCAGGGCAAGGCCATGGAGAACGTCGCGCTGCGCAAGCCGCAGGCGCCCGGCTCCACCTTCAAGCTGGTCACCCTGGCGGCGGCGATCGAGAACGGCATGGTCACGAACATCGACCAGCCGACCGGCATCGCGGCCCCGTACACGATTCCGGGCACCCGCACGAAGCTGCCCAGCGAGGCGGGCGACGCGGCCTGCAACAACGTCTCGGCCCGCACCGCGCTCAAGCTGTCCTGCAACAACGTCTTCGCGGAGCTCGCCTCCAAGCTCGGCCAGGACAAGATGCGGGCGATGGCCGAGAAGCTGGGCTTCAACACGCAGATCGACACCCCGGTCCGCACCAACCCGCCCAGCAAGTACCCGTCGAAGAAGATGTCGATCGACCAGGTCGCGCAGACCGGCATCGGCCAGTTCGACGTCCAGGCGACCCCGCTCCAGATCGCCATGGTGACCGCCGCGATCGAGAACGGCGGCAAGCTGGTCGCCCCGCACATGGTCTCCGGGGTGACCGACTCCAACGGCAACGTGCTGGAGAGCTTCAAGGACTCGAAGTCCCGGCAGGTGATGGGCGCGAAGACCGCCTCGATGCTCCAGGACGCCATGCGCACGGTCGCCGCCGAGGGCGGCGGCAAGCCCGCCCAGGTCGCGGGCGCCGAGGTGGGCGGCAAGACGGGCACCGCCCAGCGCGGCGAGAACAACAGCATCCCGCCGCTGGCCTGGTTCACCTCGTACGGCAAGGCCGGCGACAAGCAGATCGCCGTGGCCGTGATGATCGAGAACTCGGACACCGACCGCTCCGAGATCGGCGGCGGCAAGCTGGCCGCGCCGATCGCGCAGAAGATGATGGCGGCGTGGCTGAAGAAGTAGCCGCGCCCCCTTCGGGGCGGACGCGCCGGGAACCCGACTCCCTTCCCGGCGCGTTCTCCCTTCCGTGATCCGGACCGCGTTGCCCTCCGACCTCGACGCCATCGCCGCCCTCCACACCCGGGCCCGCGCCACCTACTACCGGGGTCACCTCGCCGAAGGCGCCTACGCGGGCGCGGTCGAGGTCGCCCGGTTCCGCGAGGGCTGGGCGCGCGCGGTGGCCCGCGCGCAGGGCGACGGCGCGGTGCTGTGCGCCGAGCGGGACGGCCGCGTCACGGGCGTGGCGGCCTTCCGCACCGCCGACGGCGTGACCACCCTCACCCAGCTGCACGTCGACCCCGACCACTGGCGCCGGGGCACCGGCGCCGCCCTGCACGCCGCCTGCCTCGACGCCTGGCGCCGCGCCGGCGTCGACCGCGTCCGCCTGGAGGTCTACGAGCACAACCTCCGCGCCCAGGCCTTCTACGCCTCCCACGGCTGGCGCCCGGACCCCCGGGACGCCCCCCGCACCGGCTCGCACCGCGTCCTGTGGCTCCGGGTGGCGCAGGGCACACCCGCCGCGTGACGTCCGGGGAATGAGACGGACCGAGGGATGGTTGAAGCAGAAACCGTTCTGTCGGCGGATCCGTCGCCTAACCCGTCGGTGAATCCGTCAGCGAACCCGTCAGCGAACCCGTCAGTGAACCCGGAGAGAAGAAGGAACATGCGCGTCGAGATCTGGAGCGACATCGCCTGCCCCTGGTGCTACATCGGCAAGGCCCGTTTCACCAAGGGACTGGCCGACTTCGCGCACCGCGACGAGGTAGAGGTCGTCTTCCGTTCCTTCGAACTCGACCCGCACGGCGCCAAGGGCGTCACCGCGCCCGTCGTCGAGATGCTCGCCCGCAAGTACGGCCGCACCCTCGACGAGGCGCGCGGCATGGAGGAGCACGTGGCGGGCGCCGCCCGCGCCGAGGGCCTGGACTACCGCGTCGACGGCCGCGACCACGGCAACACCTTCGACATCCACCGCCTGCTGCACCTGGCCGCCGCCCGCGGCCGCCAGGAGGAACTGCTCGACCTCGCCTTCCGCGCCAACTTCGCCGAGGAGCGCTCCGTCTTCGACCCCGAGGTGCTCGTCGCGCTCGCCGTCGAGGCCGGGCTGGAGGAGGCCGAGGTCCGCTCGGTCCTCGCCGACGACTCCGCCTACGCCGACGAGGTCCGCGCCGACGAGCGCGAGGCGGCCGAACTCGGCGCCAACGCCGTCCCGTTCTTCGTCCTGGACCGCCGCTACGGCATCTCCGGCGGACAGCCCGCCGAGGTCTTCACCCAGGCCCTGGAGCAGGCCTGGGCGGGTCGCGAGACCATCGAGGCCGCCCCGGCCGCCGACGCCTGCGCCCCGGACGGCGCCTGCGCCGTCCCGCAGGCCTGACGAGGGACCGGCGGATCGCCCGCCGGGCCGCGTACGTGGACGACGAGGGGTCCGTGGCGCAGAGTTGACGCCATGGATCTCTCGCTCTCCGACGTGTCCCGCGCCGAGTTCGCGCCCTCCACCACCTACCTCAACACCGCGACCGGCTGCATCCTGCCGCGTTCCGCGGTCGCCGAGGTGCGGGCCCTGGCCGATGCGGCCGGGGCCGGAGAGGCCGCGGGCTTCGGCGACTTCGACCGGGTGGACCGGGTGCGGGACTCCTTCGCCCGGCTGGTCGGCGTCGACCCCTCCCGGGTCGCCGTCGGCTCGGCCGTGGCCACCCACGTCGGCCTGGTGGCGGCGGCGCTGCCGGCCGGCGCCGAAGTCCTGGTCCCCGAAGGCGACTTCGCCTCCGTCATGAACCCGTTCGTGGTGCGCGGCGACCTCTCGGTCCGGTTCGCCCCGCTGGAGGCGATCGCGGAGGCCGTCGGGCCGGACACCGCGCTGGTCGCGCTGAGCGCCGTACAGTCCGCCGACGGGCGCGCGGCCGACCTCGCCGGGATCCGCGCCGCGACCGGCGCCCACGGGGCCCGGATGCTCGTGGACGCCACCCAGGCCGCCGGCTGGCTGCCCTTCGACGCCACGCCCTACGACTACACGGTCACGGCCGGGTACAAGTGGCTGCTGGGCTCGCGCGGGGCCTCGTACCTGACGGTCTCCGAGGAGGCGCAGGCCACGCTGACCCCGCTGCACGCCGGCTGGGTGGCCGCCGCCTCGATGTGGGAGGCCACGTACGGGCCCGTGCGGGAACTGGGCCCCGGCGCCCGCCGCTTCGACGAGTCCCCGGCCTTCCTCTCCTACCACGCCGCCGAACCCGGGCTGGCGCTGCTGGAGCGGATCGGGATCGACGCCGTCCACGCCCACGACACCGCCCTGGCCACCCGCTACCGCGAGGGCCTCGCCCGCCTCGGGCACGAACCCGTACCGGGCGCGGCGCCCATCGTCTCCGTCCCCGGCCTCGCGCACCGCCAGGCCGGGCTGCTGGCCGCCGGGGTGGCCACCGCGGCCCGCGCCGGATCCCTGCGCGCCTCGTTCCACCTCTACAACACCGAGGCGGACGTGGACCGACTCCTCGACGTTCTCGCCGGCTGACCGGCCCCGTGCCTACCGCCAGGCCGCCGACGCCGCCGCGAGGGCCGGGGTCGGGTCGGCGCCCAGGGCCGAGGCGAGGGCCCGCAGCGCCTCCTCGACCGCCGCGGGCGAGGCCGCCGCACCGTAGTGGTTGACCCGGACCATCTCGCCGGCCAGCGCCCCGCCGCCCGCCGCCAGCGGGGCCGAGGGCCGCGCCGCCAGGGCCTTCGCCACCACCGCGGAGGCGTCCGCGACCCGCAGCGTGGTCGCCACCGGCGCCGCCTGCGCCCGGTCGGCCACCCACGGGGCCACCCCGAGCGCCGCGGCGCCCGCCCGCGTGGCGTCGGCGGCGGCGACGTGCCGACCCAGCACGCCCGGCAGGCCCTCGCGCGCGATGGCCTCCAGGCACGCCTCCAGCGCCAGCATCTCCAGCTGCGCCGGCGCGTGCAGCAGCGCCTTGCGCCCGCCGTCGATCCAGCGCTCCTTCCAGTCCAGCAGGGACAGGTAGGAGCGGCGCGGAGCCGCCGGGTTCGCGGCGAACCGCTCCCACGCGCGCTCCGAGACCGACACCGCCGAGACCCCCGCCGGTCCGCCCATCGC
This sequence comes from Streptomyces sp. NPDC048606, assembly GCF_040650855.1. Taxonomy (NCBI): domain Bacteria; kingdom Bacillati; phylum Actinomycetota; class Actinomycetes; order Kitasatosporales; family Streptomycetaceae; genus Streptomyces; species Streptomyces sp. NPDC048606. The sequence goes on along the minus strand of NZ_JBEZIB010000012.1, from coordinate 68,758 downwards.
CTTCTGCGCGCCGATCACGCACAGGTCGACGCCCCAGGCGTCCGGCAGCAGCGGCTCGGCCCCGACGGAGGCCACCGCGTCCAGCATGAACAGCGCCCCGTGGGCGCGTACGGCCTCGCCGATCTCCGCGACCGGGTTGGTGTTGCCGGTGGCGGCCTCCGCGTGCACCAGCGAGACGAAGTCGATCTCCGGGCGCTCGGCCAGCGCGCGCGCCACCCGCTCGCCGCTCACCGCCGTGTCGAAGGGGACCGCGAGGTCGACCACGTCGGCGCCCGCGTCCCGCAGCCAGTTGCCGAAGGTGGTGCCGTAGGGGCCGGTCACGATGTTCAGGGCCACCGAACCGGGGCGGGCGCCCGAGCGGATGCACCCCTCCAGCGGCAGCAGCGCCTCGCCCTGGGTGATCACCACGTCCTGCCGGGTGCCGAGGAGTTCGGCGACCCCCCGCTCGATCGAGGCGAAGCGCTCGGCGTCGAGCGGCGGAAGGTCCAGCAGGGGGTGGGTCACGGCGGTGCTCTCCTCGTCGGGGGTTTCCCGGTGAGGGTATCCGGCGCGCACGTACAGTGCCGATATGAGTGATCACAACGGTGTGCTCCATGTGAAGGGAAGAGTGCTCGTCGGGCCCCACGAGGCGCGCGACGAACTCTGGGTCGTCGGTGGTCGGATCACCTGGGAGCGGCCGACCGCCGCCCGGGAGGTCACCACGGTCACCGGCTGGGTCCTGCCGGGCCTGGTCGACGCCCACTGCCACGTGGGCCTCGACGCGCACGGTCCGGTCGACGCCGCGACCGCCGAGCGGCAGGCCCTCACCGACCGCGACGCCGGCACGCTGCTGATCCGCGACGCCGGATCCCCCTCCGACACCCGCTGGATCGACGACCGCGAGGACCTCCCGAAGGTCATCCGGGCCGGTCGGCACATCGCCCGGACCCGGCGCTACATCCGCAACTACGCGCACGAGATCGAGCCCGACGAACTCGTTGAGTACGTGGGGCGCGAGGCGCGGCGCGGCGACGGCTGGGTCAAACTCGTCGGCGACTGGATCGACCGGGACGCCGGCGACCTGACGGCCTGCTGGCCGCGCGCGGAGGTCGAGGCCGCCATCGCCGAGGCGCACCGCCTCGGGGCGCGGGTCACGGCCCACTGCTTCGCCGAGGACTCCCTGCGCGACCTGGTCGAGGCGGGCATCGACTGCGTCGAACACGCCACGGGGCTCACCGAGGACACGATCCCGCTGTTCGCCGAGCGCGGCGTGGCGATCGTCCCGACGCTGGTGAACATCGCGACGTTCCCCAAGCTCGCGGCCGGCGGCGACGCCAAGTTCCCGCGCTGGTCGGCGCACATGCGCCGGCTGCACGAGCGGCGCTACGACACCGTGCGCTCCGCCTGGGACGCCGGGATCGGGGTCTACGTCGGCACGGACGCGGGCGGTTCGCTGCCGCACGGGCTGGTCGCCGCCGAGGTGGCCGAGCTGGTCAAGGCCGGGATCCCGCCGCTGGACGCCCTCGCGGCGACGACCTGGGCGGCGCGCGCCTGGCTGGGCAGGCCCGGCCTGACGGAGGGGGCGCCGGCCGACCTCGTGGTCTACGGGGAGGACCCGCGGGCCGACGTACGGGCCCTGGCGCGACCGCGGCGGGTGATGGTGAACGGGGTCGTCCGCGCGTGAGGGAAGGCGCGGCACGGCGCCGGGGAGGCGTGTTGACGGGGCGTGACCTCGGCGCCCCGTCCGTCGTTCCTATGGCCTGATCCGGCCGCTCGGGACGGAACGCGGGGAAAGCGCGGGAACGAGGCGGGACACACGGGACGCATGGGGCGCCAAGAATCGAATACGTGAGTGGAAACCACCCTTTGGGGTGAACTCACGTCAGGTTGCCGCCCGTTCACTCACAGTGCGTAAAACTTCGAGCGTCGAAGCCGTCGGCGCGCGCGATGTCCCCCATTGGCTGCGCGACGGCGCCCATCTCCCCGGGGGTTCCACCACCTTGAACAGCAACACCTTCCGCCTGCCCGCGGCCGTGCTCCTCGCCACGGGGGCGGTCGCCCTCCTCACCGCCCCTCCCGCCCTCGCCACGGGCGGCGACGGCGCGAGCGGCGAGGGCAGGTCCGGAGCCGTCGTCCTGCGGACCGGGCTGGACGTGGGCCTGCTCAACAAGACCGTCCACCTGCCGCTGAAGGCCACCCTCAACGAGGTCAGCGCCCCCGGCGCGGCCGAGAAGACGGCCCTGACCGTCACCCTCGACGGTGCCGAACAGGGCAGGCCGGTCAGCGTCCTGAAGGCGGACGTCGCCACCTCCAGGGCCACCGCCGACAAGAACCGCGCCGAGGCCGAGGCCAACCTCGCCCGCGCCCGGGTGCACGTGCCGGGGCTGCCGAGCCTCTCCCTCATCGAGGTGGAGAAGGTCACGTCCAAGGCCGTCTGCGAGGCCGGCAAGAAGCCGGTGGCCACCTCGAACGTCCTCGGCACCGTCACGGCCCTCGGCAAGAAGGTGACCGTCACGGCGGGCGGCCCGCCGACCAGGCTCGAAGTCCCCGGCGTCGGCCGGGTCGAGCTGGAACTCTCCGGCACGCGGACCACCACCACCACGGCCGCCGCGGCCGCCCTGAGCCTGAAGGTCGCCGTCAACCCGCTCGACCTGAACGTCGCCCGGGTCGACGGCGAGATCGTCCTCGCCGAGGCGCACTGCGAGTCCCCGAAGGCCGCCGCGAAGCCGGACGCCAAGCCGGAGGTCAAGCCCGAGGCCGAGCCGGACGCCAAGCCGGACGTCAAGCCGCAGGCCGGTACCGCCGCGGTCGCCTCCGGCACCGGCGGCCCCGCCTCCCGGGCCAACCTCGCCGAGACCGGCGCCGGTTCGGTCACCCCGTACGTCGCCGGCGGCGCGCTGCTCCTCCTCGGCATCGGCGCGGCCGCCCTCGTGGTGACCCGTCGCGGCAAGGCCTGACCCCCTCGCCCGGCACCGCTGCCTAGCGGGTCGCGCGCTCCAGGCCCGCGGCAGCCGCGCCGCGTGACATCACGGCCGCGGTGACCTCCTTGTCGATCCGGGCGTACTCGGTGCGCTTGGCGGCCGGCAGGGAGGCGTCGCCCTCGGCGCAGGAGGTGCAGACGACCCGGAACGGCGGCCCCATGTCCGAGTACTGCGTGAGGTACTCGGCCTTCACCACCTCCCAGCGGCCCGCGTGCGAGGCCGACGGGGCGAAGGTGAACCGGGGCACCGAGGACTGGTTGCCGCGGAGCTTGTCGGTCGGCACGAAGCTGGCGACCTGGTCGCCCATCCCGAAGACCACCCACGTGCCGTTGATCTTCTCGTAGGGCTGCGGCACGTGGTTGTGGGTGCCGATGATCACGTCGAGGTCGGGGAGCCCGTCGGCCCCCTTGGAGGCGGTCAGCGTCCGCGCCAGATCGAGCTGCTGCCGGTCGGGGGCCGTCTGCCACTCGGTGCCCCAGTGGATGCTGAGCACCACCACGTGGGCTCCCGCCGCGCGCGCGGCGCGGGCGTCGGCGATGATCCGGTCCGCGTCGATGAGGTTGACCGCCCACGGCTTGCCCTGCGGGACCGGTATGCCGTTCGTGCCGTACGTGTACGACAGCTGGGCCACCTTCGCGCCGCCGGCCTCCGACCACGCGGGGGCCTTGGCCTCCTCGGCGCTGCGGGCCGAACCGACGTGCCGGATGCCGGCCCGGTCGAGGTGGTCCAGGGTGCGGACGAGGCCGTCGTAGCCGTCGTCCAGGGTGTGGTTGGAAGCGGTGGAGCAGCTGTCGTAGCCGGCGTCCTTCAGGGCGTCGGCCAACTGGTGCGGGGCCTTGAAGGTGGGATAGCCCGTGTAGGGTCCGCCGGGCTTCCCGTACGGTATCTCGTGATGGCACATCGCCAGGTCGGCGGCGGACACCAGGGGTTTGACCCCGGCGAGGATCCGGCGGAAGTCGTACTCCCCGGGCCGGCCCGCGTCGGTCGCCGAACGCTGGATGATCGACGGGTACGGGATGATGTCGCCCGTCGCCACGAGCGTGAACGGCGCCTCCTTGCCCGACCGGCCCGGGGCGGTGCCGGGTTTGGCCTGGAGCCGCTGCTCGGCGGCGGAACCGGCGCCGTCCAGCAGCCGGGGCGCGACGTACATCCCGCCCCCCACGACCGCCACTCCCGCCAGCGCCATGGCTATCCGCGCCGCTGCCCTCATCCGCCCGCCCCCGTCCTCGTCGCGCCGCGATGACACCGCGGCCGGTGGCGCCATCGTAGGCGGGCGCCCCGGCGCCGGCGCGCCCGCCGTCGGGGCGAGCACCCCGGCCCGGCCTGCCGGTGGACCGACGCCGCACCGGGCCCGGCCTCGGGTGTGCACCCGGCCCGGTCCCCGAACCCGGCGCGGCCGGCCCGGCCCCCGGCCCGGCCCGTGAACCCGGGCCCGCCCCGGCCGGCGTGCCTAGCCCCGTCCGGTCAGGGCCAGGGCGTGGTCCAGGGCCTGGAGGAGGCGGCCCGTCGTCGCCCGGTCGCGGACCGCCAGCCGCAGCCAGGACGCGTCGAGGCCGGGGAAGGTGTCCCCGCGCCGGACCGCGAAGCCCAGGGCCCGCAGCCGGGTGCGTACCTCCATCGCGCCCTCCAGCCGGATCAGCACGAACGGTCCGTCCGCCCGGCCGGCCGTCGTGATCTCCTCGAACTCCGCGAGCCCGGCCAGCAGGTGCTCCCGGTCCACCGCGATCCGCCGGGCCGCCTCCTCCGCCTCGGCCAGCGCCGGGGGCGCGACGCAGGCCTCGGCGGCCACCAGGGCCGGCGTGGACACCGGCCACAGCGGCTGGGCCGCCGCCAGCTTCGCGATCACCTCCGGCTCGGCCAGGACGTAGCCGATCCGCAGCCCCGCCAGTCCCCAGGTCTTCGTCAGGCTCCGCAGCACCACCAACCCCGGCACGTCCATGCGTCCGGCGAGCGCCTCCCGCTCCCCGGGGACGGCGTCCATGAAGGCCTCGTCCACCACCAGGGTCCGCCCGGGGCGGGCCAGCGCCGTCAGGTCGGCCGCCGGATGCAGGACGGACGTCGGGTTCGTGGGGTTGCCGACGACCACGAGGTCCGCGTCGCGCGGCACCGCCGCCGGGTCCAGCCGGAAGCCGTCCTCGGGCCGCAGCAGCACCCGTTCCACCCGGTGGCCCGCGTCGCGCAGGGCCGCCTCCGGCTCGGTGAACTGCGGGTGCACCACCACCGGCCGTTCGGCGCCCAGGGCCCGGGCGATCAGTACGAACGCCTCCGCCGCCCCCGCCGTGAGCAGCACCCGCTCGACCGGCAGCCCGTGCCGGGCCGCCACCGCCGCCCGCGCGGCCCGGCCGTCCGGGTACGCGGCGAGGTCCCCGAGGCTGTCCGCGATCCGCTGCCGGAGCCAGGCCGGGGGAGTGTCCGACCGTACGTTCACCGCGAGGTCCACGAGCGCGCCGCCCGCGTCCACCACCTCCACGTCCCCGTGGTGGCGCAGGTCGTGCTCCCGCGCCGCGGCCACGGCGCAGGTCGCCGCGACCGAACGGCGCTTGGGCACGAGCAGCTCCCCGCCGCCCGCCAGCGCCGCGGCCTCCGCCACCGAGGCGGTCCCGACCGCGTCCCGGACGGCCGTCGAGGGGTGCGGGACCCGGACGGCGGCCAACTCCTCGGCGGAGTAGCCGACCAGCGGGACGCCGAATCGTTTCGCCGCACCGACGAGCCCCGCCTCCCCGGTCTTCGCCTCCACCGTGGCCAGCGCCGTCACCGCCGCGACGGCCAGCCCCGCACCCCGCAGGGTCTCCTCGACCAGCGCGCAGACCTCCTCGACGGACACCCCCGCGCGTCCGCCCACCCCGACCACCAACCGGGTCACGTCCTCGCCCACCGGGGGCCTCCCTCCGTCGGATCCCTCGGATCCGTCTGCGTCATCGGCTGCGCCGGCCCGGTCGGACCGGTCGGCCTCGTCAACACGGTGGCGTCCGCCACCCGCGCACGGAAGTGCGCGCCCGCCCGCCAGTCTGTATGCAGGGGCACATGGCGGTGATCGTGGCTCTGGGCGCGTTCCTGATGACCCTGGCGGGCGGCTGGACGGCGCAACGCGTCACCGACCGCCGCCACCTCGTGCTGGGCCTCGCCGGCGGGCTGATGCTCGGCGTCGTCGGCCTCGACCTGCTCCCGGAGGCCCTGCACGCCGCGGGCCGGGAGGTCTTCGGCGTACCGCTCGCCCTGCTGCTGTTCGTCGCGGGCTTCCTGGTCGCCCACGTCGTGGAACGCGTCCTGGCCGTGCGTCAGGCCGCGCACGGCGCGGAGGACGGGGCCCGCGTCCCGCAGGTCGGACTGACCGCGGCCGGCGCGATGGTCGGCCACAGCGTCGCCGACGGGGTGGCCCTCGGCGCCGCGTTCCAGGTCGGCGGGGGCATGGGCGTGGCCGTGGCGCTGGCCGTCATCACCCACGACTTCGCCGACGGGTTCAACACGTACACGCTCACGAGCCTGTACGGGAACGCCCGCAAGCGGGCCCTCGCGATGCTCTTCGCCGACGCCGTGGCCCCCGTCGTGGGCGCGGCGTCCACTTTGCTGTTCACCCTTCCGGAGGAACCGCTCGGGGCCTACCTCGGCTTCTTCGGAGGCGCCCTGCTGTACCTGGCCGCCGCCGAGATCCTGCCCGAGGCGCACCACCGCCACCCCGCCCTGTCCACGCTGATGTGCACGGTGGGCGGGGTGGCCGGGATCTGGCTGGTGGTCGGCCTCGCGGAGTGAGGTCACCGGCCCGAAGACCGGTCCGTCGACCGGCCCGAAGGCCGGCCCGTCGACCGGCCCGAAGGCCGGCCCGTCGACCGGCCCGAAGGCCGGCCCGTCGACCGGTTCCTCACGGGGCCGCCGTCCCGGCCGCGACCGTCGCCCGGGCCGCCGCCGACGCGGCGAAGCGCAGCGCCACCGACGGCTGCCCCGCCCAGTGCGTGTGCAGGTAACTGGCGTGCACGCCGCCCTGGACGAAGCCCTCCACGCGCCGCTCCGGGTGCGTGAACCCCCAGGCCGGGGTGGCGCCCGCGCCCGGCTCGGTCACCGTCCGGTGGAACTCGTGGCCGCGCAGCCGGGTGCCGGCCGCGGCGAGCGCGCTGTCCGACACGGCCACCGCCTCCCGGTACCCGAGCGTGAGCCGCTCCGACATCCGGGCGTCGGCGTCGAGGACCCCGCACATCGGCTTCCCGTCCAGGGAACGGGCCAGGTACAGCAGCCCCGCGCACTCGGCGGCCACCGGACCGCCGGCCGCGGCGAAGTCCGCCACGGCCCGGCGCAGCGGCTCGTTCGCCGACAGCTCGGGCGCGTACACCTCGGGGAACCCGCCGCCGATCACCAGGCCGGCGGTGCGCTCCGGGAGCCGCTCGTCGCGCAGCGGGTCGAAGGTGACGACCTGTGCCCCGGCGGCGGTGAGCAACTCCGCGTGCTCGGCGTAGGAGAACGTGAACGCGGCCCCGCCGGCGACGGCGACGACGGGCGCGCCGGAGTCCGGGCCGAGGCCCGTGACGCCCCCGGCCCCGATCACCGGCACGCCCGGTCCCCGCTCGGTGCGGTCGGGGAACAGGGCCCCCTGCGGCGACCACGGCTCGCACTCCAGCGGCGGCGCCGAGCGGGCCAGGGCCATCAGCGCCTCCAGGTCGCAGCCGGCCCGGACCTGGTCCGCCAGGGCGGCCACGGCGGCCAGCGCGTCGGCCCGACGCTCGGCCACCGGGACCAGGCCCAGGTGCCGCGACGGCGTCGCCACCTGCGGGGCCCGGCGCAGCACGCCGAGGACCGGCGTCCCGGCCTCCTCCAGCGCCTCCCGCAGCATCACCTCGTGCCGGTCGGAGCCCACCTTGTTGAGGATGACCCCGCCCAGGCGCACCCGCGGGTCGAAGGAGGCGAAGCCGTGCACCAGCGCCGCCACAGACCGGGACTGCGACGAGGCGTCCACGACCAGCACGACCGGCGCCCGCAGCAGCTTCGCGACCTGCGCCGTCGAGGCCAGTTCACCGCGCCCGGCGGCCCCGTCGTACAGGCCCATCACGCCCTCGACGACCGCGACGTCGCAGCCGGCGGAGCCGTGCGCGAACAGCGGCGCGATCGACTCCGGCCCGCACATGAAGGCGTCGAGGTTGCGCCCCGGGCGGCCGGTGGCCAGCGCGTGGTAGCCGGGGTCGATGTAGTCGGGCCCGGCCTTGTGCGGGGACACGGCGAGGCCGCGCTCCGCGAAGGCCGCCATCAGGCCCGTCGCCACGGTGGTCTTGCCGCTGCCGGAGGACGGCGCGGCGATGACCAGCCGCGGCACGGTGCACGACATCACCACTCGATGCCCTTCTGGCCCTTCTGGCCGGCGTCCATCGGGTGCTTGACCTTGGTCATCTCGGTGACGAGGTCCGCGAACTCCACCAGCTTCGCCGGCGCGTTGCGGCCCGTGATCACCACGTGCTGGGTGCCGGGCCGGTCGCGCAGCACCTCGATGACCTCGTCGACGTCGATCCAGCCCCAGTGCATCGGGTACGCGAACTCGTCGAGCACGTACAGCCGGTGCGTCTCGGCGGCCAGGTCGCGCTTGACCTGCTCCCAACCCTCCTTCGCCGCCTGCTCGTTGTCGAGCTGGGCGTCGCGCTGGACCCAGGACCAGCCCTCGCCCATCTTGTGCCAGACGACGCTGCCGCCCTCGCCCGAGGCGCCGAGCACCTTGAGCGCGTTCTCCTCGCCGACCTTCCACTTCGCCGACTTGACGAACTGGAACACCCCGATCGGCCAGCCCTGGTTCCAGGCGCGCAGCGCGAGCCCGAACGCGGCCGTCGACTTGCCCTTGCCCGGTCCGGTGTGGACGAAGACGAGCGGACGGTTGCGGCGCTGACGCGTCGTGAGTCCGTCGTCCGGAACGACGGACGGCTGTCCCTGCGGCATTACGCGGCCCTCCTGGAGGCGGTGGATGCGGAAGATGATCCGGGTGCGGCGGACGTCACCGCGGTACGTACGTTCTTCACGAGCCCGGCCAACGAGTCGGCCCGCAGCCCGTCGAGGGTCACGGCGGGTGCCCCCAGGTCCGAGGCCAGCGCCCCGGCCAGTCCCAGCCGCACCGGGCCCGATTCGCAGTCCACGACCACGGAGGTGACCCCTTCGGCGGCCAGCAGTCGGGCGCTGCGCCCGGACAGCTCGCGGGGGTCGCCGCCCAGGTCCCCGGCCGAGGTGGCCCGACCGTCGGTGACGACCACGAGCAGCGGCCGGCGCGAGGGGTCCCGCAGCCGTTCCAGGCGCAGGACGTCGCGGGCCTTGAGCAGCCCGGAGGCGAGCGGGGTGCGCCCGCCCGTCGGCAGCAGTTCCAGCCGGGTCGCCGCGGTGTCCACGGACGAGGTCGGCGGCAGCGCCAGCTCGGCGCCCGCCCCCCGGAAGGTGATCATGCCGACCTTGTCCCGGCGCTGGTAGGCGTCCAGCAACAGGGAGAGCACCGCGCCCTTGACCGCGCTCATGCGCTGCCGGGCGGCCATGGAACCGGAGGCGTCGACGAGGAACAGCACGAGGTTGCCCTCGCGGCCCTCCCGGGTGGCCTGGCGCAGGTCGTCCTTGCGGACCACCAGCCCCCGACCGCTGCGCCCGCGCGCCTTCTGGTGCGGGGCGGCGGCCTGGACGGTGGCCGCGAGGTGCAGCTTCGTCAGGTGCCCCCGGGGACGCGTGGCGCCGGTGGTGCGGCCGTGCGCGGTACGGGCGCGCGAGCGCCGTCCCGCCGCGCCCTCGCCGAGGCCCGGCACGCTGAGCATCTTGGTGCGGAAGGGCTCGGAGGCCCGTACGGCGGCCTGTTCGGGGGCCGCTGCCGCCGGGGCGGAGGAGGGCTCGGGCGCCTGCGACGGCCCCTCGGGAGCCTCCAGAGCCTCCGGGGCCTCGGGTGCCTCCCGGGCCTCGGGGGTATCGGGCGCCTCGGGTCCGCCGCCCTGCGGGGGAACCCCGCCGCCACCGCCCCCGTCGGGGTCGTCCTCGGGGCCGCTGCCGCCGTCGTCCGGGCCCTGCGGCTCGGGCTCCGGCTCCGGGTCGGGCTCCTCGTCGGGGAAGCCGTCCAGGATCTCGTCGAGCCTGTCCTCGTCGAGGCCCGGCGCGTCGAAGGGGTTGCGGCGCCGCCGGTGGGGGAGCGCCAGCAGCGCGGCCTGGCGCACGTCCTCCTTCAGCACGTCGACCCGCCCCGCCCAGGCCGCCAGCGCGGTGGCCGTCCGCGCCATCACGATGTCGGCGCGCATGCCGTCGACCTCGAAACCGGCGCAGGTCGCGGCGATCCGCAGCAGCGCGGTGTCGCCGAGGCGGACCTGCGGCAGCAGCGCCCGGGCGGCCACCACGCGGGCGCGCACGTCCGCCTCGTCCTCGGCCCAGCGGTCCGCGAAGCCGGCCGGGTCGTCCTCGTAGGCGAGCCGGCGGCGCACCACCTCGACGCGCTGGGCGGGCTCGCGGGAGGCCGCCACCTCCACGGTCAGCCCGAACCGGTCGAGGAGCTGCGGGCGCAGCTCGCCCTCCTCCGGGTTCATGGTGCCGACGAGCAGGAAGCGGGCCGCGTGGCGCACGGAGACGCCCTCGCGCTCGACGTACGAGGCGCCCATGGCGGCGGCGTCGAGGAGCACGTCGACCAGGTGGTCGTGGAGCAGGTTGACCTCGTCGACGTAGAGGATCCCGCGGTGCGCGTCGGCGAGCAGACCGGGTTCGAAGGCCTTGACGCCCTCGGACAGGGCCCGCTCGATGTCGAGGGCTCCGACGAGCCGGTCCTCGGAGGCGCCGACCGGCAGCTCGACCATCCGCGCCGGTCGGGCGCCGCCGGGGCCCTCCTCGTGGGGGCCGTCGGGGCAGGACGGGTAGGGCGCGGCGGGCGCGCAGCTGAACCGGCAGCCGGGGACGACGTCGACCTGCGGCAGCAGCGCGGACAGCGCGCGCACGGCGGTCGACTTGGCGGTGCCCTTCTCGCCGCGCACGAGCACGCCGCCGACCGCCGGGCTCACGGCGTTGAGCAGGAGCGCCAGCCGCAGGTCGTTCTGGCCGACCACTGCGGTGAACGGATAGGGGGTGCTCATGCGGTGCCTTCCTCTGTACGGGTACGCGTGCGGGTACGGGTACGGGTCCGGGTAGGGGTGAGTCCGCGGGCGTCCGCGGACCGGGCGTGCGGTGCGGGCGAGCGGCGGCGCCCGGGCGGGGCGGCGACGGCCCCCCGCCGGGCCGGGCGCCTCACGGGGCGCCCGGGGGGAGGAAGGGCAGGCCCACCGGGGCGCCCTCCTCGATCAGTCGCAGCAGCGCGTCGGTGTCGGCGTGCTCCGCGATGAGGTCGCCCAGCAGGTCGAGCTGTTCCTCGCGCAGCGCCCCGAAGGAGGTGTCCGGCGCGGGGACGAAGCGGCGTCCGGCGGCGGAGGCGACCTCGCGCAGGAACGCCCGGCGGAAGCCGTCCGACTCCAGCGAGCCGTGCCAGTGGGTGCCCCACACCGACCCGACCCGGCAGCCGTCGAGGAACGGCTCCCCGCCCAGCACCTCGGCCACCCCGTGGTGGATCTCGTAGCCGAAGACCTCCTCGCCCAGCGCCGTGCCCGTCGGCCGGGCCAGGGTCTTCTCGCGCGCGAAGCGGACGCGCACCGGCAGCAGGCCGAGGCCGTCCACCGTCCCCGCCCGCGATTCGACCTCGTCCTCGATCCGCTCGCCCAGCGCCTGGAACCCGCCGCAGATGCCCAGCACCGGCCGCCCCTCGGCGGCCCGCCGCACCAGCGCGTCGGCCAGACCGCGTTCCCGCAGCCACGCCAGCGCCTTCACGGTGCCGCGCGTGCCCGGTACGACGACCAGGTCCGCGTCGGCCAGCTCCTCGGCCCGGTCCACGAACCGCACGACCACGCCCGGCTCCGCCGCCAGCGCGTCGACGTCGGTGAAGTTCGACATCAGCGGCACCGCGCAGACCGCGACCCGCAGCACGTCCTCGCCGACCGGCGGCGCGACCACGGACTCCCGCACGGCGCCCCGCAGGGACACGCGCAGGCCGTCCTCCTCGTCGATGCCCAGGCCGTGCCGGTAGGGCAGGACCCCGTAGGTGGCCCGCCCGGTCAGGCCGCGCAGCATCTCCATGCCCGGCTCCAGCAGGCTCACGTCGCCGCGGAACTTGTTGACCAGGTACCCGGCGATCAGCGACTGGTCCTGCGGCGACAGCAGGGCCGTCGTCCCGAAGAAGGACGCGAAGACGCCGCCCCGGTCGATGTCCCCGACCACGACCACCGGGAACCGCGCGGCGCGCGCGATGCCCATGTTCACGATGTCGGTCCGCCGCAGGTTGATCTCGGCCGGACTGCCCGCCCCCTCGCAGATCACGGCGTCATACGTGCCCCGCAGTTGCTCCAGGCAGTCGGTGACGATGCCGAGCAGCTGTTCCTGACGGCCCCCGTGGTAGCCGCGCGCGCTCATCTCGCCGACCGGCTTGCCCAGCAGCACCACCTGGCTGCTGCGGTCGCTGCCGGGCTTGAGCAGGACCGGGTTCATGAGGGCGGTCGGCTCGACGCGGGCCGCCTGCGCCTGCATGGCCTGCGCGCGGCCGATCTCGGCGCCCTCCCGCGTCACGAAGGAGTTCAGCGACATGTTCTGCGCCTTGAACGGCGCGACCTTCACGCCCTGGCGCGACAGCCAGCGGCAGATGCCCGCCGTGACGACGCTCTTGCCCGCGTCCGACGTCGTACCGGCGACCAGCAGTCCGCCGCCGCGCTTCGCGCCGCTCATGCGCGTCCTTCCCTCTTCTTCGCGTGCGAGATGCCCGAGGCCACGAGGGCGCGGGCCGCCACGCAGGCCGCCAGCGCCAGCCAGGTGACCCGGTGGGAGAGCCGTACGGCCCGTTCGATGTCGGCGACCTCCACCGGCCGGCCCGCCGCCCCGTTCAGCACGGCCCGGTGCTCGATTCGGCCGCCGTAGGAGAGGGTCCCGCCGAGCCGGACGCCGAGGGCCCCGGCGAAGGAGGCCTCGACCGGGCCGGCGTTCGGGCTGGGGTGGTCGGCGGCGTCCGCGCGCCAGGCCAGGGCGGCGCCCCGCCGGTCGGGGCCGGCCACGACGGCGGCGAGCGCCGTCAGCCGGGCGCCCGGCCAGCCGGCCAGGTCGTCGAGGCGGGCGGAGGCCCAGCCGTAGCGCAGGTAGCGGGGGGACTTGTGGCCCACCATCGCGTCCAGGGTGTTCACGGCGCGGAAGGCGAGCAGGCCGGGGACGCCGGCGACGGCCCCCCACACCAGGGCGCCGACGACCGCGTCTGAGGTGTTCTCGGCGACGGATTCCACGACGGCCCGCGCCATCGCGGGGCCGTCCAGGGCCTGCGGGTCGCGTCCGCACAGGTGGGGGAGTCGTTCCCGGGCCACCTCGTCGTCGCCGACGGCGAGCGCGCCGCCGATGGCGCGGGCCTCCCGGCCGAGCGAGGTGCCGCCCACCACGGCCCAGGTGGCGGCGGCGGTCAGGGCGACGCGGGCGGCGGCGGGCCGCGAGCGCACGGCGCGGGCGCCGAGCACGCCGACGGCGGTGGCGCCCCCGGCGCACACCAGGGTGTGCAGGAGGCCCCGGGCGCGGTCGTCGCGCCACAGGGCTCGTTCGACCGCGGCCGCGGCCCTACCGAAGGCGGCCACGGGGTGCCCGCGGCGCGGATCCCCGAGGATCCGGTCGCCGATCAGGCCCGCCGTGACGCCGTACGCGAAGACGCGATCGGCACGCATGGTGCAGGTATGTCCTCACTCAGGGTCCGCGCCCTGGTTCGACGTGTCCGGCGGCGAGAGTTCCTGGCTCCCGGGGCGCACGCGCGGCGTGCGCTCCCCGGTGACAGTGGCGGGACCGCGCCGGATTCGCACCGGACTTCCTCTCCATGCCGCCGTGATGGCTCGGGCAGTCCACCACGCCCCGCGAACGCCCGTCAACTCGCTGTTGACCTGCGAAGGGGAGCGGGGCCGGGTACGCGAAAGCCCCCTCCGGAGAACCCGGAGGGAGCCGTCACGGTGTCGGGCGTCGTCAGCTGACGATCAGGTAGATCGCGTAGGCCACGGCCGCGGTGCAGACCGCGAAGCAGGCGTAGGCGCCGGTGCGGGCGAGGGTGGCGGTGCCGCCCTGCTCGGTGGCGGCCTCGTGCCGGGACAGGCCCACCAGGCCCAGGGTGAAGAGGGCCACGAGGGCGACGGTGGCCGAGAGGCTGACTCCGAAGACGGAGCCGAGTGCTGCCCAGTCGATCTTCATACTGCCGTTTCCTCTGTCGTTCTCGGGGTCAGACCGCCGCGGCCGGGGCCGCGGGGGTCGCCGGGTTGGCCGTCGCGGCCGGGATGGTGGCCTTGAGGTCCTCGTCGGTCACGGCCGCGGTGGTACCGGCGGCCGGCGGGACGGCGACGGCGGCCATGGCGGTGGTGACCACGCCCGGCTGCTCGTCGGCGGCCGGAGCCACGTCGTTGACGTTGGTGTGGTCGACGACCTGGCGGCGCGAGATCAGCCAGATGGCGAGGCAGGAGCCGACGAGGAAGACCGTCACGGCGCCGACGCCGACGTCACCGGTGCGCATGACCAGCTCGGCGACGGACGCGACCAGGGCGGCGGCCGGCAGGGTCAGGCCCCAGGCGACGAACATGCGGGTCGCGGTGGACCAGCGGACGACGCCGCCCTTGCGGCCCAGGCCCGCGCCCATGACCGCGCCGGAGCAGGCGTGGGTGGTGGAGAGGGAGAAGCCGAGGCTGGAGGAGGCCAGGATGACGCTCGCGGCCGAGGTCTGGGCGGCGAAGCCCTGCTGCGGCTGGAGGTCGGTCAGGCCGCTGCCCATGGTGCGGATGATGCGCCAGCCGCCCAGGTAGGTGCCGAGGGCGATGGCCACACCGGCGGAGACGATGACCCACACCGGCGGGTTGGAGCCGGGGGCCAGGGCGCCACCGGCGACGAGCGCCAGGGTGATGATGCCCATCGTCTTCTGCGCGTCGTTGGTGCCGTGCGCCAGCGAGACGAGACCGGCCGAGGCGATCTGGCCCGCGCGGTACCCCTTGGCGGAGGTCTTCGCGCCGACCTTGTCGTTCAGCCTGTACGTGATCTTCGCGGCCAGCATCGCGGCCACACCGGCCACGATCGGCGCGGCGATCGCCGGGATCAGCACCTTGGTGACGACGACGCCGCCGTTGACCGCGCCGAGGCCGGCGGAGGCGACCGCGGCACCGATGAGGCCACCCATCAGGGCGTGCGAGGAGCTGGAGGGGAGGCCGACCAGCCAGGTGACGAGGTTCCAGAGGATCGCGCCGACCAGGGCGGCGTAGATCACTTCCGGCTGGATGCCCTCTTCGTTGACGAGGCCCTTGGAGATCGTCTTGGCGACCTCCACGGACATGAACGCGCCGACGAGGTTGAGCACGGCGGACATGGCCACCGCCGTCTTGGGCTTGAGGGCGCCGGTCGAGATGGTGGTGGCCATCGCGTTGGCCGTGTCGTGGAAACCGTTCGTGAAGTCGAACACGAGAGCGGTGATGATCACGATCCCGAGGAGAAGCGTTATGTGCTCCATTTACCCAGGCTTCTGTTTGACGTCAGTGGCTCGGCGACCGTAGGCAACCTGGGTGAACGGAAGATGAACTGACTCGGGACGGTTGGTGTCCCGGCCCGGCACCCCATCGGACTCTTCGTCCCGATTCTGTCGTAGATATATCGATTAATGCACGTCAGGACGGGGTCGTGAGCACCTTCCGGTTGTCCTACCCGGCAGGTTCGAAGCCCCTCGCCGGGCTGTTGAAGAGAGGTAGATCACTCCGCTTCCGCGCCCCGGCCGGCCGGCCGCCCCGACCCCCGTCCGCCGTACCTCCGGTGGCCCCCGCGCGCCCCCGCCTCGACACTGGAGCCGTGCGTACCGCCACTGCGACGGCAACGGCCGTCACCGCGACCCTGATCGGCGCCGGAGCGGCCGCGGCCGCCGTCGCGGCGGGCCGGTACGCCGCCGACGCGGCCCTGCGCCCCGAGCCCGGCCGCCCCCTGCCCGGAACCCCCCGGCTCAGCGTCCACTCCACCGCCGCCGGCCGCGTCGTCCTCACCCGCTCGCTCGCCTCCCTGCGACCGGGCACCTACGGACTGGACGCCCCCGGGATCCACGCGGTCATCGGCCCCGTCCTGCCCGACGCCCCCCACGACCCGGACGCCGTCGTACGCCGCCTCCTGGCCGTCACCCACGGCAGCCTCGACCCCGGCACCCGGGTGGCCCTCACCCCCCAGGTCCACCTGGGCAACCCCCGCACCGCCCTCGGCCTCGACCACGCCGACGTGGACGTCCCCGGCGAGCTCGGCCCGCTCCCCGCCTGGTTCGTGCCCGCGGCCCGCGACACCTGGGTGATCGCCGTCCACGGCCTGGGCGGCAGCCGCGAGCACCCGATGGTGGTCATGCCCTTCCTGCACCGCCACAAGCTGCCGGTGCTCTCCCTCGCCTACCGCGGCGACCTCGGCGCCCCCGCCTCCCCGGACGGCCTCGGCCACCTCGGCGAGTCCGAATGGCGCGACCTCGACGCCGCCATCCGCTACGCCCTGCGCTACGGCGCCCGGCGCGTGATCCTGCACGGCTGGTCCACCGGGGCCACGATGGCCCTGCGCGCCCTGGAGCGCTCCGCCCTGGCCTCGCGCGTCAGCGGCGTCGTCCTCGACTCGCCCGTGCTGGACTGGCACACCACCCTGCGCGGCCTCGTCGCCGCCCGGCACACCCCCGCCCCGCTGATGCCGTTCGCGATGCGGGCGGCGGAGGGCCGGGCCGGACTGCGCGCCGACCACCGGCCCCCCGCGGCGGACCCCGGCGCGCTGCGCGTCCCCGTCCTCCTCTTCCACGGCCCGGACGACACCCTCGCCCCCTGGGAGCCCTCGCGCCGGCTCGCCGCCGCCCGCCCCGACCTCGTCACCCTGCACACCGTCCGGGAGGCCGGCCACGGGGCGATGTGGAACGCCGACCCCGCCGGCTACGAGGAGGCGCTGCGGCGCTTCCTGGTGCCCCTGATGTGACGGGCCGTCGGGCGCGGGACGCGGCGTCGGACGGGGCGCCGGGTGTGGCGCGGTCGTGAAGGGCCTGTGGCGGACCGGAGCCTGTGGGTGAATCATCCCGATTCATCCACCCTGTGACCTGTGGAAAGGCCCCGTTCCGTTTGGGCTTTCGGCCAGTGACGGGCGAGACTGCTTCCGTGACGTCCCGAAAGCCTGATGAGCAGTTGGCTCGCGACTCCAGACTCCGACTCGTCTCCCCGCGCTCCGTCGCCACGGCGCGCAAGGCGGTGACCGACCGGCGAACCCGGCCGGCTCCCCGGCCCCCGGCGGGCACCCCCGCCACGGCAGACCTGGCGAACCGCGCCCGCGCCTCCCTCGCCGACGCGGTACGGCTGGCCCGCTGGGCCGAGCTGAACCTCGGAGCCGGCGACGGCGGCCGCCCCGCACCGTCGGGCGCGCTGCCCGCCCCCGACGTCGAACGGGCCGCCGCCGAACTGGGCCTGACGCACGGCCAGATCCGCGTCGGCTGGGACCGCGCCCGGCTCTCCGGCCTCGTCGAGGTGCACGGCGCCCAGGCCCGGCCCGGCTGGCGCCTGCGCGCCTGGGACCGCGACGACACCGCCGTGCTGCGCGGCTGGGTCGCCCTCTTCGACGCCTGGTCGCTCGTCCACCCGGCCCCCGCCGACATCGCCCCCTCGGCCGTCGCCGAGGTGGTCGAGGCCATGCCCCAGCTGCTGTCCCTGCTCCAGCTGTCCGCCGGGCCGGTCACCGTCCCGGACCTCCTGGACCTCCTGGGCCAGCGCGTCACCGAGCTGCGCGACGAGCGGTGCGAGGTCCCCTACGACACCGAGGCCGCCTCCACCGGCACGGGCGAGCGCCCCCTGCCGCTCACCCGACTGCTGCGCTGGGCACTGGGCGGGCTCGCCGCCGTGGACGCCGTCACCCTCGGCCCCGCGCAGGCCACACTCACCCCGCTCGGCAGTTGGGCCGTCTGGGTCAAGTTGGAGCAGATCTGCGTCGCCGCGCAGAGCCCCGCCGGGAACATCGAGCAGTCCGCCGCCGCCATGCTGCACGGCTGCGCCCGCCTGACCCCCGGCCCCGCCCGCGCCGAGTACCAGGCCTGGCTCGCCGCCCGCCCCGTCGGCCACGCCGTCAGCGAGCTGCTCCACGCGGCCCGCGGCGAGGACGCCCTGCTGCGCGGCCTGGCCTTCGAGGCCCTGCGCGTGGTCGGCGCCCCCGCCGAACGCGAGGTCCGCGCGGCCGTACGGGAACCCGCGCTGCGCCCGTACGCCCTGCTCTGGCTCGCCGAACACGACGGGGTCGACCCGGACGAGGCCCAGGACGTCCTGACCCCCGAGGAGTCCACCTGGCTCTGGGTGGACACCGCGGCCGCCATCGCCGACCACGGCGAGGCCGACCTGCTCGCCCGCCACCTGGACTCGGCCGTCCGCACCACCGTCCCCCGGCTCCTCGACGAGGTCCGCGCGGTCGGCCACCCGCGCACCGTGCAGGTCCTGGTGGCCCTCGCCGCCGCCCACCCCGACCCGGCCCTGGCCAAGGCCGTCCGCCGGGCCGCGTTCCAGGTCCACACCGGGGGCGCGTAGCACCCCGGGGACGTGCGCGCCGCGGGCCTTCAGAGCTGCGGCGCGTACGTCCCGAAGCTCCAGACGTTGCCCTCGGCGTCGCGCGCCATGTAGTCCCGCGAGCCGTATTCCTGGTCGGTGGGCTCCATGAGGATCTCCACCCCGTGCTCGACGGCCCGCCGGTGGTGCGCGTCCACGTCGTCGACGACGACGTAGACGCCCGTCGTCCCCGCCCCCTCCATCGCCTCGTCGAACCGGCCCCCGCGCCCCTTGCTGCCGAGCATCACCGCGCCGTTGCCGTAGGACAGCTCCGCGTGCATCACCGAGCCGTCCTCGCCCTCGTAGACCGCGACCCGTTCGAAGCCGAACGCGTCCGTGAGCTGCCGGATCGCCGTCTTCGCGTCGCGGTAGAGCAGGGTGGGGTAGATGGACGGAACGCCTGCCATGACGAACACTCCCTCTCGTGACGCGCGGCACCCGCCGCGCCGGTGACCCACGTCACAGCATGGCAGGCCCCGCCGCGCGTCAGCGGAAGGTGTTGCACTGGGCCATGTCGCCGGTGCGGTAGCCCTGGTAGAACCACTGCTGACGCTGTTCCGCCGAGCCGTGCGTCCAGGACTCCGGGGTGACCCGACCCTGGAACTTCTCCTGGATCCGGTCGTCGCCCACCGCAGCCGCCGCGTCCAGCCCGTCCCGGATGTCCTGGTCGGTCAGGGTCGTGATCAGGGGTCGCCCCGTGGACTCGTCCGGGGTCCTCGTCGCGTTGTGCGCCCACACCCCGGCGTAGCAGTCGGCCTGGAGCTCGACCTTCACCGCGTTGCTGTTCGCGCCCTGCCGGCCGTCCTGGGCCCGCTGGAGGGTGCCGGTCAGGTTCTGGATGTGGTGCCCGTACTCGTGCGCGACGACGTACGCCTGGGCGAAGGGGCCGCCGCTCGCGCCGAACTTCGTCCGCAGCTCGTTGAAGAAGCCGAGGTCCAGGTACACCTTGCGGTCGCCGGGGCAGTAGAAGGGGCCGACGGCCGAGGTGGCCGCGCCGCAGGCGGTGCCCACCCGGCCGGTGAAGAAGACCGTCTGCGCGGGACTGTAGGTGCCCCCGCGCCGGGCGAACTCCTGCTTCCAGAAGTCCTGCGTGCTGTTCACCACGGCCACCAGCCGGCAGTCCTCGCGGGTGTTCGCGTCCTGCCCCGTCCGGCAGGCCTGCTGCACCTGTGCGTCCGAGGAGGCGTTCGGGACCGGCTGCGGGTTCCCGTCGGACAGGCCCAGCTGTTCCGGACCCACCCCGAAGAGCAGCCCCAGCACCAGCGCGATCAGGCCGACGATGCCGCCGCCCACCGTGGCCCGCCCGCCGGGGATGCGGCTGCCGCGCACGTCCTGGACCTCGGAGGTGTCCAGGTTGGCGTTGTCGTCGAACTGCATGCCGCACCGCCCTCGGGCTCGGAAGCGGGGCGGTCGGGTGGCCGCTCCTGCGGCGAGTATCAACCCGTTCGTCCCGCCGCGCCCCCGATGTCCCGGCCCCGGCCGTGGGCCGAACGGGCGACGCGGGCGCGGGTCGGGGCCGGCGGGAGTCGGGCGGGAGCGCGGCGGGAGGCCCCGAAAAGTAGTTGCGCACCCCCGGTAGAATGACTCCCATGGCAAATCTCCTCGCGGATTAGCGGCGTCGAAGCAACGCGCGTCCCGCCACCCCTTCCGCCGTCCCCACCGCCCTGGAGTATTTCCGTGATCACCGCCACCGGCATCGAGCTGCGCGCCGGCGCCCGCGTCCTCATCGAGTCCGCCTCCTTCCGCGTCGCCAAGGGCGACCGCATCGGCCTGGTCGGCCGCAACGGAGCCGGCAAGACCACCCTCACCAAGTGCCTCGCCGGCGAGGGGCTGCCCGCGGGCGGCACCATCACCCGATCCGGTGAGGTCGGCTACCTGCCGCAGGACCCCCGTACCGGCGACCTCGACGTCCTGGCCAAGGACCGGATCCTGTCCGCGCGCGGCCTCGACGTCCTGCTCAAGAAGATGCGCGCCAACGAGGAGCGCATCGCCACCGGCAGCGGCGCCACCCGCGAGAAGGCGCTCAAGCAGTACGAGCGCCAGGAGACCGAGTTCCTGACCAAGGGCGGCTACGCCGCCGAGGCGGAGGCCGCGACGATCTCGGCCGCCCTCGGCCTGCCCGACCGGGTCCTGAACCAGCCGCTGCACACCCTCTCCGGTGGTCAGCGCCGTCGCGTCGAGCTCGCCCGGATCCTCTTCTCGGACGCAGACACCCTGCTCCTCGACGAGCCCACGAACCACCTCGACGCCGACTCCATCGTCTGGCTGCGCGACTACCTGAAGAACTACCGCGGTGGCTTCATCGTCATCTCCCACGACGTCGACCTGGTCGAGACCGTCGTGAACAAGGTGTTCTACCTGGACGCCAACCGCGCCCAGATCGACGTCTACAACATGGGCTGGAAGCTCTACCAGCAGCAGCGCGAGGCCGACGAGAAGCGCCGCAAGCGCGAGCGCCAGAACGCCGAGAAGAAGGCCGCGGCCCTGAACTCGCAGGCCGACAAGATGCGCGCCAAGGCCACCAAGACGGTGGCCGCGCAGAACATGGCCAAGCGCGCCGAGCGCCTGCTGTCCGGCCTCGAGGCCGTCCGCGTCTCCGACAAGGTCGCCAAGCTGCGCTTCCCGGACCCGGCCCCCTGCGGCAAGACCCCGCTGACCGCCGAGGGCCTGTCGAAGTCCTACGGCTCGCTGGAGATCTTCACCGACGTCGACCTGGCCATCGACAAGGGCTCGCGCGTCGTCATCCTGGGCCTCAACGGCGCCGGCAAGACCACGCTGCTGCGCCTGCTGTCGGGCACGGAGAAGCCCGACACCGGCACGGTCGTCCCCGGTCACGGCCTCAAGCTCGGCTACTACGCCCAGGAGCACGAGACGCTCGACCCCGAGCGCACGGTCCTGGAGAACATGCGCTCCTCGGCCCCCGACCTCGACCTGGTCGACGTCCGCAAGACGCTCGGTTCCTTCCTGTTCTCCGGCGACGACGTGGACAAGCCGGCCGGCGTGCTCTCCGGTGGCGAGAAGACCCGTCTGGCCCTGGCCACCCTGGTCGTCTCCTCGGCGAACGTGCTGCTCCTCGACGAGCCCACGAACAACCTCGACCCGGCCAGCCGCGAGGAGATCCTGGGCGCCCTGCGGACCTACAAGGGCGCCGTCATCCTCGTCACGCACGACGAGGGCGCCGTGGAGGCCCTGGAGCCGGAGCGGATCATCCTGCTCCCGGACGGCGTCGAGGACCTGTGGGGCCCGGACTACCGGGACCTGGTCGCCCTGGCCTGAGGGCCGCCCGATCGGCCCCGACCCGCTGATCCAGTTCCTTATGGATCATTCGGCTCAGGCGTGATCCATCATCTGAGTGAGACGGTCTCGTACCGTCGCGCGTGGTTCGACGACCCCGGCCGCATCCGCACGGATGCGCGACCGGGGTCGTCGCCGTTCCGGCGTCCCGCCCCTGACCTGGCGATTCCCGCCGGTCGCGCGGAAGTGTGACGCAGGTCATGCGGCGGAAGAGAAGATTCCGTTCTGCTCGTGTGTCCACTGCTTGAGAAATGCGGTCGTACCGACCTTGCTGAATGGGTGGCCAGGAAGCCGGGGAGGGGTGATCATGAGAAGTCCAGAGCGCACTTCCCACGAGGAGGCACGGGTGGCCGAGACTCTGAAGAAGGGCAGCCGGGTGACCGGCGCCGCGCGCGACAAGCTCGCGGCAGACCTGAAGAAGAAGTACGACTCCGGTGCGAGTATCCGGGCACTGGCCGAAGAGACCGGCCGGTCCTACGGATTCGTCCACCGGATGCTCAGCGAGTCCGGAGTCACGCTACGTGGTCGCGGTGGCGCGACGCGCGGCAAGAAGGCGGCTGCGGCCTGACCCTGGCCCCCGGGCCGAGGCCGGTGCCGAAGGCGCCCGACAGCTCCACGCTCACGCTCCACAGCTCCATGGATCGACGTCTCGACGGATCGGCGGATTCTCACCTACGCGCGGTTCCTTCGGTGACCCCCGGTCGGCCCCGTGGTCGACCGGGTGGTTACTGTGCAGTCACTTAGGTCCGGTACACGGCCACGACTGCACTTCCGGAGGCACCAGATGGCTCTGCTCGACAAGGACGGCGTACGGCTCACCATCGACGACTCGGTCGCCACGGTGACCCTGACCAATCCGGCCAAGCGAAACGCCCAGTCCCCCGCGCTCTGGCGGGCGTTGGCGGAGGCCGGACGGTCGTTGCCGGGCACCGTCCGGGTCGTCGTACTGCGGGGCGAGGGCAAGTCCTTCTCCGCGGGCCTCGACCGGCAGGCGTTCACCCCCGAAGGCTTCGAGGGCGAGCCGTCCTTCCTGGATCTGGCGCGCGGTTCGGACGAAGCCCTCGACTCCACCATCGCCGAGTACCAGGAGGCCTTCACCTGGTGGCGGCGCAACGACATCGTCTCCGTCGCCGCCGTGCAGGGACACGCGATCGGCGCCGGCTTCCAGCTGGCGCTCGCCTGTGACCTGCGCGTGGTCGCGGACGACGTGCAGTTCGCCATGCGCGAGACCAGCCTCGGGCTCGTCCCCGACCTGGCCGGCACCCAGCCGCTGACCGCGCTCGTCGGCTACGCCCGCGCGCTGGAGATCTGCGCGACGGGCCGCTTCGTGCACGCCGAAGAGGCCGAGCGGGTCGGCCTCGCCAACCTGGTCGTCCCGGCCGACGAACTCGACGCCGCCGTCAAGGACCTCGCCACGGCACTGGTCGCACCCCCGCGCGACGCCGTGATCGAGACCAAGGCCCTGCTGCGCGAGGCCGGCTCCCGCCCCTACGACGAGCAGCGCGCCGCCGAGCGCGCCGCCCAGGCCCGCCGCCTGCGCGACCTGGCCGGCCTCTCCGACTGACCCGCCCTCGCGATGACCGACGCCGGATCCCCCCGCCCCCCGGGCGGGGGGATCCGGCGTGTCCGGCCCCGTGTCCGGCCCCGTGTCCGTCGTCGCCCGCCCGTCGTCGCCCGCCCGTCGTCGCCCGCCCGTCGGCGGTCGCCGGGCGGCCGCGCGGTGACGCGCTTACCGTGGTCCGGGGGTCCGCACCACGGGAAGGACGCGCCGATGACCGATGCAGCGACAGGGGGCGGGGGCGCCTCCCGCGCGCCCGCCGACCGAGGCCGCACGACCATCGCCGACGGCGTGGTCGAGAAGATCGCCGGCCTGGCCGCCCGCGAGGTCGCCGGAGTCCACGCCATGGGCAACGGCAGCGGCCTCTCCCGCACCTTCGGCGCCGTGCGCGACAAGGTTCCGGGCGGGCCGAAAGCCGCCGTCAGCCGGGGCGTCAAGGCCGAGGTCGGCGAGGTGCAGACCGCCCTCGACCTGGAGATCGTCGTCGATTACGGGGTGTCGATCCGCGACGTGGCCCGGGCGGTCCGGGAGAACGTCGTCTCGGCGGTCGAGCGCATGACCGGCCTGGAGGTCGTCGAGGTGAACATCGCCGTCGCCGACGTCAAACTGCCCGACGAGCCCGACGACGAGCCCGAGTCCCGGCTCCAGTAGCCGGCTCGGGAGCCGAGAGGAGCCAAGCGATGAGCATGGCGGTCGCCGGCCTGCTGGCCGGCATGGCCCTCGGGTTCGCCGGGTACTTCGGCGGATTCGGGGCCTTCCTGTTGGTGGCGGCGCTCGGCGCGGTCGGCTTCGTCGTGGGCCGCCTCCTCGACGGGGACCTGGAGGCGGGCGACCTGTTCCGCAGCCGGACCCGCGAGGGCCGGGGCCCGCGCGAGCGCGACGACCGGCACGGGTGAGGCCGTGACGAGCCCACCGCGCACCACACCGCCCCGGGTGCCGGCGGCCGACCGGGGAGCCCTGCGCATCGCCGACCGGGTCATCGCCAAGATCGCGGCCCGGGCCGCGCGGGAGGCCCTCGGACCGACCCGGACCCCCGCCGCGGGCGCAGCGACCCTGCCCGCCCCCCACGCCACCGTCACCGTCCACCACGACATCGCCCGGGTGCACGTCAGCCTGCACCTCCCCTACCCCGACGACCTCGCCGCGCGCTGCGCCGCCGTCCGCCGGCGGGTCGTCGAGCGCGTCGAGGGCTGCGCGTCGATGAGCGTCCCCGAGGTGGACATCGACATCGAGCACCTGCGCCCCGCCGGCGCCCCCGACGCCCCCGCCGGGCGCGAGCGGCGGCTGCGGTGAGCGCGCCCACGCGGCGACCGCCCGGCGGGCCGGCCCCCGGAGCGGGCCCCGAGCCGGGCCCTGCGCGCGGCCCGGTGCGCAAGCCCCCGAGGTCCCCCCGGCGCCTGCCGGCCGCCCTCACCGCGCTGGTGGTGCTGGCCGCGGCCGGGCTCCTGCTCTACGACCTGGTCGCCGTACGGGCCCACCGCCCGGCGACGCGCCCGTACGGCGCGTTCGTCCGGCTGCTGGAACACCACACCCCCGCCGACCCGGGCGTCATGATCGCGGGCGCGCTGCTCGCCCTCGCCGGAGCGGCGCTCCTGCTGCCCGCGCTCCTGCCCGGCCGGCGGGGGCTCCTCACGATGAGCGCCCACCCCGGGGTGCGGGCCGGGATCGGCCGCAAGGCGGCGGCCCTGGTGCTCCGGGACCGGGCCATGGAGGTCTCCGGGGTCCGCGCCGTACGGGTCAGGGTCGGCCGCGCCCACGTCGGGGTCCGGGCCACCTCGCACTTCCGGGACCTGGACGACGTACGTGCCGACCTGGAACACGTACTCGCCGTCGGCATCGAGGAACTCGGCCTCGCGCACCCGCCCCGGGCGCGGATCCGGGTCGGGAGGTGACCCGCGTGCTCGCACCGCTGAACCGGACCCTGCTCGCGCTCGCCGGAGCCGTGCTGCTGGCCGCCGGCGTCACGCTCCTCACCGCGACCCGGCCCTTCGCCGACCGGCACGCCCCGCTGCTGGCGGCCGACGACCGGGCGCGGTACGGGGACCTGGCGGACACCTGGTGGTGGGCGGTGCTCGCCGGCGTCGGGCTGTGCGTGCTGCTGGCGCTGTGGTGGCTCCTCGCGCAGCTGCGCCGGGCGCGGTTGCCCGCGCTGGAGGTGGACACGGGCGACGGGGGCTTCGCGGTGCTGCGGGGCCGGGCGTTGGAGGAGGCGGTGGCCGCCGAGGCGGGAGCGCTCGACGGGGTCGCCGCCTGCCGGGTCGCGCTGCGGGGGCGGCGAGGCCGGCGGGGCCTGCCCCGGCGCGGCGGCGCCCCGCGGCTGCGGGTGCTGTTGGAGCTGGAGCCGCACGCCGTCCCCGCCGACGCGCTGGCCGCCCTCGCGGGACCGGTGCTCGGCCACGCCCGCGCCTCGACGGCCCTGCCCGACCTGTCCGCCGAGGTCCGCCTGAAGGTGGTGGCGCACCGGGCGAGCCGCGTCACCTGAGCGGCCCCGGGACGCCCGGCCCCGAGGGGCCGGGCGGTGGCCGCGGCGGGTGCCGCGTGGGCGGCGGATGCGGCGGGTGCGTCAGAAGCCGTGCCGCGCGCCGCCGTCCACCGGGAGCATGACGCCGGTCAGGTACGAGGCGGCCGGGGAGAGCAGGAACGCCGCCGTGCGGCCGAACTCCTCCGGGGTGCCGTAGCGGCGCAGCGGGATGCGGGCCTCGTGGCCGGCCCGCGCCGCGTCCGCGTCCCCGGACAGGGCGTCCAGTTCCCGCACCCGGTCGGTGTCGACCCGCGCCGGCAGCAGCCCGACCACGCGGATCCCGCGCGGCCCCAGCTCCACCGACAGGGACTTCGCGAAGCCCGCGAGTCCGGGGCGCAGCCCGTTGGAGATGGTCAGGCCCGGGATCGGCTCGTGCACGGAGCCGGACAGGACGAAGCCGATGACCCCGCCCTCGCCGAGTTCGGCCGCCGCCGCCCGCGCGAGGCGGACCGCGCCCAGGAACACCGAGTCGAAGGCCGCCGCCCACTGCTCGTCGGTGTTGTCCGCCGCGCTGCCGGGAGCCGGTCCGCCGACGCTGACGAGGATGCCGTCCAGGCGCCCGAAGCGTTCCTTCGCGCCGGCCACGAGGCGGGCCGCGGCCAGCGGGTCGGCGTTGTCGGCGGCCACGCCCACCGCGTTCGGGCCGAGCGCGGCGGCCGCGTCCGCGGCGCGCTTCTCGTCCCGCCCGGTGAGCACCACCTTCGCCCCGTCGGCCGTCAGCTCGCGCGCCGAGGCGAAGCCCAGGCCCCGCGTCGCGCCGGTGACCACGTACACGCGGTCCTTCAGTCCAAGATCCATGCGGGTCACGCTACGCCGAAGCGGGCTCCGGCGAAACGGCCTTGGCGGCGGCCTCCTCGCGGTCGCGCCGCTCGCGGCGGACCAGGACCACCCAGCCCACCGGCACCGCCGAGGCGAACAGCCACCACTGGACGGCGTACGCCATGTGCGCGCCGATCGAGTCGTGGTCGGGCTCGGCGACCGGCTCGGGTCCGCCGTCGGCCGGGGCGGGGGCGGTCAGTTCCAGGTAGCCGCCGAGGACGGGTCGGCCGAGGGCCGCGGCCTGCTGCTCGCTGTTGATCAGCATCACCTGGCGGTCGGGCAGGCCCTTGCGGTCCTTGATGCCGCTGCCGCCGCTGGTCTCGTCGGCCTTCAGCCGCCCGGTGACCGTGACCTCGCCGGTGGGTGCCGCCGGGACCGGGGGGTAGGCGCGCGGGTCGTCCCCGCCGGGCACCCAGCCCCGGTTGACGAGCACCGCGCGGCCGTCGGCCAGCAGCAGCGGGGTCACGACGTGGAAGCCGACCTTGTCGTCGTTGGAGGTGCGCATCCGGACGACGACCTCGTGCGCGGGGTCGTAGGTGCCGGTCGCGGTGACGGCCCGCCAGTAGTCGTCCCGGGGGACGGTGTGGCCGGGGGAGGTGAGGTCGCCCACCGACACCGGCTCGCCGTACAGGTTCTTCGCGATCAGTTCGTTCTGGGCGACCCGGTGCTCGTGGCGGTGGAACTGCCAGAACCCCAGCTTGATCATCGCGGGGATGAGGACGAGGGCGACGAGGGTGAGGCACACCCACTGCCGGGTCAGGACGAAGCGGTACACGCCCACGACGGTACCCCCAGCGACGAGGACCCCGGCGGCCGGGTGGCCTTCCGGGGTCGCGGGGAGGGGGTGGGGGAGAGGCGGGGAGGGGGCGGGGGGACGGGTGGGGCCGGGGGTCAGACGCGGTCGACGATGCCCACCTTCCCTTCCGCGCGGGCGCAGTGCCCGCCGCAGAACCACTGCCCGTCCACCTCGACGCCCTGCCCGATGATCTGCACCCGGCAGTGCTCGCAGATCGGCGCCATGCGGTGGATGGCGCAGGAGAAGCAGTCGAAGACGTGCACCGCGCCCTGCGCGTGCACCTCGAAGGACATGCCGTAGTCGTTTCCGCAGACCTCGCAACGTGCCATGCGCCGCATGCTCGACGGGGCGGCGGAACGGAACAAGATCCACCGGGGTGAGTCGTGGCGCCTGCACCCGGCCGGAGCAACGCGCCCCGTCCCGCCCCCGCGCGTCTCAGCCGGCGGGGGCCACGTCCCGCAGCAGGTGCGTGAAGGCCGCCTCGTCGACGACGGGGGTGCCGTAGGACTTCGCCTTGACCGTCTTGGAGGTGGCGGAGTCGGGGTCGTTGGTCACCAGCAGGCTGGTGAGGCGCGACACGCTCGTCGCGACGTGCAGCCCGGCCTCCACGGCCCGGTCCTCCAGCAGCTCCCGGTCCACCGAGGTGTCGCCCGAGAAGGCGACCCGCATGCCCTGTTTGAGGGGCTTGCCGTCCTCGAAGCGTCCCGGGTTGGGGTGCGGGCAGGCCGGCCGCTTGCGCGGGGTGCGCCACGTCGCGCCGCCGCCGTACGAGGCCTGCTGCCCGATCCGGGGCGTCGTCGGGGTGTCCGACCACTCCGTCAGCGGGCGGCACTCCAGCAGCGGCAGTCGTACGCCGTCCCGCGCGGCGGCGTGCAGCGACGGTCGGAAGGCCTCGGCCAGCACGCGGGCGTCGTCGAGCGCGTTGTGGGCGCGCTGCTGGACGACGCCGAAGTGCGCGGCGAGGGAGGCGAGCTTGTGGTTGGGCAGGGGGAGCCCCAGTTCCTTCGACAGGGCGATGGTGCACAGCCGTTGACGCACCGGCGCGGTCACCGAGGCCCGCGCGTACTCCCGGGCGATCATCTGCCAGTCGAAGATGGCGTTGTGCGCGACGAGCACGCGGTCCGCGAGCCGTCCGGCGAACTCCTCGGCGATGTCCTCGAAGTGCGGGGCGTCGGCGAGCATGGCACTGGTCAGGCCGTGGATCCAGACCGGTCCCGGGTCCCGGCGCGGGTTGACCAGGCTGTACCAGTGGTCCTCCACGTTCCCCCGCGCGTCGAGCCGGTAGACGGCCGCGGAGACTATCCGGTCGTCGCGCGCGAGCCCGGTGGTCTCCACGTCGACGACCGCGTAACCCTGGGGGTACGCGGTCGGCCACGTCGTCTCTGCGGTCGTTCGGTCGTCGAGCATGGTCACAGAGGATATCGGCACCCGCTGACAGACATGGCCCGACGACCTTGCGGGCCGGCTCCACCGAGGGGTCGGCGACCGGGCGAGGAATGCGACAAAAGCCTCAATTCGCTACAGGGGGCGGGGTCGAGATCAGGGGGGCGCGGGGTCCGCCGGTCGGCTCCGCCGCTTTCCCCCCTGCCCCAGCAGGGCCTCCGTCAGGGCCCCCACCGACAGCAGGAACAACCGCTCCGGGTCCGCCGGGCGGGCCAGGGCGCGGGCGAGCGCCGGGTCGTCGGGGGCGGACGCCGGGTCCCAGAGGTCGCCCTCGGTCGGGGACTGGGCGGGGGAGCGCTCGCGGTTGCGCTCGACCAGCAGGAAGCCGACGATCTGGAACTGGATGGCCCGCACCGCGTCGGCGGCCCGCGCCCCCCGCAGTCCGGCGGCGCGCACCTCGTGCACGAGGGCCCGCTGCGCGGGCAGGAACATCCGCTCGGTGAGGCCGCGTTCGTGGACCATCGCGATCAGGTGCGGGCGCTCGCGCAGTTCGCGCCGCAGGGACCGGGCCACCGACAGGACCCGCTCGGCCGGGGTGCGCCCCACCGGGTCGACCGCGCCCATCTCCCGCACGGTGCGTTCCACGAGCGCGTCGAGCAGCGACTCGCGGTTGCCGACGTGCCAGTAGATGGAGGTCACCGCCGTACCCAGCTCGGCGGCCAGCCCCCGCATCGTGAGGGCCGCCGGGCCGTGGCGCCTGACCAGGGCCGCGGCGGCGTCCAGCACCTCCCCGCGGGTGAGCGCGTTCCTCGCCACGGCCCCGGTCCGCCCATCTGTCGAAGCGTCAGTTTCGTTGCGTGCAGGGGCCTTTACCCTTCATCGAAGGGAGTGTAACTGTGTTACACACCCGACCGACCCCGCTCACGAGACGAGGGATGGTGCGAGACATGGCACGCGTACGGTACGGAGCGCGGACCGAGGCCGAGATCGCGGCGGCGCGCGAGAAGAACGCGAAGCTCCCCGACATCTGGTCCACCGGCGTGGTGGCCGTCTGGGAGAGCGACCCGGACGTGGTGGCCGCGGTGCTGCCCCCGCCACTGAAACCCGCCGAGCGGCCCCTCGTACGGGCGAACATCAGCAAGGTCGACCTGGCCGGCTACCCCCTCGGAGCCGGTTCCGTGGCCGTCGCCGCCCGGCACGGCGACGTCGAGGGCTGGTACCCCCTCGTCATGCCGATGACCCACGAGCGCGCCCTGACCGGAGGCCGCGAGGTGTTCGGCGAACCGAAGAAGCTCGGCGAGGTCACCGTCGAACGCGACGGCCTCGTCGTCCGGGCCGCCCTGGCCCGCCACGGGATCGCCTTCGTCGAGGTGCGCGGGGCCGTCGACCGCGCCCTTCCCCTGCCCGAGCCCACCCTCAAGACCGACTTCTACTTCAAGTTCCTTCCCGCCGTCGATGGTTCCGGCTTCGAGACCGACCCGGTCCTCGTCCACTGCACCCGCAACGAGAGGGTCCGCCGGCTGGACCACGTCACCGGTGACGTGGTCCTGCGCGAGTCGATGTACGACCCCGTCGCCGACCTCCCCGTACGCCGGATCGTGGAGATCACCATCGGTGAGAAGACCACGGACCAGAAGGGCCGCGTCGTCGAGCGCGTCAGCGCCCGGGCCCTCCTGCCCTACCTCCACCAGC
The DNA here is from genome assembly GCF_040650855.1 of Streptomyces sp. NPDC048606. Taxonomy (NCBI): domain Bacteria; kingdom Bacillati; phylum Actinomycetota; class Actinomycetes; order Kitasatosporales; family Streptomycetaceae; genus Streptomyces; species Streptomyces sp. NPDC048606. The sequence continues at coordinate 38,163 of NZ_JBEZIB010000012.1, read as the reverse complement.
GCTACGACGACCCGATGCAGATCCTCGACGGACCTCCGGAAGGCAGCGTCTGAGATGCGACTCGAACCCGGTCAGGTGGCCGTCGTCACCGGCGCCGCCAGTGGCATCGGCCTCGCCATGGCCCGTCGCTTCGCGGCCGAGGGGCTCAAGGTGGTCCTCGCCGACGTCGAGGAGACGGCCCTGCGCAAGGCCTCCGAGGAACTCGTCGCGGAGGGCGCCGAGGTCCTCGCCCGGGCCGTCGACGTCAGCGACCGCGACGCGGTCCTCTCGCTGGCCGACGCCGCCTACGACACCTTCGGCGCCGTGCACGTACTGTGCAACAACGCGGGCGTCGGCTCCGGAGCCGAGGGCCGCATGTGGCAGCACGAACCCAACGACTGGAAGTGGGCCTTCTCCGTCAACGTCTGGGGGGTCTTCCACGGCATCCAGGCCTTCGTCCCCCGCATGATCGAGGGCGGCGCCCCCGGCCACGTCGTCAACACCTCCTCCGGCGACGGCGGCATCGCCCCCCTGCCCACCGCCTCCGTCTACGCCGTCACCAAGGCGGCCGTGGTCACCATGACCGAGTCCCTCTACGCCCACCTCAAGGCCGAGGGCGCGACCGTCGGGGCCTCCGTCCTCTTCCCCGGCCCGCACATGCTGCGCACCGGCCTGTGGGAGTCCCACCGCAACCGCCCCGAGCGGTACGCGAAGCGGCGCCCGCGCAGGACCCCGTACCGCAGCCTCGACCAGTACGAGGCCGCGATGCGCGCGGCCGGCCACGAGCCGACGTTCACCCCGGTCGAGGAGGTCGCCGAGCACGTCGTCGACGGCATCCGCGCCGACCGCTTCTGGATGCTCCCGGCGAGCGAGCACAGCGACCGGCAGATCCGCGCCCGGTCGCGGTCGATGCTCGACCGCGCCAACCCCGCCTACCTGGAAAGCTTCATCCTCGACTGAGGGGCCCGCCGTGCCTGACGAGACGTACGAAGACCCGTACCTGATCATCTCCTCCGACTGCCACGCGGGCCTGCCGACCGAGCGGTACCGCCCCTACCTCGACTCCCGCTTCCACGCGCGGTTCGACGAGTTCCTCGGGCAGCGCGACGCCCGCCGCGAGGAGGCCACCCGCCTCGGCATCCGCAACGAGGCCTTCGCCGAGAAGTGGTTCCACGACCACGAGGAGGGCCTCAAGGGCGGCTGGGACGTCACTCAGCGGCTCAAGGAACTCGACGGCGACGGCGTGGCCGCCGAGGTCGTCTTCCCCGACGCGGACGCCGTCGACAGCCAGACCGCCGCCCCCTTCGGCGTGGGCCTCGGCCTCTCCGGCGACCAGGACCCCGAACTCGGCATGGCGGGCGCTCGGGCCCACAACCGCTGGCTGGCGGAGTTCGTCTCGCAGAACCCCGAACGGCACTGCGGGGTCGCCCTCCTGCCGATCACCGGGGAGCCGGACAAGGTCGTCGCCGAGATCCACCGGGCCAAGGAGTCCGGGCTCGGCGCGCTGATGATCCCCTCCATGTGGGTGGACAAGGCGCCCTACCACGACCGCCGCTACGACCCCGTGTGGGCCGCCGCCGCCGAGACGGCCATGCCGATCGTCACCCACTCGGGGGCCGCGCCCCGCCACGAGTACGGCGACCACCTCGGCATCTACGTCTCCGAGGTCACCTGGTGGCCGGCGCGCCCCCTGTGGTTCCTGCTGTGGTCCGGGGTCTTCGAGCGCCACCCCGGCCTCAGGTTCGGCGTCGCGGAGTCCGGCTGCTGGTGGCTGCCGAACCAGCTGTGGTTCATGGACCGGCTCTACCTCGGCGCCCACGGCGGGAAGAAGCTCTCGCCCTTCGAGGAGCTGCGGCGCCCGCCGAGCGAGTACCTGGACCGGCAGGTGTTCGTCTGCGCCACCAACACCAAGCGCCGCGAACTCGCCCAGCGCTACGAGATCGGCGTCGACAACATCCTGTGGGGCTCGGACTTCCCGCACCCCGAGGGCACCTGGCCCCACACCCGCACCTGGCTGAAGAACACCTTCCACGACATGCCGGTCGCCGAGACCCGTCGCATGCTGGGCCTCGCGGCGGCCGAGGTCTTCGGCTTCGACACCGACCGGCTCGCCCCGATCGCCCGCCGGATCGGCCCCACCCCGGCCGAGCTGGGCCAGTCCCCGGACCAGCCGGCGGTGGAGGCCTCCTGGGCCCGCTCGCGCGAGGTGGGCCGGCACTGGCTGACCGGGCACGACTTCCCGACCCTGGGGGTCTCGCCGTGACGGACGACGACCGCTACACGGTGATCTCGGCCGACTGCCACGCGGGCGCCGACCTGCCGGACTACCGGCCCTACCTGGAACGCCGCCACCACGAGGCCTTCGACGCCTGGGCCGCCACGTACGTGAACCCGTACGAGGACCTCCTCGCCGACACGGCGGACCGCAACTGGAACTCGGCGCGCCGGCTGGCGGAACTGGAGGCGGACGGGATCGTCGCGGAGGTCCTCTTCCCGAACACCATCCCCCCGTTCTTCCCCAAGGCCTCCCTGATGGCCCAGCCGCCGACGGCCGCCGAGTACGAGCTGCGTTGGGCCGGACTCCAGGCGCACAACCGCTGGCTGGAGGACTTCTGCGCGCAGGCCCCGGGCCGACGGGCGGGCGTCGCCCAGATCCTGCTCAACGACGTGGACGCGGCGGTCGCCGAGATCCGCCGTACGAAGGAGGCCGGCCTGACGGGCGGCATCCTGCTGCCGGGCGTCCCGCCGGGCTCGCCGGTCCCGGAGCTGTACTCGTCGGCGTACGACCCGATCTGGGCGGTGTGCGCGGAACTGGACGTCCCCGTCAACCACCACGGCGGCTCGGCGTCGCCGCCGCTGGGGGACGAACCGGCGGCGCGCGCGGTCTTCATGGTGGAGACGACCTGGTTCTCGCACCGGGCGCTGTGGCACCTGATCTTCGGCGGGGCCTTCCGCCGCCACCCGGGGCTCAAGCTGGTCCTGACGGAGCAGGGGTCGGGCTGGATCCCCGGCGTCCTGGAGATGCTGGACTACTACCACGGGCGGCTCGTCGCGGCGGCGTCCACGGCGGAGGCCAAGTTCGGTGCGGGCCTGGCCGATTCCATGGGCGCGGGTCCCGGCGAGGTCTGGCGGGAGAACTGCTTCGTCGGCGCGAGCTTCATGCGCCCCCACGAGGTCCCGCTGCGGCACCGGATCGGGCTCGACAAGATCATGTGGGGCAGCGACTACCCGCACGACGAGGGCACCACGCCGTTCTCCCGCGAGGGCCTGCGCGCGGCGTACGCGGGCCTGCCCCGCGAGGAGGTCGCGGCGATGGTCGGCGGCAACGCGGCCCGCGTCTACGGCTTCGACCTCGCCCTCCTGGACGCGCCGGCGGCCAAGCACGGCCCCCTGGTCCGGGAGGTCGCCGAGCCCCTGACGCACGTCCCGCCGGGCGCCACGAGCCCGGCCTTCGCCCGGGGGGCGTCGGTCCGGGTCTGGTAGCCGCGCCGGCTCGGCCCGGGGGTGCAACGGGCTCCCCCGGGCCGAGCCGGCCGGACCCGCCGGACCGTCGGTGACATCGATGGGGTACCGATCGGTAACCACCCCTGGCGGCGGCCCGGGAGCGGCTCTATGGTGCGGGCATGCCGAATCCGCCCGATGTCGTGCTGTGGGCCATACCCGCCTTCGTCCTGCTCACCGTCGTCGAGGTGGTGAGCTACCGGCTCCGTCCCGACGAGGACGCCGTCGGCTACGACGCCAGGGACTCCGTCACGAGCGTCACCATGGGGCTCGGCAGCATCGGCTTCGACCTGCTGTGGAAGATCCCGGTCATCGCCGTCTTCACGGCCGTCTGGGAACTGACCCCGCTGCGGGTGCCGTTCCTGTGGTGGACCCTCCCGCTGATGCTGCTCGCGCAGGACTTCCTCTATTACTGGCAGCACCGGCTCCACCACACCGTCCGCATCCTGTGGGCCTGTCACGTCGTCCACCACAGCAGCCGCAGCTTCAACCTCACCACCGCCCTGCGGCAGCCCTGGACCAGCGCCACCGGCACGTGGTTCTACCTGCCGATGGTCGCCCTCGGCGTGCACCCCGCCGTGATCCCGTTCTGCTACGGCCTCAACCTCCTCTACCAGTTCTGGGTGCACACCGAACGGGTGGGCAAGCTCCCGAGGCCCTACGAGTACGTCTTCAACACCCCCTCCCACCACCGCGTCCACCACGCCTCCCAGGGCGGCTACCTGGACCGCAACTTCGGCGGGATCCTGATCGTCTGGGACCGGGCGTTCGGCTCCTGGGTCGGCGAGACCGAGCGGCCCGTGTACGGGCTGACCAAGAACATCGAGACCCACAACCCGCTGCGCGTCGCCACCCACGAGTACGCCGCCATCGCCCGCGACGTACGGGCCGCCGGCAGTTGGCGCGAGCGCGTCGGACGGGTCTTCGCCGGCCCCGGATGGCAGCCGGGCCCGGCCGCCGCCGCCCCACCACCCCGGCCGCCCCGGCCGCCGCCCCCGGCCCCACCACCCCCGCCGTCCGTGCCGCCGCCGCTCCCGCGGCCCCGCAGAGTGAGGCCGCCGCGTGAGCGTCACCGGATCCCGCACCCCGTCCCCGTCCGTGCCGCCCGGCTCCGGCTCCGGCCGCGCCCCCGCATCCGGCCCCGGCCCCGCCGCCGCCGCCGCTCCCGCGACGGGCGGACGCGCCGGCCGGGTGCTGCTCGGCGCCTTCCTCGTCGCCGTCGCCGTGGACCTCGGCTCGCTGCTGGCCGACTGGCACCTCGGGCACGTCATCGCCAAGCCGCTGCTGATGCCGCTGCTGGTGGCCCACGTCATCACCCGCCGCGCCCCCCGATTGCTGGTCGCCGCGCTCGTCTTCGGCTGGGGCGGGGACGTGGCCCTGCTCTTCGACGCCGACGCCGCCTTCCTGGTCGGGATGGGCTCCTTCGCCGCCGGGCACGTCTGCTACCTCGTGCTCTTCGGCCGGCGCCGGACCGGCCCCGTGCTCGGGGTCGCGTACGCCGCGGCGCTCGTCACCACCGTCGCGCTGCTCTGGGGCGACCTCCCGGCGGAGCTGCGGATCCCCGTCGCCGGATACAGCCTGCTGCTCACCGCCATGGCCTACCGCGCCGGGGCGCTCGGGCGGGCCGCGGGGCTGGGCGGGGCGCTGTTCCTGCTCTCCGACACCCTGATCGCGACGGGGGTGGCGCAGTGGCCCCAGCTGCCCCGGCCCGACTTCTGGATCATGGCCACCTACCTGGCGGCCCAGTACCTTCTGGCCACGGGCGCACTCACTTTCGGACAGGCGTACCGTAGGGAGGTCAACAAAGTCGTACAAGACTGAACCAACCTTGATCCGGAGGGCTGCACCACCATGCGCGCCACCGTCATCCACGCCCCGCACGACATACGCGTGGAGGAGGTGCCCGACGCTGCGATCCAGCGCCCCGAGGACGCCGTCGTCCGCGTCCTGCGCGCCTGCATCTGCGGCAGCGACCTGTGGGCCTACCGCGGCGAGGCCACCCGGCAGCCCGGCCAGCGCATCGGCCACGAGTTCCTCGGCGTCGTCGAGGAGACCGGCGCCGCCGTTGCGGACCTCAAGGTCGGCGACCTCGTCGTCGCCCCCTTCATGTGGTCCGACGGCACCTGCGACTACTGCGTCGAGGGCCTGTACACCTCCTGCACCCACGGCGGCTTCTGGGGCTCGGTCGGCCACGACGGCGGCCAGGGCGAGGCCGTACGGGTCCCGCACGCCGACGGCACCCTCGTACGGCTGCCCGCCGCCGCGGCCTCCGACGAGCACCTGCTGACCGGCCTGCTGGCGCTCTCGGACGTCATGGGCACCGGACACCACGCCGCCCTGGGGGCGGGCGTGCGCCCGGGCACCACGGTGGCCGTCGTCGGTGACGGCGCGGTCGGCCTGTGCGGCGTCCTCGCGGCCAGGCGGCTCGGCGCCGAGCGGATCATCGCCCTCGGCCGGCACTCCGCGCGCACCGACATCGCGAAGCTGTTCGGCGCCACCGACGTCGTCGCCGAGCGCGGCGAGGCCGCCGAGGCGGCGGTCCGCGAGCTGACCCGGGGCCAGGGCGCCCACGCCGTGATCGAGGCGGTCGGCACCGAGCAGTCGATGCGCACCGCCGTGAACATCACCCGCGACGGCGGGGCGATCGGCTACGTCGGCGTCCCGCACGGCAGCGGCACCGGCCTCGACCTCGGCGTGATGTTCGACCGCAACATCACCCTGCGCGGCGGTGTCGCCCCCGTCCGCGCGTACATCCCGGAGCTGCTGGAGGACGTGCTGAGCGGGGCCATCGACCCGGCGCCCGTCTTCGACCGCGCCGTGTCCCTGGACGAGGTCCCGGACGGCTACCGCGCGATGGACGACCGCAGCGCGCTCAAGGTGCTGATCAAGCCCTGACCCCTCGCGCCGTACGCGGCGAAAGGCCGGGCGGGGGAGGACCCCGTCCGGCCTTTCGATGAGCCCGTGCGCGAGCGCGTGCGCGGGTGTTACTTGACGGCCTTCAGGGCGTCGACCACGCCGTGACCGTAGTAGCCGCTCTGGCCCCACTTGGTCTGGCAGGTGGTGGCGTCGATCAGGTTGCCCGCGGCGTCGTAGATCTTCGCCGGGCAGGCGGCCTTCGTGGCCTGGCCCTTCAGCATCGCCTGGAGCTGCGAGGGCGTGGCCTTCGGGTGGGCGCTCTTGAGGAGCGCGGCCACGCCCGCGACGTGCGGAGCGGCCATCGAGGTGCCCTGCTTGTAGCCGTAGCCGCCGTCGAGGACGGTCGACAGCACGCGGCCGTTGGCGTCCGGGGTGGCGGGCACCTGGTACTTGTCGCCGCCCGGGGCGGCGACGTCCACGACGCCGAGACCGTAGCTGGAGTAGTAGGAGCGCAGGCCCTGGTCGCCGGTGGCCGAGACGGTGACCACGCCGGGCAGCTGCGTGGGCAGGTCCAGGCAGACCTTCGGGTCGATGGTGCGCGGCACCGGGGTGGTGTCGTTCGGGCTGGTCGTGTCGGTGATGGAGTCACCGGCCAGGTCGTGGTTGGAGTTGCCCGCGGAGGCCACGCTCAGCACGCCCTTGCGCTCGGCGTACTTGGTCGCCCGGGCGAGGGCCTCCACCAGCGCCTTCTGGTCGTCGTCGTTCTTGCAGGTGTAGTTCCACGGGTCGACGTAGTAGCTGTTGTTGGTCACCTCGATCCCCTTCTCGGCGGCGAACATGAACCCGCAGACGACCGCCTCGGTGTAGAAGAGGCTGGTGGCGGGCTCGCTCACCTTGATCGCGGCGACCTTCACGCCCGGCGCGACGCCGCTGATGCCGATGCCGTTGCGGGCGGCGGCGATGGTGCCCGCCACGTGGGTGCCGTGGTCGCTGCCGTCGGCGTACGGACGCCAGGCGCCCTCGGAGGTGTCCGCGACACCGCCGACACAGTTGGCGGACTGGCCCTTGGAGAAGTTCGGGGCGAGATCCGGGTGGGTGTCGTCGACACCCGTGTCGATGACGCCCACAGTGACGTCCGGGCTGCCATCGTTGATCTTGTGAGCCTGGTCGGCCTTGATCGTCCGCAGATCCCACTGGTTGGGCTCCAGCGGCTCCTGCCCCTCGGTGGCCCGTGCCGCCGCCTTCGCGGCGTCCGCGTCGCTCAGCTTCTGCGTCGCGCCCTCCTCGGTGGTCTGCACCGCCGAGAGGGGGGCCGTGCGCGTGGCGCCGACCGAGACGAACAGGCTGCGCTGGGTCCGCAGCTGCTTGGCGAACTCCGGGTTCTGGGAGTGCGCGACGACGACGCCGATCTGCTCATAGGCCGTCACCACCGTTCCGCCGGCCCGCTCGATGGCCTTCTTCGCCTGCTTGGCCGTGCCGTAGGCGGTCAGGTTCGCCACGTAGGAGAGCTTCGGGCCGGTGGTGGTCGCCTTCGAGACCGCCGCGGGCTCCGCCGTGTTGCCGAGGGGAGCGGCCGAGGCGCTCACCGAGGGCAGGACGGCGAGCGAGGCGGCGAGCGCCAGACCGAACGGAACGGCGAGGGCGCGCCGGCGACCGTGGACCGGATGAGGCATGGGTTCTCCACATTCATCGTCAAAAAGCCGTACGGGCGCGGTCGCGCCGGACGGGTTCATGACACGCGAACCTAGTGCCGCCGTTCGCCTTTGCGCCATCAGTTCGAGAAATCAGCGTCCAAAAAAGACGAGAAGCCAAAAAAACAGCGGGTGTTGAACCGTCGCGACACGCCGGCCGTGCCGTTGGCAGGGGGGCTCAGCACCACCGTCCCCCCCACACGGAGGTTGTTTTGTCCGTCGTCCCCACCGCACCCGCGTCACAAGGAGAACCCCCCGTGACCACCGAAGCAGCGCCGCCCCCCGGCGGCGCGGGACCGGCCCCGACGGGTCCCACGGCCGATGACTTCGCGCGCGTCCAGCAGAGCCCCGAGTTCGTGGAGCTGCGCGGCGCCTACCGCTCGTTCGCCTTCCCGCTCACCGTGGCCTTCATCGCCTGGTACCTGCTCTACGTCCTGCTGTCCAGCTACGCGGGCGGCTTCATGGGGACCAAGCTCTTCGGCAACATCAACGTCGCCCTCGTCCTCGGCCTCGCCCAGTTCGCGACCACCTTCCTGATCGCCTGGCTCTACTCCCGGCACGCCGCCGCCAGGCTCGACCCCAAGGCCGAGGCCATCAAGCAGCGCATGGAGGCCGGAGAGTGAGCACCCTCGCCCCCCTGACGGTCGCCGCCGGGGCCACCGAGCACCGCCCGCTGATCATCACCCTGTTCGGGCTGTTCGTCGTCGCCACCCTGATCATCACGATCTGGGCCGGCCGCCAGACCAAGGACGCCGCCGACTTCTACGCGGGCGGACGCCAGTTCACCGGCTTCCAGAACGGCCTGGCCATCTCCGGCGACTACATGTCCGCCGCGTCCTTCCTCGGCATCGCCGGAGCCATCGCCCTCTTCGGCTACGACGGCTTCCTCTACTCCATCGGCTTCCTCGTCGCCTGGCTCGTGGCCCTGCTCCTCGTCGCCGAGCCGCTGCGCAACTCCGGCCGCTACACGATGGGCGACGTCCTCGCGTACCGGATGCGCCAGCGGCCCGTCCGCACCGCCGCCGGCACCTCCACCATCGTGGTCTCGATCTTCTACCTGCTCGCCCAGATGGCCGGCGCCGGCGTCCTCGTCTCGCTGCTCCTGGGCATCACCAGCGACGGCGGCAAGGTCGCCGTCGTCGCCCTGGTCGGCGTGCTGATGATCGTCTACGTGACCATCGGCGGCATGAAGGGCACCACCTGGGTCCAGATGATCAAGGCGGTGCTGCTCATCGCGGGCGCCCTGCTGATCACCCTGCTGGTCCTCGTGAAGTTCAACTTCAACATCTCCGCCCTGCTGGGCCAGGCGGCCGAGAACAGCGGTCAGGGCACCAAGTTCCTGGAGCCGGGACTCAAGTACGGCAAGGACGCCCTCTCCAAACTGGACTTCATCTCCCTCGGCCTCGCCCTGGTGCTCGGCACCGCGGGCCTGCCGCACATCCTGATCCGCTTCTACACCGTCCCGACGGCCAAGGCCGCCCGCAAGTCCGTGAACTGGGCCATCGGCATCATCGGCGCCTTCTACCTGATGACCATCGCCCTCGGCTTCGGCGCCGCCGCCCTGCTGGGGCGGGCCGACATCCTCGCCTCCAACAAGGCCGGCAACACCGCCGCCCCGCTCCTCGCCCAGGAGGTCGGCGGCGGAGCCGGATCCACCGGCGGCGCGATCCTGCTCGCGGTGATCTCCGCGGTCGCCTTCGCCACCATCCTCGCGGTGGTCGCCGGCCTCACCCTCGCCTCCTCCTCGTCCTTCGCGCACGACCTCTACGTGAACGTCATCCGCAAGGGCAAGGCCACGGAGAAGGAGGAGGTGCGCGCCGCCCGCTGGTCTACCGTGGTCATCGGGGCCGTCGCCATCGGCCTGGGCGCCCTGGCCCGCGACCTCAACGTCGCCGGCCTCGTCGCCCTCGCCTTCGCGGTCGCCGCCTCCGCCAACCTCCCGACGATCCTCTACAGCCTCTTCTGGAAGCGCTTCACCACCCAGGGCGCGCTGTGGTCCATCTACGGAGGCCTGATCTCGGCCGTCGGCCTGGTGCTCTTCTCGCCCGTCGTATCCGGCAAGCCGACCTCGATGTTCAAGGACGCCGACTTCTACTGGTTCCCCCTGGAGAACCCCGGCATCATCTCCATCCCCCTCGGCTTCCTCCTCGGCTGGCTGGGAACCGTCCTGTCCAAGGAGCCGGCCGACCCGCAGAAGTTCGCCGAGCTGGAGGTACGCTCCCTCACCGGCACCGGGGCCCACTGACCGGCCGACCGACCGGCGGATTCACCGAAAGCATCCGGACACGGGGCGTGGCCGCGTCGTACTTCTCTACGATGCGGTCACGCCGCGTCTCGTTCATTCGGGCATCCCTACGGGCCACGGCCGTCGCGTAGGCTCGAATCAGCGCATCCGTCCATCCGCGACTGCGCCTACCTCTAGGAAAACCGGACAGGGGAGGGGGCCCACAGTGCTTCTCGACACCTACGGCCGCGTGGCCACTGACCTGCGCGTCTCACTCACCGACCGGTGCAATCTGCGCTGCACCTACTGCATGCCCGAAGAGGGCCTCCAGTGGCTCGGCAAGTCGGACCTCCTCAGCGACGAAGAGATCGTCCGGCTGATTCGCATCGCCGTCACCCGGCTCGGGATCACCGAGGTCCGCTTCACCGGCGGCGAGCCGCTGCTGCGCCCCGGCCTCGTCGGGATCGTCGAGCAGTGCGCCGCCCTGGAACCGCGTCCCAAGATGTCGCTGACCACCAACGGCATCGGCCTCAAGCGCACCGCGCAGGCCCTGAAGGCCGCCGGCCTCGACCGAGTGAACGTTTCCCTCGACACCCTGCGGCCCGAGGTCTTCAAGACCCTCACCCGCCGCGACCGGCACAAGGACGTCATCGAGGGCATGGCCGCCGCCCGGGACGCCGGCCTCACCCCCGTCAAGGTCAACGCCGTCCTCATGCCCGGCCTCAACGACGACGAGGCCCCCGACCTCCTCGCCTGGGCCGTGGACAACGCGTACGAGCTCCGCTTCATCGAGCAGATGCCGCTCGACGCCCAGCACGGCTGGAAGCGCGACGGGATGATCACCGCCGGGGACATCCTGGAATCGCTGCGCACCCGCTTCACCCTCACCGAGGAGGGCGCCGACGAGCGCGGCTCCGCCCCCGCCGAGCGCTGGATCGTCGACGGCGGCCCCGCCACCGTCGGCGTCATCGCCTCGGTCACCCGCCCCTTCTGCGGCGCCTGCGACCGCACCCGGCTCACCGCCGACGGCCAGGTGCGCACGTGCCTGTTCGCCACCGAGGAGTCGGACCTGCGCGCCGCGCTGCGCTCGGGGGCCCCGGACGAGGAGATCGCCCGCCTGTGGAAGGTGGCGATGTGGGGCAAGAAGGCCGGCTCCGGCCTCGACGACCCGACGTTCCTCCAGCCCGACCGGCCCATGTCGGCGATCGGCGGCTGACCCGCAGCGGCCGACCCGCCGGGGGCGACCCGTCGCGGGCGACCGCCCGGGGCGGCCCGCCCCAGGCGGCCCGTTCCACACTCCGCGCACCGAGCCCCGGTCACGACCGGGGCTCAGGCGTTCCTCAAGGGCGTCCGGAGCCCTCCGGCTGCACCCACTCCTCCAGGCGTACGACGTCCTTCAGGAACCCCCGGACCCCCAGGAACTGCGACAGGTGCTCGCGGTGCTCCTCGCACGCCAGCCAGGTCTTGCGCCGCTCGGGCGTGTGCAGCGTCGGGTTGTTCCACGCCAGGACCCACACCGCGCAGGCACGGCACCCCTTGGCGGAGCAGGTGGGGGCGGCTTCGGGGGCGGCGTCGGCGGCGGTGTCCGCGGCGTGCGGGGTGTTCGCTTCGGGGGTGTTGTCATCAGGGGAAGTCACGGCCTCAACCCTACAAACACCCCTGGAACGGAAGGGCGACGCCGGGCAGCCACGGGGGGAGCTGCCCGGCGTCGGTCCGTCGCTCCGACGGGGGATGCGGAGCGCGTAGGCAGTATGTCACGCAGGACCCGGTGCGGTGCACCGGAACTTCATGATTGATCTGAGCTTTTATTGAGGTTTCCCGCCTCCAGCGCGGGGCGCACGGGCGCGGGCACGAAGTGCGACGGCAGCGAGGGCGCCGTCTCGCGTCCGGCGTTCGCGATGACCACCGCCACGTAGGGCAACAGGACGCCCGCCGCGAGGGTCACCATCGCCACGTGACGCTCCACGTTCCACAGGATCACCGTCGCGATGACCGACAGGGTGCGCACCGTCATCGAGATGACGTACCGGCGCTGGCGCCCCCGCACGTCCTCGGCCAGCCCCATCCGGGCTCCCGTGATCCGGAAGACCTCGGGTCCGTTCCGCTTCGTCCGCTGCACTCTCCACCACCCGATCGGCCGGCCGGGCGCTCCCGGCCCGGTCCCGTTCCACGGTACGCCGCCCGGCCCGCGGCGAGGAGAGGGGGTACCCCCGAACGGCAGTGTCCGAAATGCGCGGTAGGCCGGACGGGTTGAAACTGGGCCCACATGCGCACCACGCGCCACGAGGAGGCTCGTCATGGAATGGTTGTGGGCGATCATCGTCGGTTTCGTGCTGGGCCTCATCGCCCGTGCCATCCTGCCCGGGAAGCAACACCAACCCCTGTGGCTGACGACCATCTTCGGCATCGTCGGAGCCATCCTCGGCAACGCCGTCTCCCGATGGATCGGCGTCGAGGACACCCGGGGCATCGACTGGGTCCGCCACCTGCTCCAGCTCGCCGGCGCGGTGCTCATCGTCGGACTCGGCGACATGGTCTACATGGCGCTGAAGGGCGGCAAGAGCCGCACCACGTGACGGGCCGGCGCCACGGCACCCCGCGCACGACGAGGGGGCCGGCGCGGACGAGACGTCCGCACCGGCCCCCTCGACCGCGCGTCAGGCGCCGGTGACCTCGACGGCGGCCAGGTTCTTCTTGCCGCGCCGCAGCACCAGCCAGCGGCCGTGCAGCAGCTCGCCCTCGGCCGGGACCGCGTCCTCGGCGGTCACCTTCACGTTGTTCACGTAGGCCCCGCCCTCCTTCACGGTCCGCCGGCCGGCCGACTTGCTGGCGACCAGACCCGTCTCCGCGAGCAGGTCCACGACCTGGCCGAGCGCCTCGACCCGCACGTGCGGCAGCTCGGACAGGGCCGCGGCCAGCGTGGCCTCGTCCAGCTCCGCCAGATCGCCCTGACCGAACAGCGCCTTCGACGCGGCGATGACGGCGGCGCACTGGTCCGCGCCGTGCACCAGCGTGGTCAGCTCCTCCGCCAGCGCCCGCTGCGCGGCCCGCGCCTGCGGCCGCTCGGCGGTCTGCGCCTCCAGCGCCTCCAGCTCCTCACGGCTCTGGAACGACAGGATCCGCATGTACGTCGAGATGTCCCGGTCGTCCACGTTCAGCCAGAACTGGTAGAACGCGTACGGCGTCGTCATCTCCGGGTCGAGCCACACGGCCCCGCCCTCGGTCTTGCCGAACTTGGTGCCGTCCGCCTTGACCATCAGCGGCGTCGCCATGGCGTGCACCTGCGCGCCCGGCTCGACCCGGTGGATCAGGTCGAGACCGGCCGTCAGGTTGCCCCACTGGTCCGAGCCGCCCTGCTGGAGGGTGCAGCCGTGCCGGCGGTACAGCTCCAGGAAGTCCATCCCCTGGAGCAGCTGGTAGCTGAACTCCGTGTAGCTGATGCCCTGGTCGGACTCCAGGCGCTTGGCGACCGAGTCCTTCGTCAGCATCTTGTTGACGCGGAAGTGCTTGCCGATGTCCCGCAGGAACTCGATGGCGGACATGCCCGCCGTCCAGTCCAGGTTGTTCACCAGGACCGCCGCGTTCTCGCCCTCGAAGGAGAGGAACGGCTCGATCTGCGAACGCAGCCGGTTCACCCATTCCGCGATCACGGCGGGGTCGTTCAGCGTCCGCTCGGCGGTCGGACGGGGGTCGCCGATCTGACCGGTGGCCCCGCCGACGAGCGCCAGCGGCCGGTTCCCGGCCAGCTGGAGCCGGCGCATGGTGAGGACCTGCACCAGGTGACCCACGTGCAGCGAGGCCGCGGTGGGGTCGTAGCCGCAATAGAACGTGACCGGACCGTCCGCGAACGCCTTCCGCAGCGCTTCTTCGTCGGTGGACTGGGCGAAGAGCCCACGCCACTTCAGTTCGTCGACGATGTCCGTCACGGTCTCTCGACTCCTTCGATGTCTGAAATTGCCATGGTCAGTCTAGGTGGGTCAGACGCCCTTGCTGACCGAGCTCATGTTGAAGTCCGGGATGCGCAGCGCCGGCATCGCGGCCCGCGTGAACCAGTCGCCCCACTCGCGCGGCAGCGTCCTCTCGGTCCGGCCCGCCTCCGAGGCCCGCGACAGCAGGTCCACCGGGGACTCGTTGAAGCGGAAGTTGTTCACCTCGCCCGTGACCCGCCCGTTCTCCACCAGGTACACCCCGTCCCGGGTCAGGCCCGTGAGCAGCAGGGTGGCCGGGTCGACCTCGCGGATGTACCAGAGGCAGGTCAGCAGCAGGCAGGGCCCGTCGTGGCCCGACTCCGCCACCATCTCCTCCAGGGACTTCTGCCCGCCCCCGTCCAGGATCAGGTTCCCGAACGACGGGGACAGCGGCAGGCCCGTCAGCGCCGCGCTGTGCCGGGTCGTCGTCAGCCGGGCCAGCTCGCCCCCGCTGATCCACTCGGTCGCCCCGACCGGCAGGCCGTTGTCGAACACCGAGGCGTCGTCGCCCGAGCTGTGCGCGATCACGAACGGCGCGGACTCCAGGCCCGGCTCGTTCGGGTCGCTGCGCAGGGTCAGCGGCAGCCCGGAGAGCCGCTCCCCGACGCGGGTGCCGCCTCCGGGCCGGGAGAACACCGTCCGGCCCTCGACCGCGTCGCGGGCCGCCGCCGACCACATCTGGTAGATCAGCAGGTCGGCCACGGCGGTCGGCGGCAGCAGGGTCTCGTACCGGCCCGCCGGCAGCTCGATCTTCCGCTCCGCCCAGCCCAGGCGCACGGCCAGCTCCGCGTCGAGCGCGGTCGGGTCCACGTCCTTGAAGTCGCGGGTGGCACGGCCGGCCCAGGCCGAGCGGGTGCGGTCCGGGGACTTGGCGTTGAGTTCGAGGGTGCCGTTGGGCTGGTCGTGGCGCAGTCGCAGACCGGTCGAGGTGCCGACGTACGTCGACACCAGCTCGTGGTTGGCGAACCCGTACAGTTCCCGGCCGCCCGCGCGGGCCCGGGCGAAGGCCTCGCCGAGGGCCGGGGCGAAGTCCGCGAACACCGCCGAGGAGGTCTCGTCCGGGGCGTCGGTGAAGTCCGGCGAGGCCGGGGTGCCCGTCACGAGCGGCTGGGCGTCCTCGGCGGGAGCGGCCCCGCGCGCGGCCGCCTCGGCGGCCCGCACCAGCGGCTCCAGGTCCGCGGCGGTGACGGCGGAGCGCGAGACGACCCCGGAGGCGGTGCCCTCCTTGCCGTCGACGGTGGCGATGACCGTCAGGGTCCGGCCGCGGGTGACGCCGTTGGTGGTGAGCGCGTTGCCCGCCCACCGCAGGTTGGCGCTGGACTCCTCGTCGGCGATGACGACGCAGCCGTCGGCCGTGGACAGCTCCAGGGCCCGCTCGACGATCTCGTGGGGCTTCGTGCGAATCGCAGACATCAGCGTCCGGCCTCCTGCGTGGTGTTCAGAATGTTCACGTCGCGGAACAGGGCGGACGGGCAGCCGTGCGAGACCGCCGCGACCTGGCCCGGCTGGGCCTTGCCACAGTTGAAGGCGCCGCCCAGGACGTAGGTCTGCGGGCCGCCCACCTTCTCCATCGAGCCCCAGAAGTCGGTGGTCGTGGCCTGGTACGCGACGTCGCGCAGCTGCCCGGCCAGCCGGCCGTTCTCGATCCTGTACGCCCTCTGCTGCGTGAATTGGAAGTTGTAGCGCTGCATGTCGATCGACCACGAGCGGTCGCCGACCACGTAGATCCCGCGCTCCACCCCGCCGATCAGGTCCTCCGTGGAGAGCCCGCCCGGATCCGGCTGGAGGGACACGTTCGCCATCCGCTGCACGGGCACGTGCCCGGGGGAGTCGGCGTACGCGCAGCCGTTGGACCGGCCCAGACCGGTGAGCTTCGCGATGCGCCGGTCCGTCTGGTAGCCGGTCAGGGTGCCGTCCTTGACCAGGTCCCAGCTCTGCGCCTCGACGCCCTCGTCGTCGTAGCCGATGGTCGCCAGGCCGTGCTCGGCCGTCCGGTCACCCGTCACGTTCATGATCGAGGAGCCGTACTTGAGCTTGCCCAGCTGGTCGAAGGTGGCGAAGGAGGTCCCCGCGTACGCCGCCTCGTAGCCCAGCGCCCGGTCGAGCTCGGTGGCGTGGCCGATCGACTCGTGGATGGTCAGCCACAGGTTGGACGGGTCGACCACCAGGTCGTAGCGGCCCGCCTCGACGCTCGGGGCCCGCATCTTCTCGGCGAGGAGCTCCGGGATCCGCTCCAGCTCGGAGCCCCAGTCCCAGCCGGTGCCCGTCAGGTACTCCCAGCCGCGCCCGGCCGGCGGGGCGATGGTGCGCATGGAGTCGAACTCGCCGGTGGTGGAGTTCACCGCGACGGCCGTGAGCTGCGGGTGGATCCGCACCCGCTGCTGGGTGGTGGTGGTGCCGGCGGTGTCGGCGTAGAACTTGTTCTCGTGGACGGCGAGCAGCGAGGCGTCCACGTGCGCCACCCCCTCGGCCGCGAGCAGCCGGGAGCTCCAGTCGGCGAGCAGGGCCGACTTCTCGGCGTCGGGCACCTCGAACGGGTTCACCTCGTAGGCGGAGATCCACGTCCGGTCCGCGTGCACGGGTTCCTCGGCGAGCTCGACCCGTTCGTCGGAACCCGCCGCCTTGATCACCTGCGCGGACAGCTTCGCCATGGCGACGGCCTGCGAGGCCACCCGGGCCGCGGCGTCCATGGTGAGGTCCACGCCCGAGGCGAAGCCCCAGCTGCCGCCGTGCACCACCCGGACCGCGTAGCCGAGGTCGGTGGTGTCGGAGCCGCCGGAGGGCTTGGCGTCGCGCAGGCGCCAGGAGGCGCTGCGGATCCGCTCCAGCCGGAAGTCGGCGTGATCGGCGCCCAGCGCGCGGGCCCTGGCGAGCGCCGCGTCGGCGAGCGCCCGCAGGGGCAGCGCGGTGAAAGCCGCGTCGATGGAATGGGCCACGGAAGTCCTCCCGGGGTCGGGGCCGGTCGCCCCGATCATGTCGCGCCCGGGGCTCTTGTGCACACATCTTTCTGTAGGAATGCGACAGAGCCCGTCGCGAGGCCCTGTCGGAGCCCGATTCTCCGGATGCCGGCGCGGGCCTATAGGTTTTCGGTATCCAGACAGCTAGCGAAAGGGTGATCCGTTGAGCCGCTCGGTTCTCGTCACCGGAGGTAACCGGGGCATCGGCCTCGCCATCGCCCAGGCCTTCGCACAGGCGGGCGACAAGGTCGCGATCACGTACCGTTCGGGCGAGCCGCCGGAGGCGCTCACCTCGCTGGGTGTGCTGGCGGTGCGCTGCGACATCACCGACTCCGAGCAGGTGGAGCAGGCCTACAAGGAGATCGAGGAGAAGCACGGCAACGTCGAGGTGCTGGTGGCCAACGCCGGCATCACCAAGGACACGCTGCTGATGCGCATGTCCGAGGACGACTTCACCTCCGTCCTCGACACCAACCTCACGGGCACCTTCCGCGTCGTCAAGCGGGCCAACCGCGGCATGCTGCGCGCGAAGAAGGGCCGCGTGGTCCTGATCTCCTCGGTCGTGGGCCTGCTGGGTTCGGCGGGCCAGGCCAACTACGCCGCCTCGAAGGCCGCGCTGGTGGGCTTCGCCCGTTCGCTCGCTCGCGAGCTGGGCTCGCGCAACATCACCTTCAACGTGGTCGCCCCGGGCTTCGTGGACACCGACATGACGAAGGCGCTCACCGACGAGCAGCGCGCGGGCATCGTCGCCCAGGTGCCGCTCGCCCGCTACGCACGGCCCGAGGAGATCGCGGCCGCCGTGAGCTTCCTGGCGTCCGACGACGCCGCGTACATCACCGGAGCCGTCATTCCCGTTGACGGCGGATTGGGCATGGGTCACTGATCACCATGAGCGGAATTCTCGACGGCAAGCGCATCCTCATCACCGGGGTGCTGATGGAGTCGTCCATCGCCTTCCACGCCGCCAAGCTGGCCCAGGAGCAGGGCGCCGAGGTCATCCTCACCGCCTTCCCGCGCCCCACGCTCACCGAGCGCATCGCCCGCAAGCTGCCCAAGCCGGCCAAGGTGATCGAGCTCGACGTCACCAACGACGAGCACCTGGCACGCCTGGAGGGCCTGGTCCGCGACGAGCTCGGTGGGCTCGACGGCGTCGTGCACTCCATCGGCTTCGCCCCGCAGGACGCCCTCGGCGGCAACTTCCTGAACACGCCGTTCGAGTCGGTCGCGACCGCGATGCACGTCTCGGCGTTCTCCCTGAAGTCGCTGACGATGGCCTGCAAGCCGCTGTTCCCGGCGGAGGGCGCGGCCGTCGTCGGCCTCACCTTCGACGCGCAGTTCGCCTGGCCGCAGTACGACTGGATGGGCCCGGCCAAGGCCGCGCTGGAGGCCACCAGCCGCTACCTCGCCCGCGACCTGGGCAAGGAGAACGTCCGCTGCAACCTGGTCTCGGCCGGTCCGATCGGTTCGATGGCCGCGAAGTCCATCCCCGGCTTCACCGAGCTGGCGGACGTCTGGAACAGCCGCTCCATGCTGGAGTGGGACATGAGCGACCCGGAGCCGGCGGGCCGCGGCGTCGTCGCGCTGCTGTCGGACTGGTTCCCGAAGACCACGGGCGAGATCGTCCACGTGGACGGCGGTCTGCACGCGATGGGTGCCTGATCCAAGGCGCCTCGCGCATCGGTACGGCGGTGGCCGCGTTCCCCTCGGGGGAGCGCGGCCACCGCCGTGTCCGCCTCCGGAAGCGGTCGCCGTGGCACCGCGAAGGGGGTGGCTTCGATCAGATTTTCGTCGTCTGACCGGATCTTCCCGAGTCGAAAACCGGGACGGATGCCTGCAAACTGACCACGTCGGGATCTTCCCGGCCGGTACGGGGAGGAGGCACGGGCGTGGGCGCCAGGCCGAGCCGAGCGGTATCGCTGCTGGTCACCTCCGTGGTCCTGACCGCACTCCTGATCCCCGCGGGAGCCACCGCGCACCCGGGCGCGGCGGGCCCGCCGGCCGCACCCGGAACGAGGTCCCCGGCGGTCGCCGACCCCGCGGCCCTCATCGAACCCGCCGACCTCACGGACCCCGCGACCCTCGCCGACCACGTCGGCCTGGCCGATCACCCGGCCGACCTCCCCGCCGAACCCCCCGCGACCCCCGCCAGGCCCCCGACCGTCGAACTCTTCGGGGCCGACTGCGACACCCGCATCGACGGCTCGCTGGTCGTGGCCACCTGCCACAACGCCTACCCCGAGACCGACCTGCTGCGGCTGCACGTCGAATGCGACCGCTGGTGGGACGTCGACGGCGACGGGGCCGCCGTCCCCCTCCACCCGGCGGGCCGCGTGGAGCTCACGGGGCGCTGCTGGAAGGAGGTCCGTACGGCCTGGGTGAGCCACGAACGGCCCCCCGCGGCGACGAAGTCCCCGACCGGCTGACCGCCTGACTGCCCGACCGGCTGACCGCCCGGCCCGCCGACGGGCCGGCCTCAGTGACGGCCCCCGCCACGACGGCCGCCCCCGCTACCGCGCTTCCTTGGCGAGGCAGACGAAGGGGTACCCCGCCGCCTCCGAGGCCGCCGCGTCCGCGTCCCCGCGCCGGATCGCCTCGATCAGCCGGGAGTGGTCCAGGTGGTCGGCCGCGCGCAGCTCGGTGCCCACGTCCGTGCGCAGCCAGTCGGCCACCAGGTCGCCCAGGTCGGCGTAGAGCTCGATGAGCACGTCGTTGTGCGAGGCCGTCACCACCGCCATGTGCAGGCCGACGTCCGCCCCGACGAACCGCTCGGCGTCCCCGCTGCGCCACGCCTCCTCGCGCCGCGCCAGCAGCGCGTCCAACTGCTGGAGGTCCCGCTCGGTGCGCCGTTCGGCCGCCAGCCGCGCCGCCGAGGACTCCAGCGTCGAGCGGAGCTCCGCGATGTGCCGGGGGTCGGCGCCGGCGAAACGCCGGTGCATCACCCCGGCCAGCTCGCTGGTGGCGATGACGTAGGTGCCCGAACCCTGGCGGATGTCCAACAGCCCGTTGTGCGCGAGCGCCCGTACGGCTTCGCGCACGGTGTTGCGGGCGACGCCCAACAGCTCCACCAGCGCGGGCTCCGTCGGGATGCGGCTGCCGACCGGCCACTCGCCGGACGTGATCTGGTTCCTGAGCTGGGCGATCACCTGGTCGACGAGCGCGGATCGCCGGGGCGAGGTCAGCGGCATGCGGACGGGGTCCTCTCTGGAGGGGCTCCCATGGGCCCGCTCGGTACGACGACTGGACAACCAATCATCCCATGATTCTATGATGGTTCAATGCCCGACGAAGACATCCAGACCCTCCACCGCCCCGTCCCGAACCCCACCCCCACCCCGGCCGCCCGCACGGCCACCCCCGCAGCGGAGGGACAGCCCACCTGGCTGGGCCCGGTCCTCGTCGTCGGCATCGTGCTCGCGGCCCTCAACCTGCGGCCCGCCATCACCAGCCTCGGAGCCCTCTTCGAGGAGGCCCGCACCGGCCTCCACATGAGCGGCGCCGTCGCGGGACTCATCACCTCCGTCCCCGCCCTGTGCTTCGCCGTCTTCGGCGTCACCGCCCCCCGGCTCTCCCGCCGCTTCGGTCCGGCCGCCGTCGTCTGCGCCGGCATGGTCGCCGTCGCCGCGGGCCTGCTGATCCGCCCCTTCGCGGACAGCGCCGCCGCCTTCCTCGCCGCCAGCGCCCTGTCCCTGGCCGGCATCGCCCTGACCAACGTGCTGCTCCCGGTGATCGTCAAGCGCTGGTTCCCCGACCGGGTCGGCACCATGACCGGCCTCTACTCGATGGCCCTGGCCGCCGGCACCTCCCTGGCCGCCGCCGCCACCGTCCCGCTGACCTCCGCGCTCGGCGGCGACTGGCGTACCGGACTGCTGATCTGGGCCGTCCTGGCCGCGGCCGCCGTCCTGCCCTGGCTGCCCGTCGCCCTCGCCGCCCGCAGGGAGAAGGCCGCCGCGCCCGCCGCCGCCCGCGAGAGCGCCGGCCCCTCCGTCGTCCGCAGCCGCACCGCCTGGGCCCTGGCCTGCTACTTCGGCCTCCAGGCCACCGGCGCGTACGTCACCATGGGCTGGCTCCCGCAGATCTTCCGCGACGCCGGCGTCTCCGCCTCCACCGCCGGCGTCCTGCTCGCCGTCACCATGGTCATGGGCGTCCCCCTCGCCTTCGTCATCCCCGGCCTCGCCGGCCGGATGCGCAACCAGGGGCCCATCGCCGTCGTCCTCGGCGCCTTCGGCCTCGTCGGCTACCTCGGGCTCTACCTCGCCCCCGCCGCCGGCGCCTGGGCCTGGGCGCTCCTGCTCGGCGTCTCCAACTGCGCCTTCCCGCTCGTCATCACCCTGATCGGACTGCGCGCCAAGTCCCCGGCCGGCGTCGTCAAGCTCTCCGCCTTCGCCCAGAGCACCGGCTACCTCATCTCGATCCCCGGCCCCCTCGTCATCGGCACCCTCTACCAGCACAGCGGTGGCTGGGACATCCCGCTGGCCCTGATGGCCGCCCTCCTCGTCCCGCAGATCGTCCTCGGCCTCCTCGCGGGCCGGGACCGCACGATCGAGGACGAATGCGGCATGCGAGACTGAACGACATGTCGCCGGTACTCGAACCCAACCCCCAGAACGGTCGCAAGAAGCTCGGCCTCGTGCTGGGCGCGATGCTCCTCGTGACCGTGGTCATCTCCGTCATCGCCACGATCGCCTCCCCCTGACGACCCTCCCCGACGGCCTCCCCGACGCCCTCCCGGGCGCCCGCGTCGAGGCCCGACCGCGCACCGCGCCGAGCCGCGGGGATGGGGGCGGGGGTGGGGATATCCCCACCATCCCCTAGGGGGTCGGGTTCAGGGTCCAGTGGGGTGTGCCCCGGATGGGAACGGCCGCCTCGAATCCATAGATTCGAAGCAGCGAGCCCGTCCCGTCCGCACACCCACGGAGGCGGCCATGTCGGCCACCACGCACACCCCGCCCCTCGCCGCCCCGCTCCCCGGGTCGCCCCGGCACACCCCGACCGTCCGCGCGGCCCGCCGCGCCGCCGACGGCGCCGCCCGCCCGGCCCGCTCCGCCCGCCGCGCCTCCCGCGCGGGCGCCGGCGCGAGCACCCGACTGCACTGGTGGACCCTGGCCCTGCCCGCGCTCGCCTTCGGCCTCCTGCTGCTCCTGCTCGCCGGCTCCGGCGAGGCCCAGGCCGCCACCGAAGAGGCCTCCGGCCTGGTCCACGTCACGCACCAGCTGCTGCGCGCCGTCGGCTGATCCGCGTGCGCCGGGGTGCGCCGCACCCCCGGGTGGTGGTCCCTCAACACCCTGCGCCCCGTGGCTCGTTTCATGCGAAGCTGGGAGCCATGAGCGCCGACACACCCCGCAGGATCGCCCTCCTCCGGCACGCCAAGGCCGACTGGCCCCAGGTCGCCGATCACGACCGCCCGCTCGCGGAACGCGGACGCAAGGACGCACCGGCCGCCGGGCTGAAGCTCGCCGAGACCGGCATCACCTTCGACCTGGCCCTCTGCTCCACCGCCGCCCGCACCCGGGAGACGTGGAAGCTCGCCGTCCAGGAACTGTCGCACCGGCCCAGGACCGTCTACGAAGAGCGGATCTACGACGCCTCCCCGGGCGAGCTCATCGCCCTGCTGAACGAGACCTCCGACGAGGTCGCCGACCTGCTCGTCATCGGCCACAACCCCGGCATGCACGCCCTCGCCGACGTCCTCGCCGGGCGCGCGGAGGGCGACACCCTGGCCCGGATGGGCCGCAGCGGATTCCCGACCGCCGCGCTGGCCGTCGTCTCCTTCACCGGCTCGTGGAAGTCCCTCGAACCCGGGGTCGGCACCCTGCTCGACTTCTGGACGCCGAAGGAACACTGAGACGGGCCCGCGCGCGCCGCGCGGACGACAACGGGCGGGCCCCGGCGCGATCACGCCGGGGCCCGCCCGTTCCTCGTCCGTACGTCGTCGGGAGACCGCTCACGCCAGGTCGGCGGCCTCGACCTCTTCCCGGGTGATCCCCAGCAGGTACAGCACCGCGTCCAGGAACGGCACGTTCACCGCGGTGTGCGCCGCCTCGCGGACCACCGGCTTCGCGTTGAAGGCCACGCCGAGGCCGGCCGCGTTCAGCATGTCGAGGTCGTTGGCCCCGTCGCCGATCGCCACCGTCTGCGCCAGCGGCACGCCCGCCTCGCCGGCGAAGCGGCGCAGCAGCCGGGCCTTGCCCGCACGGTCCACGATCTCGCCCGTGACCCGACCGGTGAGCCTGCCGTCGACGATCTCCAGCGTGTTGGCCGAGGCGAAGTCGAGCCCCAACCGCTCCCGCAGGTCGTCCGTGACCTGCGTGAACCCGCCCGAGACCACGCCCACCTGGTAGCCCAGCGTCTTCAGGGTCCGGATCAGGGTCCGCGCCCCGGGCGTCAGCCGCACCTCGGAGCGGACCTTGTCCACCACCGACGCGTCCAGCCCCGCCAGCAGCGCCACCCGGGCGTGCAGGGACTGCTCGAAGTCCAGCTCTCCGCGCATGGCCCGCTCGGTCACCTCGGCGACCTCGGCCTCGCAGCCCGCGTGCGCGGCGAACAGCTCGATGACCTCGTCCTGGATCAGCGTCGAGTCCACGTCCATGACGACGAGCCGCTGCGCCCGGCGGTGCAGCCCGGCCGACACCACGGCCACGTCCACCCCGATCTGCGCGGCGGTGGTGGCCAGGGCGGTGCGCAGGGGCTCGGTCTCCACGCCCGAGACGGCGAACTCGACCGCCGTCACCGGGTACTTGGCCAGGCGGAAGACGCGGTCGATGTTGCCGCCGCCCTCGGTGATGCGGGCGGCGATGGTGGCGGTGGACTCCGCGGTGAGCGGGTGCCCCAGCACCGTGACGTGGGAACGGCCACTGCCGCGCGGCCGGTTGTCACCGGTGCCCGAGAGGATCTCGGCCTGCAGCTTGAGGGACTCGGCCCAGCTGTGGACGGTGGCCCGCAGCTCACCCTCCGTACCGGCCGTGGGATGGGTGACGAGGGCGCACAGGACGATGCGGCCACGGGTGACGACCTGCTCGATGTCGACGACGTCGACGGAGTAGGCGGCGAGGGTGTCGAACAGCCCGGCGGTGATCCCGGGACGGTCCTTGCCGAAGATCTTGACGAGGAGGGTGGGGACCTCGGAGGTCTGCGAAGCGCTCATGGTGACCTCACCGTATCTTCCCCGTCCCCGGGACCCGACCCCCGTCCCACCCAGTGAACGCGTCGCGCGTCCGGAGCCCCCCGAATTACTACCGGGCGGTAGCTGACGTGGACGCCGGTCGAGAAGTCCCGTATTTCACTCTCCGGGTCACTTTCGCCCCCGCCGAAGGACAGCCGCGGACGCGTGTGGAAGGCCCCGATTCCACATGTGGCCCAAGGCCTGAAATAGTTCCCCCGGATGTTCGCCATCCCTAGACTCCCTGACGTCAGGGGGATTCTCGGGGGACTTAAGTGGGGCTGGAGTGCCGGAACTCGTACTGGAATTGAACGGAAGGACCTGGACGCTCGATCCGTCCAGGTCGTACTCGCTGGGGCGCGATCCCCAGGGAGACATGGTGATCGACGACGCCCGGGTGTCGTGGCGGCACGCCACCATCAGCTGGGACGGCCGGGGTTGGAGCATCGAGGACCACGGCAGCACCAACGGCACCTACGTGCGCGGCGCCCGGGTCCAGCAGGCCGAACTGGTGCCCGGTACGCCGGTCCACCTGGGCAACGCGACGGACGGCCCCCGGCTGGACCCGAGCGCCGCCGGCGCGCAGCAGCACGCCTACCAGGCGCCGGCCGCCGCCGCTCAGCAGGCTCCGGCCTACCAGGCCCCGGTGGCGCAGCAGCCCTGGGAACAGCAGCAGCCGCAGCAGGCCCAGCAGCAGCCGTACGTGCCCCCGCAGCAGAACGCGCCGGCCGCGCAGTCGTCCGGGCCCGCCCACGTCGACCACCGCAGCCCGACGACGTTCCACCAGCTCTCGCTGGGCCACGTCATGCGCATCGGTCGTGCCCTGGAGAACGAGCTGGTGGTCTCCGACCTCCAGGTCTCCCGCCACCACGCCGAGTTCCGCTCGATGCCCGGCGGCCGCTTCGAGATCCACGACCTCGGCAGCCACAACGGCACCTACGTCAACGGCCAGCCGCTCGCCAAGTCCGGCACCGCGCTCCTGGGCCCGAACGACATCGTGGGCGTCGGCCACTCCACCTTCCGGATCGTCGGCGACCGCCTCGAGGAGTTCGTCGACACCGGTGACGTCTCCTTCTCGGCCCGCCACCTCACGGTCACGGTCGACGGCGGCAAGCAGATCCTCAAGGACGTCACCTTCGGCGTCCCGGAGAAGTCGCTCATCGGCGTCATCGGCCCCTCCGGCTCCGGCAAGTCCACCCTGCTGAAGGCGCTCACCGGCTACCGGCCCGCCGACCAGGGCGACGTCCTCTACGACAACCGCAACCTGTACAAGCAGTTCGCGGAGCTCCGCCAGCGCATCGGCCTGGTCCCGCAGGACGACATCCTGCACAAGGAACTGAAGGTCAGCACGGCCCTGAAGTACGCGGCCAAGCTCCGCTTCCCCGGCGACACCGCCGAGTCCGAGCGCGCCGCCCGCATCGACGAGGTGCTGCGCGAGCTCAAGCTCGACATCCACAAGGACAAGAAGATCACCTCGCTCTCGGGTGGTCAGCGCAAGCGCGTGTCCGTGGCCCTGGAGCTGCTCACCAAGCCCTCGCTGATCTTCCTGGACGAGCCCACCTCCGGCCTCGACCCGGGCATGGACCGCGACGTCATGCAGTTGCTGCGCGGCCTCGCCGACGACGGCCGCACCGTGCTCGTCGTCACCCACTCCGTCGCCGAGCTGGCCCTGTGCGACAAGCTGCTGGTCATGGCCCCGGGCGGATCCGTCGCCTACTTCGGCCCCCCGGACGAGGCGCTGAACTTCTTCGGCTACACCACGTGGGCCGACGTGTTCTCCGCCTTCGAGAACTACCGCGACTACGACTGGGCCGGCCGCTGGAAGGGCTCGCAGCACTACCAGCTGTACGCCGCCGAGCTCGACCAGGTCGCCCCGCAGCCCGTGGCCATGCCGTCGCCGCAGCAGATGAACCCGCCGAAGCCGCAGGGCTGGGGCTCGCAGCTGTGGACGCTGATCCGCCGCTACGTCTCCGTCATCGCCTCGGACCCCGGCTTCCTCGCGCTGATGGTGCTGCTGCCCGCCGTCCTCGGCGTGGTCTCCACGGTGATCCCCGCGAAGTTCGGCCTGGCCCCGCCGGTGGCCCCGTCCCGGTTCAACGGCGACGCGGGCACGATCATGCTGATCCTCGCGGTCGGCATGTGCTTCTCCGGCGCCGCGAACTCCGTCCGCGAGCTGATCAAGGAACGGGTCATCTACGAACGGGAACGCGCGACCGGCCTGTCCCGGTCGGCGTACCTGATGTCGAAGGTGATCGTCCTCGGCTTCATCACGGCCCTCCAGGGCGTCATCATCTGCGCCATCGGCTTCTTCCCGCGCGACCTGCCGCTGGAGGGCCTGGTCATGCCGCCGGCCGTCGAGATCTGCCTGTCGGTGATCGCGCTCGGCTTCACCTCGATGATGTTCGGCCTCGTGATCTCCTCGCTCGTCAAGACGGCCGAGAAGACCATGCCGCTGCTCGTCATGTTCGCGATCGTCCAGGTCGTCTTCACCGGCATCCTCTTCCAGGTCTACGACTCCCCGGGCCTGGAGCAGTTCGCCTGGCTGATGCCCTCCCGCTGGGCCATCGCCGCCGCCGGCACCACCTTGAACCTCGGCAAGCTCATGCCGCCGTGGGACGCCGACAACCCGCTCAACACCGACCCGCTGTGGGACGCCACGATCGGGCAGTGGAGCCTCAACATCACCGTCCTGCTGCTGCTCGGCATCGCCTGCGGCTTCCTGGTGGCCCGCCTCCTGCGCCGCCACGAGCCGGAGGTCATGCGCAAGTGACGGAGGCCGGGACCTGCGGGTCCCGGCGCCCGCGCCCGCGCACGCGAAACGCCTCAGGGCGGCACCCGGAAGGTTCCGGGGGCCGCCCTGAGGCGCATGGGGGATCCGTGGGGCGCGGCCTAGTAGGCGCTGTTCACGTTGTCCATGGAGCCGTAGCGGTCGGCGGCGTAGTTGCACGCGGCGACGATGTTCGCGACCGGGTCGTACTGGTCGAACTTGGTGCCCTTGACGTGGTACGCGGCGAAGGTCGGCTTGATGACCTGGAGCAGGCCCTTCGACGGGATGCCGTTCTGCGCGTTGATGTCCCAGTTGTTGATCGCGCGGGGGTTGCCGCTCGACTCGCGCATGATGTTGCGGTGGATGCCCGCGTACGTGCCGGGAATGCCCTCGCGCTTCATGATGAAGAGCGCTTCCTTGATCCAACCGTCGAGGTTGTTCGCGAAGACCGGGGTGCGGGCCGCGGAACGGCTCGCGGCGGCCTTGGCCTCGCGGTCCGCCTTCGCCTTCGCCTGCGCCTCGGCCTTGGCCTTCGCGTCGTCCTGGGCGGCCTTGTTCGCCACGACCTGCTGCGCGGTGAGGTTCTGCTGTACCGACTGGCTCCACGCGACCGGGGCCATGGCCACGTTCGTGCTCTCCACGGGGGCGGCGACCGTGGTGGCGCCGGCCGGGACGAGGGAGAAGGCGAGCGCGGAGGCGCCGAGGGTGGCGACACCGGCGAGGGACAGCTTGTGTGCCTTCGTCAGACGACTGTGACCGGGAGTGCTGGAAGCAGACATGGCGGGGCAACCTCTTCGAATAGCGGGGGCCGCAGGAAAGCGCCGTGTGGATCCGGGATCCGCGGCGCTGTGCGACGTCGACATTCTTAGCGGCGGCAAAATCCCCTGGCAAAGGTGTGACGTACGATCCCGCTTAGTGGATCAGGGGCCGCCGCAGACACCCTGATTCGGGCCCCGGAGCTACGTACGCCCGCACTGACAGAGCCTTTACCCGTCCACTACGGAGCTTCGTAAGTGATGTGCGTCCTATGCCGGGGCTCACACCACCCCTACGTCACTCTCACTCAGAGTTGCACTCGCAATGCAATGCGTGAGCGAACTCCTCCTTGAGGACGACCCGATCCCCCCGGTCCCTCATCCCCAGGGCAGACCCCACACCCCCGCATCCCCTCCCCGCGCACGACGGCCCCCGTCCCCAGCCCTACGTCCCGGGCCCGATCCCGCAGGTCAGGGCCGCCGGTACGGTGACCCCATGCACAACGGACCCTGTACGGGACTGGCCGCCGTCAGCAGTGCGCTGCTCGCCATGAGCCGCCACCTGGAGGTCCACGACGTCCTGCGCACGATCGTCGCCTCGGCCCGGGAACTGCTCGACGCCGAGTACGCCGCCCTCGGGGTCCCCGACGACCACGGGGGCTTCGCCCAGTTCGTCGTGGACGGGGTGAGCGAGGAACAGTGGCGCCGCATCGGCCCCCTGCCCCGCCAGCACGGCATCCTCGCCGCGATGCTCCACCAGGACGGCCCCGAGCGCCTGGCCGACGTCCGCCGGGACCCCCGCTTCGGCGGCTGGCCGGCCGCGCACCCCGAGATGGCCGACTTCCTCGGCATGCCGATCCGGGACGGCGAGGAGACCCTCGGCGCGCTCTTCCTCGCGAACAAGAGGACCCCCGAGGGAGCCGGCGACGACCCCGGCGCCCCCGCCCCCGCCGACCCCGGCCCGCGCCGGGGCTTCACCGACGAGGACGAGGAGCTCCTCTCCCTCCTCGCGCAGCACGCCGCCCTCGCCCTGACCAACGCGCGCCTCTACGAACGCGGCCGCGAGCTGACCATCGCCGAGGAGCGCTCCCGCCTCGCCCACGAGCTGCACGACGCCGTCAGCCAGAAGCTGTTCTCCCTGCGCCTGACCGCCCAGGCCGCCGCCACCCTCGTCGACCGGGACCCCGCCCGCGCCAAGGGCGAGCTCCAGCAGGTCGCCGCCCTCGCTGCGGAGGCCGCCGACGAGCTGCGCGCCGCCGTCACCGAGCTGCGCCCCGCCGCGCTGGACGAGGACGGCCTCGTCGCCACCCTGCGCAACCACGTCCGCGTCCTCGACCGGGCCCACGAGGCACACGTCACCTTCACCTGCGACGGCGTACGGGCCCTGCCCGCAGCCCAGGAGGAAGCCGTCCTGCGCGTGGCCCAGGAGGCCCTCCACAACGCCCTGCGCCACTCCGGCTCCGACCGGGTCGAGGTCACCCTCGCCCGCACCCCGCAGGGCGGGGCCGTGCTGCGCGTGCGCGACCGCGGCCGCGGCTTCACCCCTTCCACCGTCCGCACCGCCGGCCGCCACCTCGGGCTCGTCTCCATGCGGGACCGCGCGAGCGGGGCCGGAGGCCGACTGGACGTCCGCTCGGAGCCCGGTACGGGCACCACCATCGAGATGGAGGTCCCCGGTGGCTGACACCCCCGCCCCGGCCCCCGGCCGCATCCGCGTCCTGATCGTCGACGACCACCAGGTGGTCCGCCGCGGCCTGCGCACCTTCCTGGAGGTCCAGGAGGACATCGAGGTGGTCGGCGAGGCCTGCGACGGCGCCGAGGGCGTCGCCCGCGCCGGGGAACTGCGGCCCGACGTGATCCTCATGGACGTCAAGATGCCCGGCACCGACGGCATCGAGGCCCTGCGGAGGCTGCGCGGCACCGACTCGGACGCCCGCGTCCTGATCGTCACCAGCTTCACCGAACAGCGCACCGTCGTCCCCGCCCTGCGCGCCGGCGCCGCGGGATACGTCTACAAGGACATCGACCCCGACGCCCTGGCCGCCGCCATCCGCTCCGTGCACGCCGGCCACGTCCTGCTCCAGCCGGAGGTCGCCGAGGTCCTCCTCGCCCAGGACGACCAGCCCGCCGGCGCCGGCCGACCCGGCGCCCTGACCGAGCGCGAGCGCGAGGTCCTCGGCCTGATCGCGGACGGGCGCTCCAACCGCGAGATCGCCCGCGCCCTGGTGCTCTCCGAGAAGACGGTCAAGACGCACGTGTCGAACATCCTGATGAAGCTGGACCTCTCGGACCGCACCCAGGCAGCGTTGTGGGCGGTCAGGCACGGGATCACCGACTGACCGGACGGCTAATCGCCTCAACGGAGATTCATACGGTCGGGTGTATGTAGCCCACATGGCGTATCCGCGGAGGCGGGCCGCCGTTCTCCATACCGTGCCGCGACGGCTGGTCGCGGCAGACGTAGTGGAGGACGAGAACGTGAAGAACTTCAAGAAGGCCGCAGCCGTCACCATGATCGCGGGCGGCCTCGTCGCCGCCGGCGCCGGTGTCTCCTCGGCGCACGGCGGTGCGTCCGCGGAGGGCGAGGCCCTGAACTCGCCCGGCGTGGCCTCCGGGAACCTGCTCCAGGTCCCCGTGCACGTCCCCGTGAACGTGGTCGGCAACACCGTCAACGTGATCGGCCTGCTCAACGGAGCCTGGGGCAACACCGGCGTCAACGCCTGATCCCCTCCGGGCCCGCCCCCGCACGGGCCCGCCGGCCCCGCTTCCCCCCACTCTCCCCGGGAAGCGGGGCCGCTCCGCGCGGGCCCCGCCCCGTACCCGGCCCTGCGCCCGGGGCCGCCCGACGCCCCCGGCCGCTCCGCGCCCGGCCCCGCGTCCGTGCGGGCCCCGCTCCGCGCCCCCGGGGCTCAGCCCCGCTCGCGCTCCTCCACCGCCGCGTTGTACGCCGCCACCAGGGCCCGCCGGGCCACCCGCTCCACCGGCCGCAGCGCCTCCGCCCGCGCCGCCATCTCCGAGGCCGCCACGGCGCCCCCGTGCCCCCTCTCGTACGCCAGCGACACCAGCAGGTCCACGCGCTGCGCCAACGCCAGCACCCGCACCGCCCGCGGCGGATACCCCGGGGCCAGGACCTCCCGCCCCGCCTCCGCCCGCGCCCGGTACGCCGACAGCGCCGCGTCGGCCACCGGCCCCGACGCCGCCACGTCCAGCCGGGTCAGCACCGTCGTCGCCTCCCGCACCGCCTCCGCCAGCTCCCGCTCGGCCTCGCCCAGCGACGGCACGTCCGCCGGCGGGGCCTCCCGTACCGGCAGGCAGTGCCACACCACCGAGACGTGCACGTCACCCGCCGGGCCCACCTCCGTGACCTCCGGCACCAGACCCAGCGCCGCCCCCGCGCACACCACCGCCTCCTCGGCCTCCAGGGCGCGCGCGTTGAACTCCGCCGGTCCGCTCAGCCCCAGCGGGTGCCCCGGCGCCGGCAGCGCCACCCGCAGCCCGCTCACCCCCAGCGCCCGCAACCGCCCCAGCGCCAGCGACAGACCGACCGGCCCCGCTTCACCCGGCAGCCCGGACACCCGGTGCGCGGCGTCCTCGCCCACGATCGACGACACGGCCTCGTCGGGCGAGACCAGACCGGCCAACAGCGCGTTCCCCCAGGCGGCCAACCGCCCTGAACGTGGTTCGAAAAGCATCCCCCCACTTTACGGATCCGGCCCCGCACCCGGCCTGGCGCCCGGAGCCCTTCCGGAGTGGCGTAGGTTTTCCCCTGGGGCTGCGCCTGCCGGCGCACAGAGAACCGTGACTGCAAGGGGTGACAACACGCTCATGAGCGATGTTCTGGAGCTGGTGGACGTATCCGTGGTCCGCGAGGGCCGGGCTCTGGTGGACCAGGTCTCCTGGTCGGTGAAGGAGGGGGAGCACTGGGTGATCCTCGGCCCCAACGGCGCCGGCAAGACCACGCTGCTGAACCTCGCCTCCAGCTACCTCTTCCCCACCAAGGGCACGACCACGATCCTCGGCAGCACCCTCGGCAAGCCCGGGACCGACGTGTTCGAGCTGCGCCCGCGCATCGGCGTCGCCGGCATCGCCCTCGCCGACAAGCTGCCCAAGCGGCAGACCGTGCTGGAGACCGTGCTCACCGCCGCCTACGGCATGACCGCGACCTGGCAGGAGGAGTACGAGGACGTCGACGAGCAGCGCGCCCGCGCCTTCCTGGACCGCCTCGGCATGTCCGACTACCTCGACCGCAAGTTCGGGACCCTCTCCGAGGGCGAGCGCAAGCGCACCCTGATCGCCCGCGCGCTGATGACCGACCCCGAGCTGCTCCTCCTCGACGAGCCCGCCGCCGGCCTCGACCTCGGCGGCCGCGAGGACCTCGTACGCCGCCTCGGCCGCCTCGCCCGCGACCCGCTCGCCCCCTCCATGGTCATGGTCACGCACCACGTCGAGGAGATCGCCCCCGGTTTCACCCACGTCCTGATGATCCGCCAGGGCAAGGTCGTCACCGCCGGTCCCATCGACCTCGAACTGACCTCCCGCAACCTCTCGCTCTGCTTCGGCCTCCCGCTGGTCGTCGAGCGCAACGAACACGACCGCTGGACGGCCCAGGGCCTGCCCCTGCGTTAGATCCGCACCTCCCCGCGCCCTGTCCGGACCGCGCCCACCCGACCTACCATGACCATGTGGACATCGACGCATGGGTGTGGTGGCTCATCGGCGCGGTCGGACTGGGCATCCCCCTGGTCCTGACGGCACTGCCGGAATTCGGCATGTTCGCCGTCGGCGCGGTCGCGGCCGCCGTCACGGCGGCCCTCGGCGGGGGAGTGGTGGCCCAGGTCCTGGTGTTCGTGATCGTGTCGGTGGCGCTCATCGCCGTCGTCCGCCCGATCGCCAACCGCCACCGCCACCAGCGCCCCCAACACCGCAGCGGCATCGACGCGTTGAAGGGCAGGTCCGCCGTCGTCCTCGAACGCGTCGACGGCAGCGGGGGACGCATCAAGCTCGCCGGCGAGGTCTGGTCCGCCCGGGCCCTGGACTCGGACACCAGTTTCGAACCCGGCCAGTCCGTCGACGTCGTCGACATCGACGGGGCCACCGCAGTCGTGATGTGAGAAAGCAGCCGACCCGCGGCCCCGGGGTCTGCGAGACTCCGATCAACGGGGCAGCACAGACAGCCGGAAGGGCACGGGGAACCGCATGCAACCGATCATCATCGTCCTGATCATCCTGGTGGTTCTGGTCTTCATCGCCCTGGTCAAGACGATCCAGGTGATCCCGCAGGCCAGCGCGGCCATCGTCGAGAGGTTCGGCCGCTACACGCGCACCCTCAACGCCGGCCTCAACATCGTCGTCCCCTTCATCGACTCCATCCGCAACCGGATCGACCTGCGCGAACAGGTCGTCCCGTTCCCGCCCCAGCCCGTCATCACCCAGGACAACCTGGTCGTCAACATCGACACGGTCATCTACTACCAGGTGACGGACGCCCGCGCCGCGACCTACGAGGTGGCCAGCTACATCCAGGCCATCGAGCAGCTCACCGTCACCACGCTGCGCAACATCATCGGCGGCATGGACCTGGAGCGGACCCTCACCTCCCGCGAGGAGATCAACGCCGCCCTGCGCGGGGTCCTCGACGAGGCCACCGGCAAGTGGGGCATCCGCGTCAACCGCGTCGAGCTCAAGGCCATCGAGCCGCCGACCTCCATCCAGGACTCGATGGAGAAGCAGATGCGCGCCGACCGCGACAAGCGCGCCGCCATCCTCCAGGCCGAGGGCGTCCGCCAGTCCGAGATCCTGCGCGCCGAGGGCGAGAAGCAGTCCTCCATCCTGCGCGCCGAGGGCGAGGCCAAGGCCGCCGCGCTGAAGGCCGAGGGCGAGGCCCAGGCCATCCGTACGGTCTTCGAGTCCATCCACGCCGGCGACGCCGACCAGAAGCTCCTCGCCTACCAGTACCTCCAGATGCTCCCGAAGATCGCCGAGGGCGACGCCAACAAGCTCTGGATCGTGCCCAGCGAGATCGGTGACGCGCTCAAGGGCCTCTCGGGCGCCATGGGCAACTTCGGCCCCCTGGCGGGCGGTTCGAGCGGGTTCAACCCGCAGAACCCCGGCAAGGCGGCCCCCGAGGGCGGCGCCGCCGCCGAACGCCGGGAGCAGCCCCCCATCGACTGAGCGACCCTCCCCTCGTGCATGATCGGTGAGGCCCCTCGACCTTCATGGCGGGGAGGCGACCCACTCACTCGAAGGGGATGGCTCTGTCCATGTCCATGTCCATCTGGGAAGCGCTCGCGGTCCTCGCCGCCGGAATCGGCGCAGGCACGATCAACACCATCGTCG
Source organism: Streptomyces sp. NPDC048606 (assembly GCF_040650855.1). NCBI lineage: Bacteria > Bacillati > Actinomycetota > Actinomycetes > Kitasatosporales > Streptomycetaceae > Streptomyces > Streptomyces sp. NPDC048606. Next base: position 3,973 of record NZ_JBEZIB010000012.1, on the reverse strand, counting down.
GTTCCGGCACCCTCATCACGTTCCCGGTCCTCCTCGGCATCGGGCTGCCCCCGGTGACCGCCAACGTCTCCAACACCCTCGGCCTGGTGCCCGGTTCCATCAGCGGAGCCATCGGCTACCGCAAGGAACTGAAGGGCCAGCGCGGCCGCGTCCTGCGCCTCGGAGCCGTCTCCCTCGTCGGAGGCCTCGCGGGCGCCGTCCTCCTGGTCACCCTGCCCTCGGACTCGTTCGACACGATCGTGCCCGTCCTCATCGCGGTGGCCCTGGTGCTCGTCGTCCTCCAGCCCCGCCTCGCCGCGGCCCTGCGCCGCCGCCGGGAAGCCACCGGCGGACCCGGATCCCACCCCGACGGCGGCCCGGCCCTGTTGACCGGCATGCTGCTCTCCAGCGCCTACGGCGGCTACTTCGGCGCCGCCCAGGGCGTCCTCTACATCGGCCTCATGGGGCTGCTGCTCAACGAGGACCTGCAACGGATCAACGCCGTCAAGAACATCCTGGCCGCCCTCGTCAACGGCATCGCGGCCGTCTTCTTCCTCTTCGTCGCCGACTTCGACTGGACCGCCGTGCTGCTCATCGCCGTCGGCTCCACCCTCGGCGGCCAGATCGGAGCCAAGGTCGGCCGCAAGCTCCCGCCCACCGCCCTGCGCGCCGTGATCGTCACGGTGGGCCTCATCGCCATCGCCCAACTCCTGCTCCGCTGAACGACGTAGAAGACCTACGCCGTCCAGCGCGAGCGGACTAGGCGGACCGGGCCAGCCACTCCGGCAACCCGTCCTGCCCCCCGACCCCCAGGGCCAGCAGCATCGCGTCCGCCGGGGACGGCACGAAGGGCTTGCGCAACAGCGGCATCCCCGCCTCCTCCGGCGTCCGCGCCGCCTTGCGGTGGTTGTCCTCGGCACAGGAGGCCACCGTGTTCAACCACGTGTCCCCACCGCCCTGGGCCCGCGGCAGTACGTGGTCCACGGTCGTCGCGCGCTTCCCGCAGTACGCGCACCGGTGTTGGTCCCGGACCAACACCCCCCTCCGTGACCAGGGAGCATGTCTTCGGAAGGGCACCCGCACGTACCGGCAGAGCCTGATCACCCGCGGCATCGGCAACTCCATCGTGGCCGCGCGCACGCGCAGCTCGGGATGCGACTGTTCGACCACGGCCTTGTCCTGGAGCACCAGGACCACGGCCCGATTCAGGGTCACCGTCGACAGCGGCTCGAAGCTCGCATTCAGCACCAGCGTGTCCCGCATCTCGCCCACCTCCCGTGCGCAGGCCCGCGACCACCCTGGCGGCAGGGCCCGCAACCACTCTGGCCGCGCGCGCCACGCGGGACAACGCAATAAAAATGCCCGGTCCTGGCCTTCCTTAGACCAGGACCGGGCAAACGCTCGGCGAAGATCAGCCGACCGGCGACGCGTACTCACCGATCAGCTGCGCACGACCGATGGCGTGGAAGCGCAGATGGAACCCGACCACCGCCGGCGAGGAATCCTCGTCCGGCCCCAGCTCCTCCGTGTCCACCGCGTACACCGTGAACACGTACCGGTGCCGCTCCCCGCGCGGCGGAGCCGCACCACCGAAGTCCCGGGTGCCGTAGTCGTTCCGTACGTGCACGGCCCCCTCCGGCAGACCCTCGAAGTCACCGCTGCCCGCCCCTGCCGGCAGCGAGGTCACCGACACGGGCAGGTCGAACAGCACCCAGTGCCAAAATCCGCTGCCCGTCGGCGCGTCCGGGTCGAAGCACGTCACCGCGAAGCTCTTCGTGCCCTCGGGGAAGCCCTCCCACCGCAGCTCCGGCGAGACGTTGCCCCCCGTCAGCACCTGCGCCGCGGCCAGCTCCGCACCCGGCGCGAGATCCGCGCTGGTCACGGTGAAGGCCTCCACCTCGGGGTGGAAGGCGTGCGGAAGGGGCGCCCTGTTCTGCTCGGCCACTGCTGTTCCTCCTGGATCGCTCGGGATGAGGGGTAAAGGCCGCACGCGCGTACGCGTGGCGCGCGTACGGCCCCGAGCTCCCGAGCCTAGAACCAGTTGCGCTGCGAACCGACCGAGGCGATCCACTGGTTCAGGTACGCCGCCCAGTCGGTCCCCTCGTAGGACTGCAGCCCCACCTGGAAGCAGCGGTACGTGTCACTGCCCTCGCTGAACAGCCCCGGCTTCTTGTCCATCTCCAGCACGACGTCCATCTCGCGACCGTCCGAGACGAAGGTCAGCTCGACCTGGTTCAGCCCCCGGTACTGCGCCGGCGGCAGGAACTCGATCTCCTGGTAGAACGGCAGCGTCTGCCGCGTCCCCCGGATGTGCCCGCGCTCCATGTCCGCACTGCGGAACGTGAAGCCCAGCTGCCGGAACGCGTCGAGGATCGCCTGCTGCGCCGGCACCGGGTGCACGTTGATCGGGTCCAGGTCGCCCGCGTCCACGGCGCGCGCGATCTCCAGCTCAGTGCTCACACCGATGTTCATCCCGTGCAGGTGCTGCCCCCCGAAGTGGGTGATCGGCGTCTCCGCCGGGATCTCCAGCCCGAACGGCACCACGTGCAGGGCACCCGCCTGCACCTTGAACGCACCACCGAGACGCTGCTTGGTGAAGACGACGTCCTGCTTGTACTCGCCGTCGCCGCCCTCCACCTCCACCCGCGCCTGCAGGCCCACGGACAGCCCCTCGATCTGCTGCTCGACGGACCCGCCCTGGATCCGGACCTCACCCTGGACGATCCCGCCCGGCACGACGTTCGGCTCGGTGATGATCGTGTCCACCGAAGCACCACCGGCACCCAGGCTCGCGAACAGCTTCCTGAACCCCATGCTCAAACTCCCCTGATACGGATTACGGACCTACGGAAACGACAGGCCGGCGGCCTACCCCTTACCAACGCGGAACCTTAGGCCCCGGTTGCACGCGTACGCCGTCCACTACGCTCGACCGGATGAGCGCGCGCCCCGACCGTACGCCCTTGGGCCGGTCCTTCTTCGACCGCCCGGTCCTCACCGTGGCCCCCGACCTGCTCGGACGCGTCCTCGTCCGCCGCACCCCGGACGGCCCCCTCGAACTGCGCATCACCGAGGTGGAGGCCTACGAGGGCGCCGCGGACCCCGGCTCCCACGCCTACCGCGGCCGCACGGCCCGCAACGCGTCGATGTTCGGCCCGCCCGGACACGCGTACGTCTACTTCATCTACGGCATGTGGTTCAGCCTCAACCTGGTGTGCGGCCCCCCGGACCACGCGAGCGGCGTACTGCTGCGCGCGGGGGAGATCACCGTGGGCGCCGACCTCGCGTCCAAACGCCGGATCTCGGCCAGAACCCCGCGCGAACTCGCCAAAGGCCCGGCACGCCTCGCCACGGCCCTGGACGTGGACCGCTCACTGGACGGCACCGACCTGTGCGCGGGACCCGAAGCACCCCTCTCCCTGCTCGCCGGCACCCCCACCTCACCCGAGCTGGTGAGCAACGGCCCGCGCACGGGAGTGGGCGGCGCCGGCGCGGCCCACCCGTACCGCTACTGGATCACGGGGGACCCCACGGTCAGCCCCTACCGCGCCCACGCGCCGCGCCGCCGCACAACTTGACTCGCCCCGCACGGACGCCTAACGTAGCCCGAGCCGCTTGAACGGGGCACTGCCATCAGCAGACCCCCAGAGCGGCCAAACCACTACCTACGACTTACCCCTGGCGGGGTCCTATTCGGCATGCCCGAATTCCCGCCGCCCGGCTCGATTATGAACCGGAAGGGGAAAGCGCTAACGTAGCGGAGCGTCGAAAGGCACAGACCCCCAACGGTCACCGAATTCAAATCCAAGTCCGGCAAAACGGCGCGGAAATGATCTGGTAGAGTTGGAAACGCCGGAAAGGGAAAGCGCGAAAGCGCAGAACCTGGAAAGCGCCGAGGAAAATCGGGCCCGAAAGAGTCTGATAGAGTCGGAAACGCAAGAACACAGAACGAAAGCCCGGAGGAAAGCCCGAGAGGGTGAGTACAAAGGAAGCG
>NZ_JBEZIB010000011.1:0-232564 GCF_040650855.1 Streptomyces sp. NPDC048606 | reverse complement strand
ACGCCCGGTTACATTTCGAACCCGGAAGCTAAGCCTTTCAGCGCCGATGGTACTGCAGGGGGGACCCTGTGGGAGAGTAGGACGCCGCCGAACAATCATTGTGGGAAAGCCCCGCACCTTATGGTGCGGGGCTTTTCTGCGTTCAGGGGTCGGTAAGGGGCGGTGGGGGCCGGCTAGGATCCATGGTTATGAATGACTACGTGGTGCGGGCCGTACGGGCCGAGGAGTGGCAGCAGGTCAAGGAATTGCGGCTGGACGCGTTGAGGGATCCCGCGGCGCCGGTGGCGTTCCTGGACACCTTCGAGCGGGCCTCCGCGCAGCCCGACGCGCACTGGCAGGAGCGGACGGCGGGTGGCGCCGAGGGGCGGGGTGCCCGGCAGTTCATCGCGGAAGGGCCCGACGGACGCTGGGTCGGCTCCGTGACCGTCCTCGTCGAGGAGGCCGGCACCGTCGACTTCTTCGGGGATCCGGTCGAGCGGGGCCAGGGGCACGTCGTGGGCGTGTTCGTGCGGCCTGAGCATCGCGGTACGGGGCTGACCGAGGCCCTGTTCGTGGCCGGGGTGGAGTGGGCCTGGGCACTGGAGGGGCCGTCGTTGGAACGCGTACGGCTCTTCGTGCACGAGGACAACGCGCGGGCGGCCGCCTTCTACCGGCGCTTCGGGTTCGCGGCGAGCGGGCGCGTGGTGGAGCTGGAGGGCGGGGCCGGGAAGCACGAGCACGAGTACGTCCTCGACCGGCCCCGCGGGTAGGGCGGGAAGGGGCTCAGGCGAAGGTCGCGTGCGGCCAGCGGGTGCGTGCCTGTTCGCGGCTGCGGCACAGGGCCAGGAGGGGCAGGGTCTCGTCCCCCAGGAGGTCCGGGAGCTGGGGGACCGGCGCCACGGCCGCGATGTCCTCCAGGACCAGCGTCAGTGGTGGGTCGAGCCGGCCGGGGGATGACCGTGCGGCCATGCGGCGGCCGTGCTCGACCACGTCCGCGGCGAGCGCGGTGAGGAGGGGCATCGCTCCCGGGTGGGTGCGGGGGTCTTCGAGGGGTTCGCCCACCACGTAGAGGGTGCCCCCTTCGGCGACGAACGAAGCGAGGGTCAGGGCGTCCGTCCGGTGCGGGGTGCAGGCCTCGCGGATGTGGATCGAGGTCAGGCAGGACAGGGCGCGGGCCGTCAGGTACTGGGCCTGTTCGCGGCGCTCAGGGTGGGCGGTGAGGGCGCTCTCCAGCTCGCCGGCGGCGCCGGGGGCGGCCTGCGGGTGGGTGCGCAGGATGCGTACGGGCTCCTGGGAGCCGTTGCCCTGGGCCCAGCGGGCGAGCTGCTTGAAGGGGAGGCCGTCGACGGCGACGGCTTGGAGCCAGCTGCGCAGGAGGGTCTCCGCGGTGTCCGCGACGGCGCTGTCGAGGCGGGCCGAGGGCCGTACGGGGGCCAGCAGGGTGGTGGCTCGGGCGGCGGCGGTGTCGCGGTCGGCGCAACCCTCGGCGGGGTTCCAGTGCATGCGGGCCGGGGTGTCGCACAGGTGCGAGGGGTCGTAGAGGAGGACCGGGCCGAGTTTGGCGCGGGCGTCCTTCGTCTCCGCCCAGAGGGCGGGGGAGGAGGTGACCACCAGGGCCGCGCCCTCGGCGGCGGCGATGGCGCGCGTGGCGAGGTGGTGGCGTTCGGCGGGGGGTGCGTAGCCGATCCGCTGCGGGGTCTGGGTGGTGAGGGTGCCGATCGTCGTGGGGTCGGGCGGGGTCGGGCGGGTGGGGGCGTAGCCGAAGCCGTAGCGGTAGGCCTCGTCCGTGGGTGTGGGCGTGGGCGTCGGTGTGGGGGGTGGGGTTGTCGGGGTGGGGGGCTTGGCCGCCGGTGCCTTGGGGGCCGGTGCGGGTGTGGGGTGGGGGAGCGGGGCCGGGGTGGGGGGTTCGGGTTGGGGGCGGGTGCGGCGGGCCTTCGTGCGGGCGATGACGCCGATGACGAAGACCGTCAGCACCAGGACGATCAGGAGTTGGCCGATGAGCAGGCCCCAGAACAGCCCCCAGCCGGAGAGGGAGTTCGGGTCGGTGTCCGGCCAGGCCGCCGCGAGGTTCTGGGGTTGCGCTATCAGGGAGCGGACGGCCCCCGGGGTGCGGGTGAAGGTGACCGTCTGTGGCCAGGCGCCCTTCGCGAAGAGGGCGGACAGGCCGGTGGCCGACCAGATCAGGACGGCGAGCCCGATGAGGAAGGCCAGGAGCCCGACCAGGAGCCCGTCGGGGACGCCGCCGCCGCGCGCGGGGGGCTGCGTACGGTCGGTGTGGGACATGGTCAGGCCACCGTGGTCGCCGAGCCGGGGCCGCCGTGGCGGTGGCGTTCGATGAGCAGGGCTCTTTCCTCCGCTTCGAGTTCGGCGGCCAGCAGTTCGTCGGGGAGCTGTTGGCTGGACTCCGTCATCGCGCGGTCGGTGTAGACGAGGGGGCGTTCGGCTTCGGTGATCAGGTGCTTGACCACCTGGACGTTGCCGTTGACGTCCCAGACGGCGATGCCGGGGGTGAGGGTCGGGATGATCTCGACGGCCCAGCGGGGCAGGCCGAGGACGCGACCCGTGGCGCGGGCCTCGTCGGCCTTCTGGGCGTAGATCGTGCGGGTGGACGCCATCTTGAGGATGGCGGCGGCCTCGCGGGCGGCGGCGCCGTCGACCACGTCGGAGAGGTGGTGGACGACGGCGACGAAGGACAGGCCGAGGCGGCGGCCGAACTTCAGGAGGCGTTGGAACAGCTGGGCGACGAAGGGGCTGTTGATGATGTGCCAGGCCTCTTCGACGAGGAAGATGCGCTTCTTGCGGTCGGGGCGGATCCAGGTGTGTTCCAGCCACACGCCGACGATCGCCATGAGGATGGGCATGGCGATGGAGTTGCGGTCGATGTGGGAGAGGTCGAAGACGATCAGTGGGGCGTCGAGGTCGATGCCGACGGTGGTGGGGCCGTCGAACATGCCGCGCAGGTCGCCGTCGACGAGGCGGTCGAGGACGAGCGCGACGTCGAGGCCCCAGGCCCGGACGTCGTCTATGTCGACGTTCATGGCCTCGGCGGATTCGGCTTCGGGGTGGCGCAGTTGTTCGACGATGTCGGTGAGGACGGGTTGGCGGTCGCGGATGGTGTCGACGACGTAGGCGTGGGCGACCTTCAGGGCGAAGCCGGAGCGCTCGTCGAGGCCGTGGCCCATCGCGACTTCGATGATGGTGCGCAGCAGCGCGAGCTGGCCGGTCGTGGTGATCGCCGGGTCGAGGGGGTTGAGGCGGATCCCGGCGTCGTTGGCGGCGATGGGGTCCAGGCGGATGGGGGTTATCCCCAGCTGCTGGGCGATGAGGTTCCATTCGCCGACGCCGTCCTCGCCCTGGGCGTCGAGGACGACGACCTGGCGGTCGCGGAAGCGGAGCTGGCGCAGGACGTACGTCTTCTCCAGGGCGGACTTGCCGTTGCCGGATTCGCCGAGGACCAGCCAGTGGGGGGCCGGGAGTTGCTGGCCGTACAGCTGGAAGGGGTCGTAGATGTAGCCCTTGCCGCTGTAGACCTCGCGGCCGATGATGACGCCGGAGTCGCCGAGGCCGGGGGCCGCGGTGGGCAGGTAGACGGCCTGCGCCTGGCCGGTGGAGGTGCGTACGGGCAGGCGGGTGGTCTCGACCTTGCCGAACAGGAAGCTGGTGAAGGCGTCCGTCAGGGCGGACATGGGATCTCGCATGGGGCGGCCGTTCCCTCCAGCTAGCGTCGGATGCCGGTGGCGAACGGCAGGGTGTTGACGAAGGCGCGGTGGTGCTCGCGGTCGCACCATTCGAGCTTCAGGTAGGACTTGCCGGCGGAGGCGCGGATGGTGCGCTTGTCGCGGGCGAGGGCTTCGGGTGAACGCGAGGACACCGTGATGTACCCGACGAGGTTGACCCCGGCAGCGCCGCTGGCGAGATCTTCACCCCTCTGGTCGAGCCGGCCGTGGGCGGCGATGTCGCGGGGGTCGACGGTGCGGTTCATCTTGGCGGCGCGGGAGGCGTCGGCCTCGTCGTTCGTCTTCTCCGTGAGCATGCGCTCGATGGCGATTTCCGTGGGTTCCAGGTCCATGGTGACGGCGACCGTGCGGATGACGTCGGGGGTGTGGACGAGGAGCGGGGCGAGGAAGTTCACGCCGACGGGGGTCATGGGCCATTCCTTGACCCAGGCGGTGGCGTGGCACCAGGGGGCGCGGGTGGAGGACTCGCGGGTCTTGGCCTGGAGGTAGGTGGGTTCGACGGCGTCCAGCTCGGCGGGCCAGGCGTTGCGCTTGGTCATGGCCTGGATGTGGTCGATGGGGTGGTCGGGGTCGTACATGGAGTGCACGAGGGAGGCGAGGCGGCCCTGGCCGAGGGGCTGGCGGACGCGGATGTCGGCTTCGGCGAGGCGGGCGCAGATGTCGGTGAGCTCGCGGGCCATGACGATGGCGAGGCCGGCGTCGCGGTCGAGCTTGCGGCCCTTGTGGGGGGTGGCGGCGCGGGCGATGGTCTGGGCCTCGGCGGCGAGTTCGCGCGTGTAGTGCATGCAGGCGACGAGGTAGGCGCGGTGCTGCTCGGAGGAGGTGGACACCATCGACTGGAGTTGGTCGTAGGAGTCGCGCAGCCAGACGGGGGCGTGGGTGTCGCCGCGTTGGGCGACGTCCTTGGCGTGGGCGTCGGGGTCGGCCGGGAGGGTGCGGGCGAGCATCTGGAGGCGGGTGACGAAGCCGTCGCCGTTGGCGACGTGCTTGAGGAGGGTGCCGAAGCGGTCGACGAGGGCTTCCTGGTCCTCGCTGTCGCGCAGGCCGACGCCGGGGCCCTCGATCTCGATGGCGGCGGTGACGGTGCGGCGGTCCGCGTGGAGGAGTACGGCGATCTCGTCGGGGCCGAAGGGGGCGGCGAGCCAGTTGATGCGGCCGATGCCGGGGGGCGGGCCGACCTCGACCTCGCGGCCGTCGGCGGCGCGGGTGCCGGCTTCCATGGCGGAGGAGCGGTAGGTGGTGCCGCGGCGCAGGGTGCGCTTGTAGCTGCGGCTGATCTCGAACCAGCGGTAGAAGGTGCGGCCCCGGTAGGGGACGTACACGGCCGCGAGGGCGAGGAGGGGGAAGCCGACGAGTGCGACGATGCGCAGGGTGAGGTCGGGGACGAGCAGTCCGCTCATCATGCCGAAGAACGCGCCGGCGATGATCAGTGCGATCTCGCCGGTTTCGCGGTTCTTGCCGACGATCGCGTTCGGCCGGGCGCGGCCGATGAGATACGTGCGGCGGGGCGCGACCGGGTGGAGCTGGTGGGACTGGGTCGTCAACGCCCGTCACCTCCTGTGTTTCCTGTGTTGCCGGTGGTCCTCGTGCTGGAGCCGGTGCGGGGCGGAGGTGGGGGGGCGGGGAGGGAGCCGCCGCCCGAGCCGCCCCGGCTGCTGTGGGCGGCCATGCCCCCGGAGATCTGGTTGGCGTCGCCGCCGCCCGAGCCGCCGGCGCGGTGGGCGCCGCCTCCGCCGCCGCGGCTGCTGTGGGTCTTGATGCCCTGGGAGACGAGGGAGGCGGGGGAGCTGATGACGGCGGCGGCCTGGGCGCCGTCGGTGGCCTTGGAGCGGTTGGAGCGGGCGGAGGCGATCTCGTCGCCGAAGCCGGGAACGAAGCGGTAGATCGCGGCGGAGGCGAAGATCGCCAGGAGGATGATGGCGAGGCCGGAGACGACGGCGGAGAAGGCGTTGGGGCCCTTGTCGCCGGAGAGGGCGCCGGCGAGGCCGAGGACGACGACGATGACCGGCTTCACGAGGATGACGGCGATCATGATGCCCGCCCAGCGGCGGACGTGGCCCCACATGTTGCGGTCGACGAGTCCGGCGTAGACGACGGTGCCGAGGAGGGCGCCGACGTAGAGGAGGGCGGCGCGGATGACGAGCTCCAGCCAGAGCACGCCGGCGGCGAGGACGGTGACGAGGGCGACGACGATCAGCATGATCGGGCCGCCGCCGATGTCCTCGCCCTTTTTGAGGGCTTCGGCGAAGGAGCCGAAGAAGACGTCGGTCTGGTTGCCGGTGGCGGAGGCGATGACCTCGGTGACGCCGTCGGTGGCGGAGACGACGGTGTAGAGGATCAGGGGGGTGAAGGCGGAGGCCAGGACGGTCAGCCAGAGGAAGCCGATGGCTTCGGAGAGGGCGGTGGCGAGGGGGACGCCGCGGATGGCGCGCTTGGTGACGGCGAGGAGCCAGAGGACGAGGGTGAGGATGGTGGAGGCGGCGAAGACGACGGCGTACTGCTGGAGGAAGGCGGGGTTGGTGAAGTCGACGTTGGCGGTGCTTTTGACGGCTTCGCTGAGTTTGCCGACGATCCAGGCGGCGGCGTCGGCGCAGCCCTTGGCGAGGGAGGAGAGGGGGTTGATGGCGTCGCCTGCCCCGTCGCTGGGGGCGAGCCCTGATCCCGTTCCCTTGCCTGTTCCACGGTCGGCCTCGCAATACTGCTTGGAGGGGCCGTCCAGCAGGGCGCAAGGGTCATTGCTGGCCTGCGGGCTGGGTGTGGTGCCGGTACCAGGGGGGGTTGCCGGTGTGGGTGTGGGTGTGGGTGTCGGGGTCGGGGCGGCGTAGGCCCGTGTGGCCAGCGCGGCGAGTGCCAAGTGGACGGAGGCGACCACGCCCAGCCTGCGCGGGAAGCTAGCGGGCATAGGTGAACCCTCCGAACTCCTTGATGGCCTTGCTCATGTCGTCGGACGTCGAGACGGGGACGTCGCCGGGCACCGGGGCCGGCCCGTCCTGCTGCGTGTCGTCGACGACCTTCCAGTCCTCGGCCACCCAGTTCAGTTCGAAGGTCCAGGTCTTCCAGGTGGTGCGGACGGGATCGGTGGACTTGTCGCCGGACATCCCGATCAGGCCGGTGTACCAGACCGAGACCTTCGCGGCGGTCGGGTTGTAGTTCTCGATGCGGGTGCCGATGGGAACGGCGCGTGTCACGAAGGTGCTGCCCTGAGGGGGATTGCCGTTCGCGTCGAGGCCGAGTCGGGCCAGGAAGGCGGGACTGTAGGCCGCGTCCTGCGGACCCTTCAGAGCAGCGGCTGCCTGGGGTGCGTAGATGCCGTCCACCAGGGCGTGGCGGGTGTTCTTGTTGAACATCGCGTCCGAGCCCAGGGCGACCGCGTAGTTTGCCGCCGCCGATTGGGCGCCCTGTTCGTCGTGGGCGAAGTTCTTCGGGATGCCCGCGGTCTTGGTGGTGACCGGGGGGGTGCCCGTCGGGGCCGTGGGGGAGGTTTCCGGGGGCTTGTTCGCGGCGGAGGTGTCCGGGGTGTCGCCGGAGCGGTTCGCGAAGGCGATGGCGGCGATGAGGAGGACGACCACGCCGACCACCGTGACCAGGCCGCGGGTGGGGCGGGGGGTGCGGCGGGGGGTGGAGTAGGGGTCGGCGGGGTAGTCCGGGAGGCGGGTGCGGGTCTGGCCGGTGCCGCCCACGTCGCCGTACTGGTCGTCGTTGCTCACTGCCTGTCCGCCCCCTCCGCGTCGTTCGACGGTAGCGCTCGTGTCCGCTCAGACGCGGTGTGGTGATTCCTCATCAGGGTGCGGCCGGGCCCGGTGGTTCGGCTAGACGGCCATTCCGTAGACGATCGTGAAGAGCGTGCCGAGCGAGCCGATGATGAAGACGCCCGTCAGGCCGGCCACGATCAGGCCCTTGCCCTGTTCCGCGCTGAAGGTGTCGCGCAGGGCGGTCGCGCCGATGCGCTGCTTGGCGGCGCCCCAGATGGCGATGCCGAGGCAGAGGAGGATCGCGACGGCCATGACCACTTCGATCATGATCTTCGCTTCGTTGCCGAGACTGCCGAACGGCCCCCAGTTCGGGGCGATTCCGCCGATGATGGTGGTGATGTCGCCCTTTTCGGCTGCCAGGATCATGTAACTCACCGCCCCTGTATGGGTAGTTCCGGTAGCCCGTGCCCGACGGCAGGGGTCACGCACTATCTTCGCTGATGAAACCGCGCCCGTCGTCGACTTGGCGGCTCTCTTTACCCGATCTCCCGGCGTGCGCCCCTCCCGCACGCCCTGACCTGGTCACTCTGTGTATCACGGTGGGTGACCCCGGGCAATGATTGTCGGCTCGGCGTGCGCGGGGCCGTGTGAGGGGCGGCCGTTCGGCGCAGTGGGGGCGCGTCGCGTTGCGCCGAACCGCTGACATTCGTACGACGTTCCGTCAGTCGTTCTGTAGTGCCGTTCGGTTGGGCGGTGCGGGGGTTCGAGGGCGTACGGGGGCGCGTTGATGCGTGAGGGGCGTACGGGTGGGGAGGGTTACGCCGCCCAGTGCGCGGGGCGGGTCAGGGTGGTGGGGACGCGGGTGGCGGTGTCGCCGCGGGCGGCGTTCAGCTGGGCCTGGGTGAGGAAGAGGGCGTCGCGCAGGTCGGCGCCGCGCAGGTTCGCGTCGCGCAGGTCGGCGCCGATGAGGTCGGCTCCGCGCAGGTCGGCGCGGCGCAGGTCGGCGGCGATCAGGTAGGCGCCGCGCAGGTTGGCGCCCCGCAGGTCGGCGCCGGAGAGGCGGGCTCCCATGAGGTCGGCCCCGCGGTGGTTCTTCCTGCGGCCCGGCGACTTGGCGCGTACGAGTTCGCTGGCCCTCAGGAGCAGGGCGTTGACCTCCTGGCGCAGGGCCGGGACGTCGAGGGCGACGAGGGTCGCGGCGTCGGCCCGGGTCAGGGCCTCGGTCTTGGCCAGGGCGGTGCGCAGGTCGGCGTGGACGGGGGCGGCGGCGGGGAGGGCGAGCGCCTCGGAGGTGTAGAAGAGCAGCTCGTGGAGCTGGCGCATGACGGGGAAGGCCTCGAACATCGCGGCCCGGGTGTCGGGGTGCGCGCGCCAGTCGCGGCCCTCGAAGGTGACCTGGGAGATCTGCTGTCCCGCGCCGAAGCAGTCGAAGACGGTGCAGCCCTGGAAGCCCGAGTCCCGCAGGCGGGTGTGGATGCCGCAGCGGAAGTCCTCGCGGAGGTTGCCGCAGGGGGTGCCGGCGGACTTGTTCACCGCGAAGTCGGTGGACTTGGCGAAGGGCAGGGCGACGCAGCACAGGGCGAAGCAGGCGGTGCAGTCGGCCTGGAGGACGGGCAGGGGCAGGGGGGCTCGCGAGGTGGGCACGGGTTCATTGTCCCCGGTCGGTGGGTCTTGATCGACGGGGAGCGGGCGAGGCAGAGTCCGGTACATGACAGAAGTGATCGCAGTTGCCGTCATCACCCTCCTCGCCGTGATCAGTCCGGGCGCGGACTTCGCCATGGTCGTCCGCAACAGTTACCTCTACGGTCGTCCCACCGGCCTGTTCGCGGCCGCCGGGGTCGCGGCGGGGGTGCTGGTGCACGTGTCGTACACGATGCTCGGGGTCGGGCTGCTGATCGCCTCCTCGACCGCGCTGTTCACGGCGATCAAGCTGGCGGGGGCGGCGTACCTGGTGTGGATCGGGATCCGGACCTTCCGGGCGCGGGCGGACCTGACGGTGGACCTCGACTCGAAGCCCGATCTCAGTCGGCTGGGGGCGTTGCGCTCCGGGTTCCTGACCAACGTGTTGAACCCGAAGACGACGCTGTTCGTGGTGTCGACGTTCACGCAGGTCGTCGAGCCGGACACGTCGGCGTGGCGGCAGGTCGGCTACGGGCTGTTCATGGCGGCGGCGCACCTGGGGTGGTTCGCGGCGGTGGCGCTGTTCTTCTCGAACACGCGCCTGCGCGAGCGGATGCTGAAGGCGCAGAAGGCGCTGAACCGGGCGATCGGGTCGGTGCTGGTGGGTCTGGGCGTCGGGTTGGGCTTCGCCCGCTGAGCGGGGCGTGGGGCGCGGGGCCGGCGAGCGGCGTTACCTGCCGGTAGCGTGCGGGCGCATGGACGCTGAGGACGGGGTCGACGGGGTCGACGGGTTCTACGAGCGGCTCGACGCGGGCCGTTTCCTGGCCGGCGAGGCCACGCGCGGGCCCTGGGACCCCCGTGCGCAGCACGCCGGGCCGCCGGCGGCGCTGCTGGGGCGTGCGGTCGAGGAGCGGCCGGGCGGGCGTACGGAGCTGCGGACGGCCCGGATCACGTACGAGGTGCTGCGGCCTGTGCCGATCGGGCGGCTGGAGATCACCACGAGCGTGCTCCGGTCGGGTCGGGGCACCGAGCTCGTCGAGGCGGCGCTGACGCCCGAGGGGGCCACCGGGCCGGTGATGCTCGCCCGGGCGCTGCGGATCCGGGTCGCGGACGAGCCGGTGCCGGAGGTGGCGCAGGGGCCGCTGGTGGCCCCGCCGGGGCGGGCGGCGTCGGCGCCGTTCTTCCCGGTGCCCTGGGAGCGGGGGTACCACACGGCGGTGGAGGCCCGTTTCGTCCGGGGCGGCTTCACCGAGCCGGGGCCGGGCACCTGCTGGATGCGCATGCGGGTGCCGCTGGTGGCGGGGGAGGAGATCCGGCCCCTGGACCGGGTGCTGGTGGCGGCGGACTCGGCGAACGGGATCAGCGCGACCCTGGACTACGGCGGCTTCGTCTTCCTCAACGGCGACCTGACCGTCCACCTGCACCGGCACCCGGTGGGTGAGTGGGTCTGCGTGGAGTCCCGTACGAGTGTGGATCCGGGCGGGATCGGGCTGGTGGACGCCCGCGCGCACGACGAGAAGGGGCCGATCGGGCGGATCGCGCAGAGCCTGTTCGTGGCCCCGCGCTGAGCGCCAACCTCCGTGCCGGGGAGGGCAGTCCGTGTGGGAGGCTCGACGGGGGAGCGCCGCGGGGTGATGCTCGGGAGGGGCGCCGCGCCGTGGCGCGCGCGCCGGCGGTTCGGTTTCGCGCGCCGGTGCCCCCGCGGGGTGCGGGTCTGCGCCGGGCCGGTCCTCCCGTGCCTCGGGCGTGACCCCGCGCGGTGCTCCGGTGTGGCGTGCGGGGGCTTCCAAGTGGGGTAGTAGGACCGGCGTCACCGGCGATTCGCAAATGAAAGCGACGGCCATGGGGGAGGGTTGACGGGTGCGCAGATACTGGAAAGCGGGCGGGATCGGGATCGGGGTGGCGTTGAGCTTCCTCCTCCTGCTGGTGGTCGGTACCTATTCGGCCGCGGCCGGCCTCGCGGGGGCCGCGGGCGGTGGACGGCCGCTGGGCCTCGCCAAGGGGGCCGTGCCCGGGAAGTACCAGGCGCTGGTGCAGAAGTGGGGGACGCTGTGCCCGGCGATCACCCCGGCGCTGCTGGCGGCCCAGCTGTACTCGGAGAGCGGCTGGAACCCGAGCGCCGTCAGCCCGGCGGACGCGCGCGGGATCGCGCAGTTCATCCCGGGTACGTGGGCGGGCCACGGGGTCGACGGCGACGGGGACGGCGACCGGGACATCTGGGACCCCAACGACGCCATCCCCTCGGCGGCTTCGTACGACTGCACCCTGGCCAAGGACGTGGCGAGGGTGCCGGGCGATCCGACGTCCAACATGCTGGCGGCCTACAACGCGGGCGCGTACGCGGTCATCAAGTACGGCGGGGTGCCCCCGTACAAGGAGACGCAGGGGTACGTGAAGGCCATCACCACCCTGGCCAAGAGCTTCGAGCGACCGGTCGGGCGGGTGGCGCCGTCCCAGCAGGCGGCCGGGGCCATCTACTTCGCGCAGAAGCAGCTCGGCACCCCGTACCTGTGGGGCGGCAACGGGACGCCCGACCAGGACGGGCGGTTCGACTGCTCGGGGTTGACGAAGGCGGCGTACGAGACGGTGGGGATCGAGCTGCCGCGCGTGGCCAACGACCAGTACAACGCGGGCTCCCATCCCTCGCGCGCCGAACTCCTGCCCGGCGACCTGGTCTTCTTCTCCGATGATCTGACGAACTCGCGGGAAATCCGGCACGTCGGGCTGTACGTCGGCGGAGGCTACATGATCAACGCCCCGTACACCGGCGCGGTCATCCGCTTCGACAAGATCGACACCCCCGACTACTTCGGGGCCACCCGCGTCACGAAGGACGGTGCGGAGGCGCTTCCGGAGCGTCCGGGGTCCACTCCCGCCCCCTAGCGACTCTCCGTGAAGCGAAGGCCTTGAGCTGCGACGACGTGTCTCTCTTGGATAACGTTGGAGTGATCATTCGGTGATGAGTGGAACGGACCCGCCAGAACGGGCGTTCCATGAACACGGGGGCTGATCGGCGGGGGTTGAAGGGGCGCACACAGGCGTGCGTCCGCAGGGGACCTAGGCAAGCAAGGGGCCGCGTCGCATGGCTGGACTCACAACCGGTGGGCCGAATGTGGATGTCAGCCTGCTGTACAGGATCAACGGCCTCGCCCACCGGGCGCCCGACTGGTTCGACAGGGGCGTGGCCTTCATCGGCGGCTACGGCATCCCCCTGGCCCTCGTCCTGCTCCTGCTGTGGTGCTGGCACGGCGCCCGACGGCAGGACGAGTCGACGGCCGCCGAGGCCTTCGCCTCCCTGGTGTGGGCCCCCCTCGCCGCCGCCGTCGCGCTCCTCGTCAACGTGCCGCTAAGGGAGTTCGTGGCCCGGCCGCGCCCGTTCGCGCAGCACGACGGGCTCGACGTCCTCGCCGGCGCCACCGGACCGGGCGCGGGCTGGTCCTTCGTCAGCGACCACGCCACGCTGACGATGGCGCTCGGCATCGGCGTGTTCCTGGCGAACCGTCGGCTCGGGCTCGTCGGCATCGCTCTCGCGCTCGCCGAGGGGCTGTGCCGCGTGTACCTCGGCGTGCACTACCCGACCGACGTCATCGGCGGCTTCGCGCTGGGCACCGCCGTGGTGCTGCTGCTGGCCCCGCCCGCGATGGCCCTGCTGAGCCCGCTGGTGCGGGCGGTGGCGCGCTCGCCGCGCGCGGGGCGGCTCGTACGGGCCAAGGGGCGGGTGCTGGCCCGGCCGGTGGAGCTGGCGCAGCGACCGGCCGAGAGCGACCTC
This sequence comes from Streptomyces sp. NPDC048606, assembly GCF_040650855.1. Taxonomy (NCBI): domain Bacteria; kingdom Bacillati; phylum Actinomycetota; class Actinomycetes; order Kitasatosporales; family Streptomycetaceae; genus Streptomyces; species Streptomyces sp. NPDC048606. Next base: position 219,767 of record NZ_JBEZIB010000011.1, on the reverse strand, counting down.
GCGGCCTGACCGTCGGCGCGCCGACGGGTCACCGGCCGGCGTGCGCGTCCCACGCCGACAGCAGCAGTGCCACCAGCAGGCACAGGCCCGCCGCGCCGAAGCACAGGCGGACCGCCGCCGGGCGCGGCCGGGACCTCACCGTCCGACGCCCCCGCGGCCGTCCGCGCCGCCGTCACCGCTTCCGGCCGGGTTCCCCTCGCCGTCCGGGCCCGGACGCTCGGGCTCCTCGCGGCGGTAGCGGGAGCGCAGCCACAGGCCGGTGGCCACGGCGGCCGCGGTGGTGACCCCGATGGCCAGCGCCACGTCGCCCGGTCCGTCCGCCGTGCCCACGGGGCGGGCCCAGGCCGCCGCGGCCGGGGTGAACGCGATCAGCAGGGCCCAGAGGAGGGCCGCGAGGCGGGGTGCGGTTCCTGGCATGAGTCCAGGGCAACGGGTAGCGCGCGCCGCGGCCAGCCGGGGCGTCCGAACGGGGGACGGTGCCTGCGGGTCAGCCGTCCGTGTGGCGGGTGGCGTCCCTGCGGGCCAGGTCGCGCGAGCGGCGGGCCGGGCCCTTCCAGCCGCAGTCGCACACGGCCAGGCAGAAGGAGCCGCGCTCGGCGGTGTCGGTGCGGTGAACGGTGTCCGAAGACGCGGTCGGCGCGGGGTGGCGCGGGGCCGGGACATCGGTAAACGGAGCGGCCTGATCGGCCTTCGCGTGGGATTCCACACCCCCAAGGTACCGGGGTTCGACCCGGCCCGGAATGGGCTTCCGTACCCGATGCCCCGTGACGGGAAACCCCAGGCCTCGTTAACCGGAGCGGGTGGGGGCCTCGGGCAAGCAGCGGTCACGCGTTGGGGGTTGGCAGGCGATGGTGGTGCACCAGCACGGGTGGCGGCGAGGACGTACGAGGCGTGTGGCCGGGGCGGTGCTCGCGGTCGGCGTCGCGGTCGCCGTGGCGGCCCTCGGCGGCTGCGGGGTGGCCGGCGGAACCGGTACGGGCACCCGTACGGGCGCCGGCGACGACCGGCCGGAACGGGACCCGGCCGCGGTGGTCCGCGGGGCCGCCGACGCGCTCACCGCCACCGGCAGCGCGCGGACCCGTACGGCGATGGAGATGGCCACCGGCGGCACCCGGGTCACCATCCGCGGCGAGGGCGGCGTCGACTTCAGGAAGCGGATGGGGCAGCTGCTGGTGATGCTGCCCGCCGACGTGACCGGCAAGGCCGAGCACCGGCCCATCACCGAGCTCCTCGTCCCCGGCGCGCTCTACATGAAGAACCGGGGCGCCGGGGTCCCCGACGACAAGTGGGTCCGCCTCGACACGGCCTCCCTCGCCGACGGCAACCTCGTCACCGGCGGCGCCACCGACCCGATCGCCGCCGCCGAGCTGCTGCGGGCCGCGCGGGAGGTGACGTACGTGGGCGAGACCGAGGTCTCGGGCACGAAGGTGCGGCACTACCGGGGGACGACGGACATCGGGCAGGCCGCCCGGAGCGCCTCGCCCGGGGTGAAGGGAGCGCTGGAGGCGGCGGCGAAAGGGTTCAGCAAGGACAGCGTGCCCTTCGACGCCTACCTCGACGAGGAGGGACGGTTGCGCAAGGTCAGGCACCGTTTCACGTACGTCAAGAATGGCGTGATCGATGTCTCGTCGACCACGCTGCTGTACGGGTTCGGGACACCGGTCGCCGTCGTATTGCCCCCAAGCGGGGACATTTACGCGGGCAAGATCGCCGAATAGTCGCGACGGCCGGTCGGGGCGGTGCGATCGGGTCATGGGCCCGGTATCCGGAAATGGTCCATCCGTGTCATGCGCGACGCGAGCCCCGCTCCCTAGGCTGAGGAGCCGGGCGCCGACGGGCGCGGGCGGTAGAGAGAGGTGACGCGCGTGACTCCCGCAGGCGGTACGACGGTGCAGGACCACGTGGCGCTCGCCGAGATCGAGCTGTGCGGTGAACTGATCATCGCCGCCTCCGCCGCGGCGGAGGAACGGCTCAGCCAGGACCGGATCGACGAGGTCCTGCTCGGCATCTGCCTGTAGCCCGCCGTGGTGGGCCCACCGCGGCGGGGCGGCCCGCTCGAAGGTGCGGTTCGGGTGCGGGTGTGGTGTGCTGCGGGCGCGGTTCAGGTGCGCAGGAGGCGGGCGATGGCCTTCGTGGCCTCCTCGACCTTGGCGTCGATCTCGGTGCCGCCCTTGACGGCCGCGTCCGCGACGCAGTGGCGCAGGTGTTCCTCCAGCAGCTGGAGGGCGAAGGACTGGAGCGCCTTCGTGCTCGCCGAGACCTGCGTGAGTATGTCGATGCAGTAGACGTCCTCGTCGACGAGCCGCTGGAGGCCGCGGATCTGCCCCTCGATCCGGCGCAGTCGTTTGAGGTGCTCGTCCTTCTGGTGGTGATAGCCGTGGACGGCTCCGGAGCCTTCGGCCTCGATGGTCGTCATGCGTCCTCCCGTGGTCCGGCATCGGGGACCCATACCCCTGATGGGTATAGGGTACTTCGCCCTGGCCGGAGGGACAGGGGTCCGTGCCGCCCACTGTGCCTGATGGAGGACACTGGGGAACGGCCGGTTAGCCGTGGCCGGGGGATGCGCCTAGCATCAGCCTGACCGAATCCAATGCACCCCGAGGACCTCACGTGCGATTTCGTCTGACCCCCAGGGAGACGAGCTTCTACGACATGTTCGCCGCATCCGCGGACAACATCGTCACGGGCTCCAAGCTCCTGATGGAACTGCTCGGAGCGGAGCCTTCCGCCCGGGCCGAGATCGCGGAACGGATGCGGGCGGCGGAGCACGCGGGGGACGACGCGACGCACGCGATCTTCCACCAGCTGAACTCCTCCTTCATCACGCCGTTCGACCGCGAGGACATCTACAGCCTGGCGTCGTCGCTCGACGACATCATGGACTTCATGGAGGAGGCCGTCGACCTGGTCGTCCTCTACAACGTGGAGGAGCTCCCCAAGGGAGTCGAGCAGCAGATCGAGGTCCTGGCGCGGGCGGCCGAGCTGACCGCCGAGGCCATGCCCCACCTGCGGACCATGGAGAACCTGACCGAGTACTGGATCGAGGTCAACCGCCTCGAGAACCAGGCGGACCAGATCCACCGCAAGCTTCTCGCCCAGCTCTTCAACGGCAAGTACGACGCCATCGAGGTGCTGAAGCTCAAGCAGATCGTCGACGTGCTCGAAGAGGCGGCCGACGCGTTCGAGCACGTCGCGAACACGGTGGAGACCATCGCGGTCAAGGAGTCCTGAACCTCGTGGACACCTTCGCTCTGGTCGTGACCATCGGTGTCGCGCTCGGTTTTACCTATACGAACGGTTTCCACGACTCGGCGAACGCGATCGCGACCTCGGTCTCGACGCGGGCGCTGACCCCGCGCGCCGCCCTGGCGATGGCCGCGGTGATGAACCTCGCCGGTGCCTTCCTGGGCAGCGGCGTGGCGAAGACGGTCAGTGAGGGCCTCATCGAGACCCCCCACGGCAACAAGGGGATGTGGATCCTCTTCGCCGCCCTGATCGGCGCGATCGTCTGGAACCTGATCACCTGGTACTTCGGTCTTCCCTCGTCCTCCTCGCACGCCCTGTTCGGCGGCATGGTGGGCGCGGCGCTGGCCGGCGGTACCGAGGTCATCTGGACCGGTGTGGTCGAGAAGGTCGTCATCCCGATGTTCGTCTCGCCGGTGGTCGGCCTCGTGGTCGGTTACCTGGTGATGGTGGCCATCCTGTGGATGTTCCGTCGCGCCAACCCGCACAAGGCCAAGCGCGGCTTCCGCATCGCCCAGACGGTCTCGGCGGCGGGCATGGCCCTCGGCCACGGCCTCCAGGACGCGCAGAAGACGATGGGCATCGTGGTGATGGCCCTGGTCATCGCCGACGTGCACGACGCCGGCGACGCGATCCCGACCTGGGTCAAGATCGCCTGTGCCGTGATGCTGTCGCTGGGCACCTACGCGGGCGGCTGGCGCATCATGCGCACGCTCGGCCGCAAGATCATCGAGCTGGACCCGCCGCAGGGCTTCGCCGCGGAGACGACGGGCGCCTCGATCATGTTCGGCTCGGCGTTCCTCTTCCACGCGCCGATCTCCACCACCCACGTGATCACCTCGGCGATCATGGGCGTGGGTGCGACGAAGCGGGTCAACGCGGTCCGCTGGGGCGTCGCCAAGAACATCATCCTCGGCTGGTTCATCACCATGCCGGCGGCCGCCCTGGTGGCGGCGGTGTGCTTCTGGATCGTGAACCTGGCCTTCGTCTAGCGTCGCGGACGAAAGCGGGCCGGCTCCCCCCACCCAGGGGGAGCCGGCCCTTTTCCATTCGCCATGCGGTGGCACCGCCATGCAGCACCGCAGGACGTTCACTCCATGCCCTTTAGCCGAAGCGGCCCGAGATGTAGTCCTCGGTCGCCTGGACGGACGGGTTGGAGAAGATGCGGTCCGTGTCGTCGATCTCGACGAGCTTGCCGGGCTGGCCGACCGCCGCGAGGTTGAAGAACGCGGTGCGGTCGGAGACGCGGGCGGCCTGCTGCATGTTGTGCGTCACGATGACGATCGTGAAGCGTTCCTTCAGCTCGCCGATCAGGTCCTCGATGGCGAGGGTGGAGATCGGGTCGAGGGCCGAGCAGGGCTCGTCCATCAGCAGGACCTGGGGCTCGACCGCGATGGCGCGGGCGATGCACAGGCGCTGCTGCTGGCCGCCGGAGAGGCCGGAGCCCGGCTTGTTCAGGCGGTCCTTGACCTCGTTCCAGAGGTTGGCGCCCTGGAGGGAGCGCTCCACGATGTCGCCCAGCTCGGACTTCTTGAAGTTGCCGTTCAGGCGCAGGCCGGCCGCCACGTTGTCGAAGATCGACATGGTGGGGAAGGGGTTCGGGCGCTGGAAGACCATGCCGACGGTGCGGCGGACCGCGACCGGGTCGACGTTGGAGCCGTACAGGTTCTCGTCGTCCAGCAGCACCTTGCCCTCGACGCGGCCACCGGGGGTGACCTCGTGCATGCGGTTCAGGGTGCGCAGGAAGGTGGACTTGCCGCAGCCGGAGGGGCCGATGAAGGCCGTCACCGAGCGGGGTTCCACGGTCATCGAGATGTCGTCGATGGCCTTGTGGTTGCCGTAGAAGGCGGACAGTCCGCTGACGTCGATTCGCTTCGCCATGAGGGTCACTTCGCTTTCGGGTGGTCGCTTCAGCGACCGGTCTTCGGGGCCTTCCAGCGGGCGATGCCGCGGGCCACCAGATTGAGGATCATGACGAAGGCGATCAGGACGAGGGCCGCTGCCCACGCCCGGTCGTAGGAGGCGTCACTGCCGACCTTGTACTGCTCCCAGATGTAGAGGGGGAGCGAGGACTGGGCGCCTTCGAAGGGGTTGCCGTTGATCAGCTGCGATCCGAAGACCAGGAGCATGATCGGGGCGGTCTCGCCGGCGATGCGGGCCACGGCCAGCATGACACCGGTGGAGATGCCGCCGATGGCGGTGGGGAGGACCACCTTGAGGATCACGCGCCACTTCGGGACGCCGAGGGCCAGGGCGGCCTCGCGCAGCTCGTTCGGGACGAGCTTGAGCATCTCCTCGGTGGAGCGGACGACGACCGGCATCATCAGGATCGACAGGGCCAGCGCGCCGGCGAAGCCGGAGGGGCCGAAGCCGAGCATCAGGTTCCACGTGGTCAGGATGAACAGGCCGGCCACGATGGAGGGGATGCCGGTCATGACGTCGACGAAGAAGGTGACGGCCTTGGCGAGCGAGCCCTTGCCGTACTCCACCAGGTAGACGGCGGTCAGCAGGCCGATGGGGGCCGCGATCAGGGTGGCCAGGGCGACCTGCTCGATGGTGCCGAGCAGTGCGTGGTAGACGCCGCCGCCCGCCTCGAAGCTGGTCACGCCGTTCATCGAGTGGCCGAGGAAGTTCCCGTCGAGGACCTTCATGCCGCGGCTGATGGTGGTGCCGAGCAGCGAGAGCAGCGGGATGACGGCGAGGACGAAGCAGACCCAGACGACGGAGGTCGCGACGCGGTCCTTGGCCTGGCGGCGGTTCTCGACGATCGAGCTCGCGGTGTAGGTGATCGCGACGAAGAGGAGGGCCGCGATCAGGCCCCACTGGACCTTGCTGTCGAGGTCGAAGACGAGGCCGACGGCGATGCCGAGGACGACGGAGGCGGCGGCGATGCCGGCCGGTGCCCAGCGGGGCAGGCCGCCCCGGGTGAGGCCGGCGGGGACCGCGGACTTGTGGGCCCCCGCGGGGCGCTGGTCCTGGATGGTGTGGCTCATCAGGCGTTCGCCCCCGAGAAGTCCTTGCGACGGGCGATGATCAGCCGGGCGGCGCCGTTGACCAGCAGGGTCAGGAGGAAGAGCACCAGGCCGGAGGCGATGAGCGCGTCACGGCCGAACTCGTTGGCCTCGTCGAACTTCGCGGCGATGTTCTGCGCGAAGGTTCCGCCACCCGGGTTGAGGATGTGCAGCGAGATCAGGAAGCTCGGGGACAGCACGGTGGCCACGGCCATGGTCTCGCCCAGGGCGCGGCCGAGGCCGAGCATCGAGGCGGAGATGACGCCGGAGCGGCCGAAGGGCAGCACCGACATGCGGATGACCTCCCAGCGGGTCGCGCCGAGGGCCAGGGCGGCCTCCTCGTTCATGCGCGGGACCTGGAGGAAGACCTCGCGGCTGACGCTGGTCACGATCGGCAGGATCATGATCGCGAGGAGGATGCCGACGGTGAACAGGGAGCGGGCGACGCTCACCTGGGTGCGGTCGAAGACGTACGTCCAGCCGAGGTACTCGTCGAGCCAGAGGTTCAGGCCGTTCAGCTGCGGCACCAGGAAGAGGGCGCCCCAGATGCCGTAGATGATCGACGGCACGGCGGCCAGCAGGTCGACGACGTAGGCGAGGGGCGCGGCCAGCTTGCGGGGCGCGTAGTGCGAGATGAACAGGGCGATGCCGACGGCGATCGGAACCGCGATGGCCATCGCGATGATCGAGCTGACGACGGTGCCGAAGAGGAGGACGGCGATGCCGAAGACGGGAGGGTTGGCCGACGCGTTCCAGTCGAAGGTGGTGAGGAAGTTGCCCTCGTTCTTCGACAGGGCGATCGAGGCCCGGTAGGTCAGGAAGACGGCGATCGACGCCATGATCACCAGGAGCAGGATGCCGGAACCCTTGGAGAGTCCCGCGAAGATCTTGTCACCGGCGCGGCCGGTGGACCTTCCGCTCGCTGCGACAGGCGGAGGCGTGTCTATCTGGGTGGGTGTGGTGGAAGCCATGTTCTTTCCGGTCTGTGTGGGGGGCGAGCCCCCTGGCGGCGGTGCACCGGATTCCCCCGGGGTGGAGGGGGAAGGTCCCGGGCCCGGCCCGCCCCGGACGGGGGGCGGACCTGGCCTCGGGGTTCAGGGTCAGGACAGCGACTTGATGGCTTCGCGGACCTTGGTGTTGATCTCGGCCGGGATCGGCGCGTAGCCGTTGTCCGTGAGGAGCTTCTGGCCCGAGTCGGAGGCGGTGTACTCCAGGAAGGACTTCACGGTGCCGAGGGTCTCGGCCTTGTTGCCCTTGTCGCAGACGACCTCGTAGGTGACGAGGACGATCGGGTACGCGCCGTCGGCCTTGGTCGAGTAGTCGAGCTTCAGGGCCAGGTCGGAGCCGGTGCCGGCGATCTTGGCGGCGGCGATGGCCTTGGAGGCGTTCTCGCCGGTGGCCTTGACCGGGGCGGCCGCGCCGGTGTTCACGTCGACGGTCTTGATGTTCTGCGCCGAGGCGTAGGAGAGCTCGAAGTAGCCGATCGCGCCGTCGACCTGCTTGACCTGGGTGGCGACACCCGCGGAGCCGGAGGCGCCGAGACCGCCCTGCGCCGGCCACTTCTTCGCGGCCTCGTACGGCCAGGCGTCACCGGCGGTGGCCTTGAGGTACTTGCCGAGGTTCTCGGTGGTGCCGGAGTCCTCGGAGCGGTGGAAGGCCTGGATGGCGGTGGAGGGGAGCGTGACGCCGGGGTTCAGCTTCTTGATCGCCTCGTCGTCCCACTTCTTGATCTTGTCGTTGAAGATGTTGGCGATCGTGGCGGCGTCGAGGTTCAGCTTGTCGACACCCGAGACGTTGAAGCCGAGCGCGATCGGGCCGCCGACCATCGGCAGGTTGATGCCCTGGCCGCCGGTGCAGATCTTCTTCGACTCCTCGACCTGCTCGGGCTTCAGCGCCGAGTCCGAGCCCGCGAAACCGACCGTGCCCTGGTTGAAGGCGACGATGCCCTCGCCGGAGGAGGAGGACTTGTAGTTCACCTCGACGCCGGAGCAGGCGGCCATGTAGTTCTTCACCCACAGGTCGACCGCGTTCTTCTGCGCGGAGGAGCCGGAGGCGAGGAGCTTGCCCTTGGCGCCGTCGCACTTGATGTCGCCCGGGGCCGCGGCGGACGCCTTCGGCGCGGTGCCGTCGGCACCGGTCTTCGTGTTGTCGTCCGAGCCGCACGCCGTGAGGACCAGGGCGCCGGACACGACGAGGGCCCCGAGGGCGGAGGCACGAAGCCGGTTCTTGCGCTGAAGCTTCACTTTCGGGTGTTCCTTCCGAGGAGCCGCCGGCCGCTTTCTGTGTCGGGGCGGCGTGCGAAGAGGACTACGGGTCGCGTGGTGCGGGCGCCGTGGTTTCGCGGGCGGCTCGCTCCCTGCGCTACCGAAATTAGGCAGAACAGGTGAAGCGGTCGACGGTGGTCGGTTAACGGATGGTGAACCGTGGCGGGCGGGCCGGTGCGGATGGGGGGGGGTTTGTACCCGGACGTAATCGGGCGTTGTGCTCCCGTTATCCCGCCGTGACCTTCGCCCGGCCGGCGGTGGGGCGGGCAGGGGGAATGGCCGGAACTCGACGGTTCCGGGGCGGGGCGTGGCGTGGCGTGGCGGGGCGGGGCAGGGGCCCTGCCGGGCGGGCCCGGCGGGCCGGGCGGGTCAGCTCGGGGTGGGGAGGGGGTGCCACAGGGTGTGGAAGGTCCGGCGGGCCGCCTCGACCGCGTGGCGCTGGTCGGCGTGCAGGACGCCGAGCGCGTAGGCCGTCGCCGGGGCGATGCGCGGGGTGCGCGCCGCCGCCGCGGAGGCGGTGGCGGCCTCGGAGGCGTCGCGGTGGCGGTCCAGGGCCCGGCCGGCCTCGGCGAGGCGGGCCACGTCCTCGCCGAGGGTCTCCCGCGCGTACCGGTGGACCCGCAGCAGGCGGCGTACCTCGTGCCAGGCGCCGTCCTCGTGCGTGGCGTACGGGGTCGCGGCGTCGGCGTCGGCGACGGGCAGCGCGGACACGGCCGCGTCGAGCCGGGTCTCGGTGACGCCCGCCAGCGGCACCAGGACCTCTCCCACCCGGCCCCGCGCCGCGACCGGGTCGAGCGGCACCTCCGAGGCCAGTAAGGCCACCGCGTCGGCCACCGCGTGGAAGCGGGCGGAGCCGAGCGCGTGCAGGGTCGCCGAGTGGGCCCGCGTACGGGCCAGGGTGAGCCGGCGCTCCAGCAGCGCGCCCGCCCGGGCGGAGCCCACCGTCAGGGCTCCCGGGGAGCCCACCGTGCCGCGCGGCACGGGCACCTCGGGGTTGCCGGAGAGGCGTTGCAGGGCCTCCAGGAGCCGCGCCTGCCGGGCGGCGTACGCGTGCTCGTCGGCCAGGGTCGACGAGAGCCAGACGAGTTCCGTGCGCAGGGAGTCGGCCCACGCCGAATCGGTCACCACCCGGAACGTGCTCAGGGAGGCGGCGATGCGGCGCGCGGCCCCCCGCAGGCCGCGCCCCGCCTCACCGCCGTCCGAGGGGTCCGACCCGCCCGCCGCGCCCGCTTCGCGCAGGCGCAGCGAGCGCAGGAAGACGGTGGCCTGGGAGCGCAGGTAGACGCCGAGCACGTCTCCTGCGGTCGGGTCATGGTTTGGCTGAGCCACGCCGGCGCCTCCGGGCGTCAATGAGCATCTCCTGTACGTGCCGCAGCGGCTGGCCCTCGGCGTCGGTGCTGTGCCGGGTCCATTCGCCGTCCGGGCCCAGGTGCCAGGAGGAGGTGGCGTCGGACATGCCGGTCTCCAGCATCCGGTCCAGGGCCGCGCGGTGGGCCGGGTCGGTGACCCGGACCAGTGCCTCGATGCGGCGGTCGAGGTTGCGGTGCATCATGTCGGCGCTGCCGATCCACACCTCGGGTTCGCCGCCGTTGCCGAAGGCGAAGACCCGGGAGTGCTCGAGGAAGCGGCCGAGGATCGAGCGGACCCTGATGTTCTCCGACAGTCCGGTGACCCCGGGGCGCACGGCGCAGATGCCGCGCACCCAGATGTCGACGGGGACGCCGGCCTGGGAGGCCCGGTAGAGGGAGTCGATCAGGGCCTCGTCGACGATCGAGTTCATCTTGAGGCGGACGTAAGCCGGGCGGCCGGCCCGGTGGTGGTCGGCCTCCTTGTCGATGCGCGAGACGAGCCCGTCGCGCAGGGACTTCGGGGCGGTCAGCAGCCGGCGGTAGGTCTCGCGCCGGGAGTAACCGGACAGCCGGTTGAAGAGGTCGGAGAGGTCCGCGCCGACCTGGGGGTCGGCGGTGAGCAGGCCGAGGTCCTCGTAGAGCCGGGCGGTCTTGGGGTGGTAGTTGCCGGTGCCGACGTGGCTGTAGCGGCGCAGGGTGTCGCCCTCCTGGCGGACGACGAGGGAGAGCTTGCAGTGCGTCTTGAGGCCGACCAGGCCGTAGACGACGTGGCAGCCGGACTCCTCCAGCTTGCGCGCCCACTTGATGTTGGCCTGCTCGTCGAAGCGGGCCTTGATCTCGACGAGGACGAGGACCTGCTTGCCGGACTCGGCGGCGTCGATCAGGGCGTCGACGATCGGGGAGTCGCCGGAGGTGCGGTACAGCGTCTGCTTGATCGCGAGGACGTCCGGGTCGGCGGCGGCCTGCTCCAGGAAGGCCTGCACGGACGTGGAGAAGGAGTCGTACGGGTGGTGCAGCAGGACGTCGCGCTCGCGCAGGGCGGCGAAGATGTCGGGCGCCGAGGCGGACTCCACCTCGGCGAGGTCGCGGTGGGTGCCGGCGACGAACTTCGGGTACTTCAGCTCGGGCCGGTCGAGGGAGGAGATCCCGAAGAGGGCGGTCAGGTCGAGCGGGCCGGGCAGCGGGTACACCTCGGCGGCGCTGACGTTCAGCTCCTGGACGAGGAGGTCCAGTACGCCGGGGTCGATGGACTCCTCGACCTCCAGGCGGACGGGCGGGCCGAAGCGGCGCCGCATGAGTTCCTTCTCCAGGGCCTGGAGGAGGTTCTCGGCGTCGTCCTCCTCGACCTCCAGGTCCTCGTTGCGGGTCACGCGGAACATGTGGTGCGCGAGCACCTCCATGCCGGGGAACAGCTCCTCCAGGTGCGCGGCGATCACGTCCTCCAGGGGGACGTAGCGCTGCGGGGAGGCCTCCAGGAAGCGGGACAGGAGCGGGGGGACCTTGACCCGGGCGAAGTGGCGGTGGCCGCTGACGGGGTTGCGCACGACGACGGCCAGGTTCAGGGAGAGGCCGGAGATGTACGGGAACGGGTGCGCGGGGTCCACGGCCAGCGGTGTCAGCACCGGGAAGATCTGGTTCCGGAACAGGGTGAAGAGGCGGGCCTGCTCCTTCTCGGTGAGGTCGGGCCAGCGGATGAGGTGGATGCCCTCGTCGGCGAGCTGCGGGGCGATGTCCTGCTGGTAGCAGGCGGCGTGCCGGGCCATGAGCTCGCGGGAGCGGGTCCAGATGAGGTCCAGCACCTCGCGGGGCTGGAGGCCGGAGGCCGAACGGGTGGCGACGCCGGTCGCGATGCGGCGCTTGAGGCCGGCGACGCGGACCATGAAGAACTCGTCGAGGTTGCTCGCGAAGATCGCGAGGAAGTTCGCGCGTTCGAGGAGCGGGGTCGCGGGGTCCTCGGCGAGTTCGAGGACGCGTTCGTTGAAGGCCAGCCAGCTGCGCTCGCGGTCCAGGAAGCGGCCGGCGGGCAGCTCGCCGGTCTCGTCCTTGTCCTCGTAGACGTCCAGGTCGGCGTCGAGGTCCGGATCGAGGTCCACGTGGGGGCGGTGGGCGGCTATGGAGCCGAGGCGCGCCTTCGACCGGGCGGTGGCGGGGGGCGGGGTGCCGGTGCCGGTTCCTGTGCCGGTTCCCGTGCCAGTGGTGCCGCCGGTGCCGGTGGTGGTGGTGGTGTGAGACGGGTGCTGGGCGGGGACCTCGGTGGGGCCTGCGCTGGGCTGGTGGCTCATGACTCCATTCTTCCGCGCACGCGGGAGGACAGGCGCGTCGGAAGTGTCGGCCGTCAGGCGGAGTCGGGGGCGCATGTCGGAAGACTGGCAAGCGTTGCTGAATGCCCGGTTAATGGCGAATGGCTTCCAGGGTCCGCCTGGCGCACGGTTCGGCCGATCGGGGGGTGGGCCCTGCCCTTGCCCTGGCCGGGCGGGTGGGTACGGGGCCCTGCGGGGCGGGGGTTCGGGGTGGGGCGGGTGGGGGCCGCTGCGCGGGGCGTGCTCCCCGCCCCGCCCTTCCTCCGTTCCCCGGGGCTGCGCCCCCGCACCCCGTTTCGGGGGCTCCGCCCCCGGGCCCCCGCGCGTCGGGCGGCGGCGGGGCTGCGCCCTGGGCCCCGCGGGCCGGGCCGCCGGGCGTCGGGCGGCGGCGGGGTTGAGGGGGCGCATCGACCGCAGGGGGTGGGGCGGACGTCGCCGGGCCGGGAGGGGGCTCCGCCCCTGGCCCCCGGGGCTCGGGCGGCGGGCCGGGAGGGGGGCTCCGCCCGGGCCCCCCGCGTCTCGGGTGGCGGTGGGCCGGGAGGGGGGCTCCGCCCGGGCCCCCCGCGGCTCGGGTGGCGGTGGGCCGGGAGGGGGCTGCGCCCCGGGCCCCCGGGGCTCGGGTGGGGGGCCGGGGCGGGGGCGGGGGTCAGCTTTCGGTGCGGTACATCAGGTCGACCTCGTGGGTGGTGAAGCCGAGGCCCTCGTAGACGGCGAGGGCCGCCGGGTTGTCGGCGTCGACGTAGAGCATCGCCGTCGGGAGGCCCTCGGCGGCCAGGTGGCGCAGGCCGATCGCGGTGAGGGCCTTGCCGAGGCCGCCGCCCTGGGCGCCGGGGAGGACGCCGACGACGTAGACCTCGCCGAGCCGTTCCTCCGCGTGGACCTTCGTCCAGTGGAAGCCGACCAGTTCGCCGTCGCGTTCCGCGAGGAAGAACCCCTTCGGGTCGAACCACGGCTGCGCGATCCGGTCGTTCAGGTCCCGCTGCGTGAGCGAGCCCTGCTCGGGGTGGTGGGCGAAGGCGGCGGCGTTCGCGGCGAGCCAGGCGGTGTCGTCCCGGCCGGGGACGAAGGTGCGCACGCTCACGCCGGCGGGCGGGGTCGGCTCGGGCAGCGGGGCCGAGTCGGGGCCCAGCGGGCGGCGCAGTTGGCGCAGTTCGCGGAAGAGGGTGAGGCCGAGGACCTGGGCCAGGTGGCGGGCGGCGGACTTGCCGCCGTGGGCCCACACCCGGATCCGCTTGCCGGAGGCGTTGAGCAGCGCGGCGCCCAGGGCGCGGCCGTGGCCGCGTCCGCGCAGCGCCGGGTGGACGACGAGCTCGGCGGCGGGGGCCTCCACCGGGTCGGTGTCCTCCAGTTGTCCGTACGCGACGAGTCGGTCGTCGGCGGTGACGAGGAAGTGGCGGATGCCCTCGCGGGGGCCGCCGCGCAGCTGGAGGCGGCCCTGTTCGGAGACGGCGGTGGTGCCGTCGGTGCGGGCCGCCTCGTGGATCAGTTCCAGTACGGCTTCGGCCTGTTCCTCCGTCAGTTCGTCGAGGGTCTCGATCTGCCGTCCCGGCTCCAGGGCCGCTGCTGCGTCAGTCATGTCCCCGAGCCTACGGCCGAGGCCCCGGGTCGTGCCGCGTGACGGGGGACACGCCGTCCGACGCGTGCGCGTAACCAGCTCGCAACCCCCTACCCCCTGTCGTGCTACGCGCGTTGACCATAGGCTTCGGCCGACCTCCCTAGTTGTCTCGCTGTCCACAAAGGGGACCACATGTCAGCGACACCACAACGGCCCCGCACGGCCCGCCGGTTCACCCTCACCGCCCTCGCCCTCACGGCGGGGGCCGGAGCGATGGTGGCCGCCGCCCTGCCGGCGGGAGCCGCGAGTGGTGGCGGTGCGGCCAAGGGCCGTACCGTCGACGTGCAGATGCTTTCGTTCAACGACTTCCACGGCACGCTGGAGGCCCCCCAGGGCTCCTCCGGCACCGTGACCGAACGCCAGGCGGACGGCACCACCAAGGCCATACCGGCGGGCGGGGTCGAGTACCTCGCCACCGCCCTGCGCGAGGCCCGCAAGGGCCACGAGTACTCCGTCACCGCCGCGGCCGGTGACATGATCGGCGGCAGCCCGATGCTGTCCGGTCTCTTCCACGACGAGCCGACCGTCGAGGCGCTCAACAAGCTGAAGCTGGACGTCAGCAGCGTCGGCAACCACGAGTTCGACGAGGGTCGGGCCGAGCTGCGCCGGATGGCGTACGGCGGCTGCCACCCGGTCGAGGGTTGTTTCGAGTACGGCAAGACCTTCACCGGATCGGAATTCCAGTACCTCGCGGCGAACGTGACGGACGAGAAGACCAAGCGTCCGATGATGTCGCCCACCTTCGTCTGGAAGAAGGGGGACGTGAAGATCGGCTTCATCGGCGTCACCCTGGAGGGCACTCCGGACGTCGTGACCGCCGAGGGCGTCAAGGGCCTGAAGTTCGGCGACGAGGTCGAGACGATCAACAAGTACGCCGCCGAGCTGAACAAGCAGGGCGTCAAGTCGATCGTCGCGCTGATCCACGAGGGCGGTCTGCCCGCGAGCGGCGCCTACAACTACGACTGCGACGTGCCAGGCGCGGGCGCCGGGATCTCCGGTGCGATCGTCGACATCGCCAAGAACGTCGACGCGAAGGTCGACGCGCTGGTGACGGGCCACACGCACCAGGCGTACTCGTGCAACATCCCCGACCCGGCGGGCAACCCGCGCACGGTCACCTCGGCCGCCTCGTACGGCCGGCTGTTCACGGACACCAAGCTGACCTACGACCGGCAGACCAAGGACATCGTCCGTACGCCGGTCGCCTCCCCGAAGCCGGTCAACCGGCTCGTCGGTCGCGACCTGCCGAAGGCCGCCGACATGACCGAGCTGATCGACCGGTGGAAGACGCTGGCGGCCCCGGTCGCCAACCGTCCGATGGGATACATCTCCGGTGACATCGCGGGCCGCGGTCTGGACGCCCCGGAGAAGCCGCTCGGCGACCTGATCGCCGACGCCCAGCTGGAGGCCACGGCCGCCGCCGACAAGGGCGGCGCGCAGCTGGCGCTCATGAACCCGGGCGGCATCCGCGCCGACCTCGCCTACAAGGCGGCCGGTGACGAGGGCGACGGCGTGGTGACGTACGGCGAGTCGTACACGGTGCAGCCGTTCAACAACCTGGTGAACGTGGTGGACCTGACGGGCGCGCAGCTCATCACCGCGCTCCAGCAGCAGGTCAGCGGTACGGTCAACGGCCCGAGCCCGAAGATCCTCCAGGTCTCCAAGGGATTCACGTACACCCTGGACCTGACGAAGGCGGGCGCGGACCGGATCGTCGTGGACTCGGTGCGGCTGAACGGCGCGCCCATCGAGGCGGGCAAGACCTACCGGGTCGCGATGAACGAGTTCCTCGCGGGCGGCGGTGACGGGTTCACCGTGCTGAAGGAGCACAAGAACAAGCTGGTGGGCGTGTCCGACCTGGACGCCTTCAACGCCCTGCTGGCGAAGTCCTCGGCGGCGGACCCGATCGCCCCGCCGGCGGCGGACCGGATCACGGTCGTCAAGTAGGACGCGGACGCGCGGCGCGCAGGGCGCGCGGCGCGGAGCGACCCCGAGGGGGCGGTGGGCCGGTGGCCCGCCGCCCCCTCGGGCTTTCGGCGTCCCGCGCACCCCCGTGGCGCGGGGCCCCTGCCGCCGGTTCACGGGCCGGTTCAGAGGCCGGCGAGGAACGTCCGCACGGCCTCGTGGAAGGCGTCGGGGCGGGTGAAGGGCACGAAGTGGTCGCCCTCGACGGGGATGTACGCGGTTCCCGGGCGGCGCGCGGTCATGGCGTCGGCGGTGGCCCGCGGGAGGGCGGTGCTGTGGGTGGCGTGGATCAGGGCGGTGGGGCAGGTGCCGGCGAGCCAGGCGTCCCAGTGGTCGCCGCGGGCGCCCGCGATGGAGGCGAGCGCGTCCTCGGGGTGGTACGGGAGCCGCCAGCCGGTGCCGTCGGGCAGCGGGCGCAGGGCGGGGCCGACGAACCGGGCCCCGATCGGCCCGGCGGCCTCCAGGAGTTCCTCGCGGGTGGCGGCGGTGTAGCGCATGCCGGTCAGGAACTCGAAGCCCGCGGGCACGGCGGGGGCCCCGGCCCCGGCGCGGGGCACCTCGACGGAGGAGTCGGCGTTGACGAGGGCGGCGACCCGGTCGGGGTGTTCGGCCGCGAGGTGCACGGCGGTGAGGCCGCCGAGGGAGAAGCCGAGGACGACGACGGGGGCGTCGAGGCCGAGGTGGTCGAGGAGGGCGACGGCGTCGGCGACGTAGCCCTCGGTGCGGTAGTGCGGGGCGCGGTCGGAGTCGCCGTGGCCGCGCTGGTCGGGGGCGATGACCCGCCACCCGTCGCCGAGGGCGTGGGCCAGGCCGGTGTAGGCGGCGCCTTCGGAGAGGCCGCCGTGGAGGGCGAGCAGTGGGCGGCCGGAGCCGCCGAAGTCCAGGTAGGACAGTGTGCGGTCGTCGATGGTCAGCGTGTGGCGCATGGGTCCGCTCTCCTCCGTGTGGCCGTGGCCGTGCCGCGGCGTCGCGTGCCGTGTTCCGTGGTGACGGGATCGAGTCTGCCGCGATTTGGGCAAGCGCGCAATACGTTTGTATGGCGCGCTTGCCCAAGAGGGTGGCCGGAGCCCCTGGGCCGAGCCCGGCGCGGCTACGATCCGGGGATGGGAAATCGTGAGGACCTGCTGGCCGGGGCGCGCCGCTGCCTGGAGGAGAAGGGCTACCTGCGCACCACCGTGCGCGACATCGCCTCGGCGGCCGGCGTGAGCATGGCCGCGATCGGCTACCACTACGGATCCCGGGAGGCCCTGCTCAACCAGGCCCTCTTCGCCGCCATGGACGACTGGGCGGCCACCGCCCCGGCCCGCCTGACCGGACGGGGCGACAGCACCGAGGCGCGCTACGCCGACATGTGGGACCGCAAGATCCACGACTTCGGCGACACCCGCTGGCTGTGGATCGCCTCCGTGGAGGCCTTCGTCCACGCCCAGTCCTCGCCCGAGCTGCTCGCCGTCCTCGCCGAGAGCCAGCGCCGATCCCGCCGGATGGTGGCCGCGCAGCTGGCGGGCGTGGCCGAGGAGGACGTCGCCGAGGAGGACGTACGCGGTCTCGGGTCGGTCCACCTGGCCCTGCTGAGCGGGGTGATGGTGCAGGCCCTGACCGATCCCGAACAGGCGCCGGACGGCGCCTCGCTGGCCCAAGGCCTGCGCCGCATGGCCGAGTTGCTCGACGAACCGCTGTCTACCGACGGGTAGTAAAGCCGGGTCCCGCGGGCCATAATCCGTCCGACACCAGGGCGGCGAAGGGGCGGGGCATGGCGATGGACCGACGGGCCTTTCTGATCGGGGCGACGGCGGCGGGCGCGGGCCTGTTGACCGGTGTGGCGACGGCGGCCCCGGCCTCCGCGCGGGCCCTCGACACCCGGGACTGGATGGCCGGCCTCGCTGACTCCACCGCCCTGACCCGTATGACCATCCCCGGCACCCACGACTCGGGAGCGACCAAGGGCGGACTGTACGTCGCCTGCCAGAACACCTCGATCGCCGCGCAGCTCGACTCCGGGATCCGCTTCCTCGACGTCCGCTGCCGCTCCACCGGCGGGTCCTTCGCCATCCACCATGCCGCGTTCTTCCAGGACCTGATGTTCGGGGACGTCCTCGTGGCCTGCCGGGACTTCCTCGCCGCGCGCCCGTCCGAGACGGTGCTGATGCGCGTGAAGCAGGAGTACTCCTCCGAGAGCGACGCCGCCTTCCGCGCGGTCTTCGACGACTACCTCGACCGGCGCGGCTGGCGCCCCCTCTTCCACATCGCCGACACGCTGCCCACCCTCGGGCGGGCCCGCGGCAAGGTCGTCCTGCTCGCCGACAACGCCGGCCTGCCCGGCCTGCGCTACGGCGACGGCAACGTCTACGACATCCAGGACGACTACAACACCGAGCCCTTCGCCAAGCGAGGCCGGATCGAGAACCACTTCCGCAAGGCCGTCCAGCAGCCCGGCAGGCTGTTCGTGAACTACGTCAGCACCGCCGCCTACATGCCCCCGCGCTGGAACTCCGACCGGCTGAACCCGCAGGTCCACGGCTTCGTCGACGGCGGCGAACTCGCCGGTCGCACCGGCCTCGGCATCGTCCCCATGGACTTCCCCAACACCCGCTCGGGGCTGGTGGCCTCACTCATCCGGCACAACTGACCAGCCGGCGCCGCCCGGAGCCGGCGCGGCCGGCGGCGGGGTCGGGGCGCCGGGCAGGCTCAGCACCGCCTCGGTGCCGGCCCCGCCGTCGGCCGGCGCCCGCAGGGCCACGGTGCCGCCGGCGCGGTGGGCCGTACGGGCCACGATCGACAGGCCCAGCCCGCTGCCGGGCAGGGCGCGGGCCGAGGGGGAGCGCCAGAAGCGTTCGAAGACGTGCGGGAGGTCCTCGGCGGGGACGCCCTGTCCGTGGTCGCGCACGGTCAGCTCGCCCGCGCGCAGCCGCACCTCCACCGCGCCGCCCGACGGGCTGAACTTCACGGCGTTGTCCAGGACGTTGACCACGGCCCGCTCCAGCGCCGCCGCCTCGCCCCGGACGTACCAGGGCTCCAGCTCGGAGCCGAAGGTCAGCTCGGGACCGCGCAGCCGGGCCCGGGAGAGCGCGGACGCGGCGATCTCGTGCAGGGCCACCACGCCCAGCGGCGCGTGCGGGGCGGCGTCCGGCCGCGACAGCTCCTGGAGGTCGCCGATCAGCGAGGCCAGTTCCGTCATCTGGGCGGTGACCGAGGCGAGCAGCTCCTTGCGGTCCTCGGGCGGAATGGCCCGCCCGGTCTCCTCGCTGCGCGCCAGCAGCTCGATGTTCGTGCGCAGCGAGGTGAGCGGGGTGCGCAGCTCGTGCCCGGCGTCCGCGATCAGCTGGGCCTGGCGCTCCTGGGAGGAGGCCAGGGCCGCGGTCATCGAGTTGAAGGACCGCGACAGGCGGGCGATCTCGTCGTCGCCGTTCTCGGGGATGCGGACGGTGAGGTCCTCGGTGCGGGCGATGTGCTCCACGACGTCGGTGAGTTCGTCGACGGGCTTCAGACCGGTGCGGGCCACCCACAGGCCGGCCGCGCCGGCGCCGACCACGCCGACGCCGGAGACCAGCAGCAACACCCAGGCCAGGGTGGACAGCGGCTTGTCGATGTCGGCGAGGGGCTTGGCGATGGAGATCGCGAAGACGGCGCCGCCCGAGACGCGGGCCCCCTTGGTGTAGACGCGCATCTCGGTGCCGTCGGCGGTCGTCGCGTCGTAGAGCACCCAGTCGCGCAGTCCGGCCGCGACCTGCCGGTCGCCCGGGGTGACGGGCAGGTCGGTGCGGCCGCTCGTCCAGCAGTGGGTGCCGTCGGCGCCGACGATCTGCACGGTGGCGTTCAGGTTGTCGGCGATGCCCTCGGGCGGCTGGGCCGTCGGCCGGGTCACGCAGCCCTCGCGCAGGGTGCGCAGCACCTGCTCGTTGGGGTTGGTGGCGCGCAGCGACTGGTCGAGCTGGTCGCGCAGCTGGGTGCGGACCATCACCCAGGACACCCCCGCCACGGCGGCCACGGCCACCGCCACCGCCACCGCCACCAGCAGCGCGAGGCGCGAGCGCAGCGGCAGGGCGCGGAATCTGGCGAGGGGGCTCACTCGGGCCCGCCGTCGCCCTGCCGCAGGACGTAGCCGACCCCGCGCACGGTGTGGACGAGCCGGGGCTCGCCGCCGGCCTCGGTCTTGCGGCGCAGGTACATCACGTAGACGTCCAGGGAGTTGGAGCTGGGCTCGAAGTCGAAGCCCCAGACCGTCTTGAGGATCTGCTCGCGGGTCAGCACCTGGCGGGGGTGCGCGAGGAACATCTCCAGCAGGGTGAACTCGGTGCGGGTCAGCTCCACGGCCCGCCCGCCCCGGGTGACCTCGCGGGTGGTGAGGTCCATGCGCAGGTCCCCGAAGGTGAGGGTGTCGGCGTCGTGCGCGGTTCCGGCGGCGGGGGCGGCGTAGGAGCTGCGGCGCAGCAGGGCGCGGACGCGGGCGAACAGCTCGTCCAGCTCGAAGGGCTTGACGAGGTAGTCGTCGGCGCCGGCGTCGAGGCCGGTGACGCGGTCGCCGACGGTGTCGCGGGCGGTCAGCATCAGGATCGGGGTGACGCTGCCGGCCGCGCGCAGCCGGCGGGCCGCCGTCAGGCCGTCCATCCGGGGCATCTGGATGTCCAGGACGATCAGGTCGGGGGCGTACTCCCGCTCTTGGTCGAGGGCGTCGAGCCCGTCGACGGCGGTCCGGGTCCCGTACCCCTCGAAGGCGAGGCTGCGGCGCAGGGCCTCGCGGACGGCGGGCTCGTCGTCGACGACGAGGATGCGCTGCTGGTCGCCTTCGGTCATGGGTTCAGTCCCCCCGGGGGTGGTGGTCGGAGCCGGTCGGAGCGTGCGAGGGCACCTCCCAGGGTGTCAGAAGGAGGTGCCGAAGCCGTTCGCCGTGCCGCCGCCGTAGCCCGAGCCGGCGGAGGAGCCGTCGGAGGAGCCCGCGCCGCCGGGGCCGCCGCCGCGCAGGGAGTCGAGGTCGGCCTTGATGGTGTTGACCGGGATGGCGAAACCGAGGCCGACGCTGCCGGCGCTCGCGCCGTCGGCGGCGGGGGAGTAGATCGCGGAGGGCATTCCGACGATCTCGCCGGCCATGTTGACCAGGGCGCCGCCGGAGTTGCCCGGGTTGAGGGAGGCGTCCGTCTGGATGGCCTTGTACGAGGTGGTGTTCGAGCCGGTGTCGCCGTTGAACTGGCGGCCGTCGAAGGAGAACGGCCAGCCGCCGTCGCCCTGCTGCCGGCGCTGCTGCTGGGGGTTCTCGGACTTCGGGACGTTCACGTCGCGGTTCAGGGCCGAGACGATGCCGCTGGTGACGGTGCCGGTGAGGCGGTCGGGGGAGCCGATGGCGACGACCTGGTCGCCGACCTTGAGCCGGTCGGAGTCGCCGAGGGTCGCGGGCTTGAGGCCGCTCGCGCCCTGGAGCTTGATCAGCGCCAGGTCCTTGGCGGGGTCGGTGCCGACGAGCTTGGCGGCGTACTTCTTGCCGTCGCTCATGGTCACCTGGATCTCGGCGGCGCCGCTCACCACGTGGTTGTTGGTGACGATCTCCCCGTCGGCGGTGAGCACGATGCCGGAGCCGGTGCCCTGACCGCCGGAGGTGCGGGTGTCGATGCGCACCACGGACGGGCTGACCTGCTCGGAGACCCCCGAGACGGTACCGGTGTTGGACTGCGAGGCGTTGGTGCCGTTGATCCCGCCGACGCCGCCGCCGTGCGGGGCGAGGAACTGCTGGACGGCCGCGGCGGTGCCGCCGCCGACGAGGGCGGCGGCCAGGGCCACGGCGGCGATGAGCGCCACGGGCCGCTTGGCGCGGGCGGGGGCGGCGTGCGCGGGACCGCCGACGCCGTCCCGGCTCGCCCAGCCGGTGCCGTCCGCGCCGCCGCCCGCGCCGCCGGCGGGTCGGGGGACGGTCTCGCCCTGGATGACCGGGGGCTGGTGCGCCTCGTACCACCCGGGCGGGGCGGGCGGGACGGTCGGCGGGTGGGCCGGCGGCGGCGGGTAGGCGCCGGCCGCGGGGCCGACCCCGGCGTCGTGGGCCAACCGGTCGCGCCCGCGCTGCCAGTCCTCGCCGAAGGGCGCGTTCCGGTCGGGGCGGTTCTCCTGCGGGTCGCCTTCGCGGCGGAAGCTCTCGGTCATGTCCCCGACTCTGGCGCCGGTTCATGAGAGCTTCCTGAGTCCCCGCTGAGAAGCCCGACAGAACCGCGTATGCCCGATATAAGGCCTTGGGTCAGCGGCAGCCGCAGGAGCGGCGGATGACCAGGGCCGAGGGGAACTGCTTGAGGCGCTCGCGGCGCGAGCCCGCCACGCGCAGGGCGTCGTCCAGGACGAGGTCCACGGCCGCGCGGGCCATCGCGGGCCGGTCGGAGGCGATCGTCGTCAGCGGCGGGTCGGTCAGCGCGGCTTCCTTGACGTCGTCGAAGCCGGCCACCGCCAGCTGCTCGGGGACGTCGATGCGCAGCTCGCGGGCGGCCCGGAGCACGCCGATGGCCTGGTCGTCCGTCGCGCAGAAGATCGCCGTCGGCCGGTCCGGCCGGGCCAGGACCTCCAGGGCGACCTTGTACGCGTCGTAGCGGTTGTACGGGGCCTCGATGAGCCGGCCCTCGACCGAGCGCCCGGCCTCCAGCATGGCCCGCCGCCAGCCCTCGACGTGGTCGGCGACCGGGTCGCCGACGGACGGGGTGTTCTCGACGCCGCCGATGCAGGCCACGTACGCGTGCCCGTGCTCCAGGAGGTGGCGGGTGGCGAGCTGGGCGCCGCCGATGTCGTCCGTGACGACGGCCACGTCGTCGATGGCCTCGGGCCGCTCGTGCAGCAGCACGATCCGCGCGTCCCACGCCTCGATCTCGGAGGCGGCCCGCTCGCTCATGCCCTGGCTGACGAGGATCAGTCCGGACACCCGCATCCCGAGGAAGGCCCGCAGGTAGTGGACCTCGCGCTCGTCGCGGTAGTCGGAGTTCCCGACGAGGACCATCTTCCCGCGCTCGGCGGCGGCCTGCTCGACCGCGTGCGCCATCTCCGCGAAGAACGGCTGACGGGCATCGGGGACGATCATGCCTATGAGGTCCGTGCGGCGTGACGCCATCGCCTGCGCGACCCGGTCCGGGCGGTAGCCCAGGTCCTTGATCGCGGCGAGTACACGCTCGCGCGTGGCCGGGGCGACCGGCCGGGGTCCGTTGTTGATGACGTAGCTCACGACGGCGGTAGACGTACCCGCAAGTCGTGCAACGTCATCCCGCGTCACCTTGGCCACGCGCGGCAGTCTACGCGGGGTGACCTACCTCTGGGCAGGGTGTTTTGCCGAGTGGATGCTCACAGCGCCTTCCTCCATCCGGGGGAGGCCCGCCGACGAGCCGGAGCCCTGGGCGGAGGCCGCCCGCTCGGCCGCCTCCGCGGCCGCGCGCTCCACCTTCTCCGGTGTGACGAAGCGGTAGCCGACGTTGCGGACCGTGCCGATCAGCGACTCGTGCTCGGGGCCGAGCTTGGCGCGCAGCCTCCGTACGTGCACGTCGACCGTCCGGGTGCCGCCGAAGTAGTCGTAGCCCCACACCTCCTGGAGGAGCTGGGCGCGGGTGAAGACCCGGCCCGGGTGCTGGGCGAGGTACTTCAGCAGCTCGAACTCCTTGAAGGTCAGGTCCAGGACCCGCCCCTTCAGCTTCGCGCTGTACGTCGCCTCGTCGACCGACAGGTCGCCGTTGCGGATCTCCATCGGGGAGTCGTCCGAGCCGAGCTGGCGGCGCCCGGTCGCCAGGCGCAGCCGCGCCTCGACCTCGGCCGGCCCGGCGGTGTCCAGCAGGACGTCGTCGATGCCCCAGTCGGCGGTGACGGCCGCGAGGCCGCCCTCGGTGACGACGAGGATCAGCGGACAGCCCGGCCCGGTTGAGCGCAGCAGCTGGCACAGCGACCGCACCTGCGGCAGGTCGCGGCGGCCGTCGACGAGGATCACGTCGGCGCCGGGGGTGTCCACGAGGGCCGGGCCCTCGGCGGGCGCGACCCGGACGTTGTGGAGGAGCAGCCCGAGCGCGGGCAGCACCTCGGTCGAGGGCTGGAGGGCATTGGTCAGAAGCAGGAGGGAGCTCATGCCCGACCACCTGCCCGGGTCGGGTGGTCGTGCGCCTGCGCGGTTCGCGGGTCCATCACGTCGGTTCCTCCTCGGTCCCGTCGAGGACTTGCGTGGTACTGCTTCGTACGACTGCCTGGCGCCCCGCCCCGCCCCGCGCCCTGGGGCCGGAGGAGCGCCACTGTTCTCGGTCCGTTCAACGTGCTGAAAGCACAAAAGGACCCGGGGGCTACGTTGCCCGGATCCTCTACGCCGCCAGAATAGCCCACCGGTCCTTCGCGGGCCGAGGGCTCCGGGGGCCGCGTTCTGTGGTCCGTGCCACGCCCGGGCCCCGCGTATGCCCCGGTTTCACCACATCGGCGGCCCGCCGACCGGTACGGCGGGCCCCGCCGGGCGCACGAGGGGCGCGCGGACGCACACCGGGGTGGAGCCCCGGAGGGGTCATCATGGAGGCCGGTAGAGAGCCGACTGATAGGAGCTGCAGTGGCAACCGGAACCATCCGCTACTGGGCGGCGGCCAAAGCCGCGGCCAAGACTGCGGAGGAGCCGTACTCGGCGCGCACACTGGCCGAGGCGCTCGACGCCGTGCGGGAAGCCCACCCGGGGGAGCTCACCCGGGTCCTGCAGCGCTGCTCCTTCCTGGTGAACGACGAGCCCGTGGGCAAGCGCGCCCACGACGCCGTCCTGCTGACCGAGGGGGGCACCGTCGAGGTGCTCCCGCCGTTCGCGGGCGGGTGAGCGGGAACCGATGAGCACTCCCGAAGAACAGCAGCAGGGGCAGCACCACCGGCAGCAGGGTCAGCCGCAGCCGCAGCCGCCGCAGGACCCCTACTCCACGCAGACCTGGTCGTCCGACACCTGGGACACCGGCTACCAGCCGGTGCAGCCGCCGCTGGGCGCCGTCCCGGGGCAGGCCGCCGCGCCGGCGCCCGAGGGCTGGTTCCGCGACGAGGCCCCGCAGCAGCCGGTGCAGCAGCCGGTGCAGCAGCAGCCGGTGCAGCAGTACGGGTGGCCGCAGGCCGACGCCACGGGCGCGGGCGCCGAGACCGCGTACCTGCCGCCCGTGCAGGCGCACCAGCAGCAGCACCAGCAGCATCAGCAGCCCCAGCCGATGGCACCGGAGGGCTGGTTCCGCGAGGAGGCCCCGCAGCAGCAGGCCCCGCAGCAGCCGGTACAGCCCCAGCCGGTCCAACAGTCCGGATGGCCGCAGGCCGCCGCGCCGTGGCCGCAGGCCGACGCCACGGGCGCGGGCGCCGAGACCGCCTACCTGCCTCCCGTACGGGACGACGCCGCCGCCGAGACCGCCTACCTGCCGCCGGTGCGGGAGCAGCAGCCCCGCCACGCGCGGCCCCAGCAGCCGCAGCCGATGGCGCCGGACGGCTGGTTCCGCGAGGAGGCCCCGCAGGCCTCCGCCGCCGCCGAGACGGCGTACCTGCCGCCCGTACGGGACCTCCCGGCCGAGCAGCCGGCGTACCCGTCCCCCGTGGCCCCCGCGCCCGACGGCGCCGCCGCCGAGACGGCCTACCTGCCGCCGGTGCGGGACACCGAGCCCGCCGCCGAGCGGACCGCCTACCTGCCGCCGGTCGTGGACGACGGCCCCGCCGCCGAGCGGACCGCCTACCTGCCGCCCGTACGGGACACCGAGCCGGCCCCCGCCGCCGGTCCCGACGCGTACTCGCCGCCCACCCTGGGCGGCAACACGCTGCGCGCCGTCGACCCCGCGCAGGCCCGCGCCGAGGGCCGCTCGCCGATCATCGACCCGGGTCCGCAGTCGGCCATACTGACCGCCGCCCTGGGCCTGCTGATGGCCCTGGCCGCGTTCTTCGGCCAGTACGCGCTCCTGCTGCCGCTGATCGCCCTCCAGGGCCTCACCGCGGCCGGCTGGTTCCGCCTCAACGGCATGTGGCCCGCCCGCCAGGGCATCGCCCTCGCCTTCGCCGGCGCGCTCGTCGCCGACGCGGCGGTCCTCGCGGTGGACGACACGTACGGGCCCGGCGCGATCATCGGCACCCTCGGCGCCTGGGTGCTGCTCACGCTGGTGCTCCAGCTGCGCAGCCACGCCGATCCCGACGAGCGGATGTACGGGCTGATGGCCTCGGTCGCCTCGGCGGCCCTGGCGATCGTGTGCGCGGGCTTCCTGGCCGCCGACACGAAGGCCGTCACCGTGGGCGCGGTCGCCGTCGCGGTCGCCGTCTTCACCCGGGCCCTGCCGCTGCCCACCCCCGCCTCGGTGGCCGTCTCGCTGGCCGCCGCGGCCGGTTCGGGCATCGCGGTCGGCGGGCTGACCGGGGTCGGCGCGGGCGGAGCGCTGCTCGGGCTGGCCGCCGGCGTGTGCGCGCTGGTCGGCCTGCGCGTGGCGGCGTACGACTACCCGTCGAAGTTCGTGCACATGACGGCCGGTGTCGCGCTGCCGCTGGCCGTCGCCGCTCCCGCCGTCTACCTGATCGGGCGGGTGGTGGTCTGATCCCCGGCGGCCCGCCCGCGCCCCGATCCGCCCGCACCCCCGCCCGCCCGTACGCCGACCTGACAGGGCCCCGACACCCGGGCATGGTCCACTAGAACGCAGTACCGACTAGCAAGGGGGAGGGGCACGTGCGGTTTCTGCGCGTCGTCGTGATCATCGGAGTGGTGCTGGGCGCCCTGTTCGTGGGGGTGGACCGCTGGGCGGTCGGCTACGCCGAGGGTCGGCTCGCCGAGAAGATCCAGTCCCGGCAGGGGTTGGGCAGCGCCGAGGTGGAGATCCACGGGTTCCCCTTCCTCACGCAGGCGCTCAGCCACGACCTGGAGCGGGTCGACCTGAAGCTGGAGGGCGTGGAGGCCCAGGCGGACGGTCGCAAGACGCGCCTGACGCGGCTGGAGGCCGGCTTCCACGAGGTGAAGCTGAACGGGGACTACACGGGCGGCACCGCCCGCCGCGCCGAGGGCAAGGCGCTGATCTCCTACGAGGACCTCACCAAGGCCTCGCAGAGCGACGCCACGCTGACCTACGGCGGGGCGCCGGGCAAGGTCAAGGTGACCTCGACGCTGGACTTCCTCGGCAAGACCGTCACCAAGAGCGTGGTGTCGACGGTCACGCTCGTGGACACCAAGGGCGGCGGCAAGACGGTCCGGGTGCGGGCCGACTCCGTCCCGGGCGAGGGACTGCCGGGCATCGAGGCCGCCGTCCGCAAGCGGACCGACTTCGACCGGCGCCTCGACCAGGGGCTGCCGGCCGGTCTCCAGCTCTCGGCGCTGACCTCGGACGAGTCGGGTGTGCACCTCACCCTGAGCGGTACGGACGTGTCCCTGGCCGGATCGTGAGACGACTCGGTCCGATCCGCAGATGAACGGGCCACTCGAACAGCCCCGGAAGGCCGCCAGGCGGCCGTCCGGGGCTTTCTCATCCCACTATCCGGACGATCCGGTCTCGGAATATGACACACCGGTGACAGGGCGGCCGATTCCTCCCTACGATCCATGCCTATGAAGCATCAGCAGGCGGACCTCACGAAGCGGCGGGCAGTAGACCTGTGTCGCGTCGCCGCCATGCTCTGTCGCTCCATGTGAGGTGTGAGCCTTCCGCTCCACCGGCCGGATCGACGGCCTCGGCCCTTCATCCCGCGTGATCGCACCGACCGCACCTTCCTCCCGCCCCCGACGCCTCCCCGCGAACGGCCCGGCGCGACGTCCGCCAAGGCGCGCACGCACCCCGCACCATCCAGCCCCGCAGCGCAGCACCAGCACAGCCCGCCGCACACTGCCCCGGAGGAGAACACCATGAGCCGCAGCGACGTCCTCGTAGACGCCGACTGGGTCGAGGCCCACCTGAACGACGCCAACGTCGTGATCGTCGAGGTGGACGAGGACACGTCCGCGTACGACAAGAACCACATCACCAACGCCGTCCGGATCGACTGGAAGACCGACCTCCAGGACCCGGTCCGCCGCGACTTCGTGGACCAGGAGGGCTTCGAGAAGCTCCTCTCCGCCAAGGGCATCTCCAACGACGACACCGTCGTCCTCTACGGCGGCAACAACAACTGGTTCGCGTCCTACGCCTACTGGTACTTCAAGCTCTACGGCCACCAGGACGTCCGTCTGCTCGACGGCGGCCGCAAGAAGTGGGAGCTCGACTCCCGCGACCTGGTCGACGGCAAGGACGTCCCGAACCGCCCGGCCACCGCGTACAAGGCCAAGCCGCAGGACACCTCGATCCGCGCCTTCCGCGACGACGTCGTGGCCGCGATCAACGTCCAGAACCTGGTCGACGTCCGTTCGCCCGACGAGTTCTCCGGCAAGCTGCTCGCCCCGGCGCACCTCCCGCAGGAGCAGTCGCAGCGCCCCGGCCACGTGCCGAGCGCCCGCAACATCCCGTGGTCGAAGAACGCCAACGACGACGGCACCTTCAAGTCCGACGACGAGCTGACGGCCCTTTACCAGGCCGAGGGCGTCGACCTGGACACCAAGGACACCATCGCCTACTGCCGCATCGGTGAGCGTTCCGCGCTCACCTGGTTCGTGCTGCACGAGCTCCTGGGCCAGGAGAACGTCAAGAACTACGACGGTTCGTGGACCGAGTACGGCTCGCTGGTCGGCGTGCCGATCGAGCTCGGCCCCAACAAGTAGTCCCGGGCACGCGACGCCCTCGTAGCAACTCTCTAGGACAGGACAGAGAACATGTGTGGAGCACAGATCGGCGGGCCCGACCTCGCGACGCTGAAGCCCGGTGAGACCGCGATCCAGGGTCAGGTGACCAAGGACGGCGAGCCCATCAGCGGTTACGTCCGTCTGCTGGACTCGACCGGCGAGTTCACCGCCGAGGTCCCGACCTCGGCGACGGGCCAGTTCCGCTTCTACGCGGCGACCGGCTCCTGGACGCTGCGCGCGCTCGTCCCCGGTGCCCAGGCCGACCGCGCCGTCGTGGTCGCCGAGGCCGGCGGCGTGACGGACGTGGCCATCGCGGTCTGAGCCACCGCACGCAGAACGGCCGAAGGGCCGCACCCCCGGGGGTTGGACGCCACTGGATCGGGGTGCGGCCCTTCGCGCCGTCCGCGTCCGGACCTACGCTGGAAGCATGTACGCCAGGCGCCGACGCGCCTACTTCCTGCTCATGGGCGGATGCCTGTTCCTCTTCGTCTCCGCCTGGTCCTTCGTGCGCCTGTTCTCGGTGGAGGCGGCCGTGGCCCTGTGCGTGGTCGCCATGGTCATCCCGCCGGTCGCCGCGATGGTCGCGAACCGGCGGGGACCGGAAGACCGCTGGTGGGACGATCCCTCGGGCGATCCGAAGTCCGACGAGTGGTGGGACGAACTGGACGGAAAGCGGCGTCCGGGAAAAGACGACCCGCCTATATAAGAACGTAATAAGAATGCTTACAACTCCTCCGTAGGCGAAGGTGTCTTGCGTGTGCGCGGGTGAACGGAACCCGACGCGCAGGCCTGTGGGGGACCTCCTTTGGAACAAGAACAGACCGTTCCCGAGCCGTCGAATGCGGCCGAGAAGGGTTCGGAATCGGACACTCCGGAATTTCCGCCGGTGAATCCCGGCGCGGGGAATCCCGATGCGGTGGATCCCGACACGGTGAATTCCGCGCCGCCGCGCCGCAAGGGGCGTACGACGCTCCTCATCGCCGGCGCCCTCGTGCTCGGCGTCCTCGCCGGCACGGTGACCGGCTACGCGGTCCAGTACCACCGCGAGCCCACTCCGCTGCCGCCGCTGGCGCAGCAGGGGCTCGTCACGCCGAAGGCGCTCGCGCCGGACGACGCCACGACGAACAAGTCGATCAACGCCAACCGTCACCACAAGACGGACGACGACCTCGCCGAACTCCTGCTTCCGGTGCCGGACGGCGCGAAGGCCGAGGGCCGGGGTTACGACTCCCTCGACGACTTCGCCGCGGACTTCTTCGAGGAGCCGCAGTTCGCGCTGCCCGAGCTGGCCGAGAGCGGGATCCGGCGGGTCGCCTCGGCGGTGTGGACGGAGAACGACCGGGTCGTCGTCCAGGTCCGGCTGCTCCAGTTCAACGACCGCTCCGGCGCGGAGGACTTCCAGCTCGGGCACTCGCAGTACATGCCCGAGAAGAAGTACGCCGGCAACCCCGGCGTGGCCATTCCCGGCCTGCCCTCGGACCTGGGCCACGTGTGGGTGGACTCCGAGGTGCACGAGAAGCCCGGCTACTACCCCGTGCGCGGGGCCCGGGCCATCGCCCGCCGCGGCGACATCGTCATGGACATCGGCTACTACGACGGACGCGGCAAGATCACGCAGAGCGATGTCGTCGACCTGGCCAAGCGACAGCTGGAGCGACTGTGACCGAGCCCCGCGAAGACCTCCCGCAGTCCCCGGACGCGGCGCCCGTCGCCGCGCCCGCCCCGGCCCCGGACGCGGCTCCGACCCCGGCCGCGGCCCCGACCGCGACCACGGCCCCGGCCCCGGCTCCCGAGGCGGCCGAGGCCCCGGCGGGCGCGGGGCGGCGCAGGGCGCCGGCCCTCATCGCGGCCGGCGTGGCCCTCGCCGTCCTCGCGGGCGGTGGGGCCGCGGCCGTCGGCGCGCTCGAAGGCGCCGACCGGACCGCGACCACCCGCTACTGGAGCGCCCGCGACGACAAGGCCGCGACGCCCGAACCGCCCGCGCCCGTCCCCGCCAACGCCCTCTCGGGCAAGCTCCTCCCGGTCCCCGACGCCTACGACCTCGGCCCGGACCTCGCCGGCGACGGCAACAACTTCTTCGTCTCCGGCGAGAGCGCCGTCCAGGGCTTCAAGGACGCCCGCAAGGGGCTGTCCGGCGCCGAACGCAAGAAGCGCGACGAGGCGCTGGCCGAGCTGAAGCTCAAGGGACTCGCCGGGCGCAGCTACACGCGCGGCGGCGGTCGGATGGTCACGGAGGTCCGCATCATGCAGGCGGACCCGCAGGCCCTCGGCAAGTTCTCCGAGATCACCAAGAAGGTCATCGGGATCATCGGGGAGGGGCGCGACGCTCCCAAGGTGGACGGCTTCCCCGACGCCAAGTGCTCCATCGTCGCCCTGGGCGAGGAGAAGAAGGAGTCGATCGAGTCGATCGACTGCGTGGCCGTCGAGGGCGACGTGATGGTCGACTTCCGTGCCTACGGGCCCAAGCCGATGTCCACCCAGGACGCCATGCAGTTCCTCAAGAACCAGCTGACCCACCTGAAGTCCCCCGGGGAGTCCGTGTGACCGAGCAGAACACCACCCCGGCCGGCCCCGAGACCGTCCCGCAGCCGCCCGCCGCGCCGGTCGGGGCGCCCCTTCCGTCCGTCCCGCAGCCCCCCGCCGCGCCGCCCGTACCGGCCGCGCCCAAGGACCGGCGGGCCCTGTTCGCCTTCCTGCGCTGGACGGCGGCGGTGCTCGTCTTCGGCGCGGTCGGCACGGGGGTCGCGTACGGCCTCGTACGGTCCGAGCGCACCGACCTGCCCGGCCTGGCCACGCGGGACGACGGCCGCTGGACGTACCCGACGCTCGTCAAGCCCACCCTGCCGCCCGGCGCCGCGCAGCCCTTCGCCAAGGACAACCCGGAGGGCGTCCACTACGCCGGACTCCTCCAGCTCCTGCTGCCCGCGCCCGAGGGCTCCACGCCGGACGCCGGGCTCAAGCTGGAGAAGGACCAGAAGGTGTCCGTCGACACCTTCCTGGAGGAGTACGAGTCCACCGTCCGCGCCAAGATGCGGCAGGGGTTCACCGACGAGGGCCTGCGCGAGATCGTCGCCCGTGGCTGGACCATGCCCGACGGCACCCGCACCCGCGTCTACCTGCTGCGTTTCCACTCCTCCGGCTTCGTGGACACCTTCGAGGGCTGCGGCATCAACATGAACCTCGACGGGGTCAACCGGATCGAGGGAGACAGCGCCTGGAGCAAGGCCAAGAACGCCCAGGAGGCACCGGACCTGGCCGACGTCTCCCTCTTCACCGAGGCCGCGCCCGTCGGGGACGAGCAGCTGGTCGCGGGCTGCGTCAAGGGCGGCGACGTCCAGGCGGTGGTCTTCCAGAGCCGCAAGGGCGAGGTGGCCCCCGTCCCCTTCCACCAGACGGTGATCCTCCAGGACCAGCTCCTGCACTGAGTGCACCGAGTGCACCGAGCCGACGGGTCCCGTTGCCGGCCGATGGGCGGTACGGGCTACCTCACACAGTGCTCCGGTCCCCGGGCCAGTAGGCTTGGGGACCGGCCCGTACACCGCACCGAATCCTCCGAGGAGCACCCCGTGCTTGAGGCAGTCTTCACCTCCCTGCTGGTCCTGGTCTGCGTCGGCGTCATGGCCTTCACGGTCCTGGCCGTCAAGAAGCTGTACCAGGGTCAGCGCTGAGCAAGCGGCCGACCGCCCGCCCCGGAACCCCTCCCACAGATCGCCTGAGCAGCCAACCATGATCCAGATCCCGTCCGACCTGAACCCGGGCCTCGTCCCCCTCGCCTTCCTCCTCGGTACGTGGGAGGGAGCGGGCGTCTTCGACTTCCCCGGCGAGGAGAAGTGCAACTTCGGCCAGGAAGTCGTCTTCAGCCACGACGGCCGGGACTTCCTGGAGTACACCTCCCACTCCTGGGTGCTCGACGCCGAGGGCAACAAGGTGCGCCCGCTGGAGTCCGAGTCGGGCTACTGGCGCATCGACAAGGACCGCAAGGTCGAGATCGTCATGGTGCGCGACCAGGGCGTCGTCGAGGTCTGGTACGGCGAGCTCGCCGACAAGAAGCCGCAGATCGACCTGGTCACCGACGCCGTCGCCCGGACGGCCGCCTCCGGCCCGTACAGCGGTGGCAAGCGCCTCTACGGCTACGTCAAGAGCGACCTGATGTGGGTCGGCGAGAAGGCCACCCCCGAGGTCGAGCTGCGTCCGTACATGTCGGCCCAGCTGAAGAAGGTCGTCACCCCGGAGGAGATCGCCGACATGGCGCGCAACCTCCCGGAGCTCCCGGAAGACGGCATCGCCTTCTTCCGCTGAGCCGACCCGCTCCGCGACGAGGGGACCACGGGCACGCCCGGGGTCCCCTTCCCGCGCTTACACTGGCCGGGTGGTGACCACCGACTGGAAGAGCGACCTGCGGCAGCGCGGATACCGGCTGACACCGCAGCGTCAGCTGGTGCTGGAAGCCGTCGACGCGCTGGAGCACGCCACTCCCGACGAGATCCTCGTCGAGGTGCGCAAGACCGCCTCCGGGGTGAACATCTCCACCGTCTACCGGACCCTGGAGCTGCTGGAGGAACTCGGGCTCGTCTCGCACGCCCACCTCGGGCACGGGGCCCCCACCTACCACCTCGCCGACCGGCACCACCACATCCACCTGGTGTGCCGCGACTGCACCGAGGTGATCGAGGCGGACCTGGACATCGCGGCCGAGTTCACGGCGAAGCTCCGCGACACCTTCGCCTTCGACACCGACATGAAGCACTTCGCGATCTTCGGCCTGTGCGCCAAGTGCGCCGCCGGCCGCCGCGCCGCCGCCCCCACCCCCGGTGCGGACCCCGGCCCGGCCGCGCCCTGAGCCCCGCTCCGGCGGTCGTCCACGACGGCCCCCGTCATGATCCGGGCGGGGTCGTACGCTTGGTGGCATGACCAGCAGCCCCTTGCTCCATCTTCCCGGCGCCGTAGCGGCCGAAGGCCGTGACGAGGGCGTCGCCGCCCACTACGGAGAGCTCTACGGCGAACAGCGCGCCCTCGCCGCCGGCCGCGGCTTCGTCGACCTCTCGCACCGGGGCGTCGTCGCCGTCAGCGGACCCGACCGGTTGAGCTGGCTGCACCTGCTGCTCACCCAACACGTCACCGACCTCCCGGCCGGACAGGCCACCGAGGCGCTGATCCTCTCGGCGAACGGGCACATCGAACACGCCCTCTACCTCGTCGACGACGGCGAGACGGTGTGGGCGCACGTGGAGCCCGGCACCCAGGACGAGCTGATCGCCTACCTGGAGGCGATGAAGTTCTTCTACCGCGTCGAAGTCGCCGACCGGACCGCCGACTTCGCCGTCGTGCACCTCCCGGCCGGGTCCATCGCCGAGCTCGACAAGGAGCTCGTCGTCCGCGAGACCCCCTGGGGCCGCGACGTCCTCCTGCCCCGCGCGGACCTGGAGGCCTTCGCCGCCGCCCACGGTCCCGCCGCCGGACTCCTCGCCCACGAGGCCCTGCGCGTCGAGGCGCACCGGCCGCGCCTGGGCCTGGAGACCGACCACCGTACGATCCCGCACGAGATCGGCCTGATCGGCACCGCCGTCCACCTCCAGAAGGGCTGCTACCGCGGTCAGGAGACGGTGGCCCGCGTCCACAACCTGGGGAAGCCCCCGCGCCGGCTCGTCTTCCTGCACCTGGACGGCTCCGAGGTGCTGCTCCCGGCGCACGGCGCGCCCGTACGCCTCGCCGCCGACGGCGAGGAGGGGCGGCAGCTGGGCTTCGTCACCACCGCCGTGCGCCACCACGAGCTCGGCCCGATCGCGCTCGCGCTCGTCAAGCGGAACGTTCCCGTGGACGCCCCGCTGCTGGTCGGGACGACGGCCGCCGCGCAGGAGGTCGTCGTGGCGCCGTAGGACGGCCGGGGGCGCGTACGGGGACGGCCTCGCGCCCCGTACACACCCCCTACGCGCCCCGGGCGCCTCAGACGTCGATGACGATGGTGAACGGGCCGTGGTTGGTCAGCGAGACCCGCATGTCCGCGCCGAACCGGCCCGTCGCCACCGTCGCGCCCAGCGCCCGCAGTTGCGCCACGACCTCGTCGACCAGCGGCTCCGCCACCGGTCCGGGCGCGGCGGCGTTCCAGGTGGGGCGGCGGCCCTTGCGGGCGTCCCCGTAGAGCGTGAACTGCGAGATCACCAGCAGCGGCGCGTCGACGTCGCTACAGGACTTCTCCGCCTCCAGGATCCGCACGGACCACAGCTTGCGCGCCAGCACCGCCGCCTTCTCCGGGGTGTCGTCGTGGGTCACCCCCACCAGCACGCACAGTCCCTCGCCGACGATCTCGCCGACCGTCTCGCCGGCCACCACGACGCTCGCGCCGTCCACCCTCTGCACCACTGCTCGCATACCACCTGTGTACCAGGCGTGCACCCGTCCGGGGCCGATCGGGTGGAGTGGGACTGCGTCGGTACCACGGAGAGTGGCACGATGCACGCAGGCGGTGCCCCCAGCACCGGTCGAGGGGACGGACACGCAACGATGAACACTTCTGGTACCTCCGCACCTGCACCCGCTTCACCCGTCGCTCCCGCGCCGTCCGACGCGCCCGCGGACCCGCCGGGCGTCACCGGGCGCCCGCCCGCGCAGCGCTCGGGCCACGAGCCGGGGTCGACCACCCCGGCCGCCGGCGCCGCCGGCGGCGACGCGCCCCCGAACCCGGCCCCGGCCACCGCGCTCGGACTGCCGGAGCTGCGCGCGATGCGCCGCGACGCGCAGCGCGACGAGGCCGACCTGAGCTACGTGCGCAGGCTCCTCCAGGGCCGCATCGACATCCTGCGCGCCGAGCTGGCCCGCCGTACGGACCCCGAGGCGCCCGTGGTGGACCGGCTGTCGGAGATCCTCGCCGACGCCCCGTCGCGGCGCAGCGCCTCCGCCCGGCACGTCACGCTCGGCACCCCGCACAACGAGGAGTTCCGGCTGCTGGCGGCGGAGATGCTCTCGGACGTGGAACTGTCCGACCTGGACGCCCGTACGGACGCCGAACTGCACGACGCGATGGGCCGGCTGGTCCGCTACGAGCAGCAGGTCTCGCGGCGCCGCCAGCAGCTCCAGCGGATGGCGGACGACTCCAGCGCGGAGATCACCCGCCGCTACCGGGAGGGCGAGGCGCAGGTGGACGACCTGCTGGCGTAGCGAACGGGCGGGTCGGCGCCGAGCGGGCCGGCGGGCGGGCGGAAATTCGGGAGACCCGGGCGCAACGGACGGTTAGCGTGCGCCCCATGAGTGCTGACGTCCGGCCGATCGCCGCATCCGAACTCCCCGCGTGGTTGACCACCGTCAACACCGGATTCCTGACCCCCGGCGAGGCCACCGCGTCCGACGTCGCCGCGCGCTCGAAGTACGGGGACCTGGCCCGCACCCTGGGCGGATTCGACACCGAGACCGGCAGCTGCGTGGCGACCTTCCGCTCCTTCGCGCAGGAGCTGACCGTCCCCGGCGGGGCCGCCGTGGCGTCCAGCGCGATCACGAACGTCACCGTCCTGCCCACCCACCGCCGCCAGGGCCTGCTGACCCGGATGATGGCCGACGAACTCGCCGCCGCCCACGCGCGCGGCGACGTCGTGTCCACCCTCATCGCCGCCGAGTACCCGATCTACGGCCGCTACGGATTCGGGCCCGCCGCCTCGCACCACGAGTGGGAGGTCGACGTCCCGCGCACCGGACTCGACCGCCACCGCGCCCTCCTCGGCCCGGGGGAGGGACGCGTCGACCTGGTCGACGTCACCGAGGTGCGCCGGGTGGGTCCCGCGCTGCACGAGCGGCTGCGGGCGGCCGTGCACGGGGTCGTGAACCGCGACGCCCGCTGGTGGTCCCTGCGGACGGGGCTGGAGGAGGTCTCGCACCGCCCGTACCGGACGCAGATGCACGCCGTGTACCGCAACCCGGCCGGTGAGGTCGAGGGCCTGGTCGACTACGTCGCCGACGACCACTGGACGGACGCGAAGCTCCCGCAGAACACCCTCCAGGTCAACGACCTGATCGCGGTCACCCCGGCCGCCGAGCGGGCGCTGTGGCGGTTCGTGTGCTCCGTCGACTGGGTGCTGAAGGTCCGCACCGGTCGTCGGGCGCCCGACGACCTGCTGCCGAGCCTGCTGCCCGACGCGCGGACCGCCCGGCTGGTGACCGCCGCCGACTTCCTGTGGGTGCGGGTGCTGGACGTCGTCCGGGCCCTTCAGGCCCGGACGTACGCCGTGCCCGGGGTGCTGGTGCTGGAGGTCGAGGACCCCGCCGGCCCGGCCGGGGGCCGCTACCGACTGGACGCGGGCGCCGGCACGTGCGCCCGTACGGAGGACCCGGCCGACCTGCGACTGGGGGCGAGCGAACTGGGGTCCCTGTACCTGGGCGGGGAGTCGGCGGTCCGGTTGGGCGCGCTGGGCCGGGTGACGCAGCTGCGGCCCGGGGCGCTCGCGCTCGCGGAGTCGGTGTTCCGCACGGCCCGCAGCCCGTGGTGCCCGGACGTCTTCTGAGCGGGCGGCGGGCGGGACCGGCCCGCGGGGCCGGTTGAGTACGTTGGGTCGGTCGGGCACGCGAGGGAATCGGGAACACGGAGTCACATGACAACGCTGGTGGAACGGCTGCGCGCCGCGGGGTGCGTCTTCGCCGAGGAGGAGGCCGACCTGTTGGTCGGGGCCGCCGCCGACGAGGGCCGGCTGGAGGGCATGGTCGCCAGGCGGGTGGCCGGCGAACCGCTGGAACACGTCCTCGGCTGGGCGGAGTTCGCGGGGCTGCGCGTGGAGGTCGGGGCGGGTGCGTTCGTACCGCGCCGGCGCACCGAGTTCCTGGTGGAACGGGCCGTCGAGCTGGCCGTGCCCGGCACGGTCGTCCTGGACCTGTGCTGCGGCGTCGGCGCCCTCGGCGCGGCCGTGGCGGCGGGGGTGCCCGGCGGGGTCGAACTGCACGTGGCCGACATCGACCCGGGCGCGCTGGCCTACGCGCGGCGCAACGTGGCCCCGTACGGGGGATCGGTGTGGGAGGGCGACCTGTACGCGGCGCTCCCGGCGGACCTGCGGGGCCGGATCGGGGTGCTCGTGGTCAACGCCCCGTACGTGCCGACCGAGGAGATCGGGCTCATGCCGCCCGAGGCCCGCGACCACGAGCCGCTGGTCTCCCTGGACGGGGGCGCCGACGGCCTCGACGTGCACCGGCGGATCGCGGCCCGGGCCGCGGCCTGGCTGGCGCCGGGCGGCTACCTGCTGATCGAGACCAGCGCCCGGCAGGCGCCGGTGACGGCCTCCGCGCTGACGGCCGGAGGTCTGGAGGTGCGGGCGGTGACCTCGGAGGAGCTGTACGCCACCGTCGTGATCGGACGGGCGCCCCTGAGCGCGTAAGAGGGGCCCACCCCAAGGCGGTTGACGGGGCGTCGGACAATCGTGGGGCGGCCGGACGTCGGCCGTCGACAGGGGGAGGGGCCGAAGTGGGGCACGTGGAGGAGTCGGGGGGCCGGACCGCGCCGTCCGGGGTGACGGCGGAGCGCTTCGAGGAACACCGGGGGCGACTGCGCGCGGTGGCCTACCGGATGCTCGGGTCGCTCGCCGAGGCCGAGGACGCCGTCCAGGAGGCGTGGCTGCGGCTCGACCGCACCGGCGCCGAGGGGATCGAGAACCTCGGCGGGTGGCTGACGACGGTCACCGCCCGGGTGTGCCTGAACCTGCTGCGCTCGCGCGAACAGCGGCGCGAGGAGTCCGACGAGCACCTGGAGGCCCGCGTCCCGGAGCCGCTCATCGGCTCGGTGCGGGGGATCGACCCCGAGCAGGAGGTGCTCCTCGCGGACTCGGTCGGGCTGGCGCTGATGGTGGTGATGGAGTCGCTGGCGCCGGCGGAGCGGTTGGCGTTCGTCCTGCACGACATGTTCGCCGTGCCGTTCGACGACATCGCCCCGCTGGTGGAGAAGACCCCGGCGGCCACCCGGCAGCTCGCCAGTCGCGCGCGCCGGCGGGTGGCCGGGCAGGCGCCGGCCCCGGACGCGGACCTCGCCCGGCAGCGGGAGGCGGTGGACGCGTTCTTCGCCGCCGCCCGCGACGGGCACTTCGAGGCGCTGCTCTCCGTCCTCGACCCGGACGTGGTGCTGCGCTCCGACGCGGGTGTCGGCAGTCCGCTCTCGGTGGTGCTCACGGGTGCCCGTACGGTCGGGGGCCAGGCGGTCGCGTACGGCTCGCTGGCGCCGTACGTCCGCCCGGCGCTGATCAACGGCGCCGCGGGGGTGGTCGTGGTCCGCAAGGGGCGCGCGGTGTCGGTGATGGCGTTCACCGTCGTGGGCGGGAAGATCGTCGCCATCGACGTCCTGGGCGATCCGTCGCGGCTGGCGGAGCTGGACCTGAGGGTGCTGGAGGAGGGGGCGGCGGGCTGACGGGCAGGGCTCGGGTGACGGCGGGCGGCCCGGCGGCGGGCGGGAGCTTTTGCAAGCAGGCTGCTTGCAAAAGTTAGCGGGCTCGGGCAGGATCGGGGCATGGCATCGCTCAACGTCGGAAACCTCGGCGAGTACCTCCGTGAGCAGCGTCGACAGGCCCAGCTCTCGCTGCGGCAGCTGGCCGACGCGGCGGGGGTGTCGAATCCGTACCTGAGCCAGATCGAGCGCGGGCTGCGCAAGCCGAGCGCGGACATCCTCCAGCAGCTGGCC
Organism: Streptomyces sp. NPDC048606; assembly: GCF_040650855.1. Taxonomy (NCBI): domain Bacteria; kingdom Bacillati; phylum Actinomycetota; class Actinomycetes; order Kitasatosporales; family Streptomycetaceae; genus Streptomyces; species Streptomyces sp. NPDC048606. The sequence goes on along the minus strand of NZ_JBEZIB010000011.1, from coordinate 180,705 downwards.
AAGGCGCTGCGGATCTCCGCGGAGACGCTGTACGTGCAGGCCGGGATCCTCGACGAGCGCGACCGCGACGAGGTGGAGACGCGGGCCGTGATCCTGTCGGACCCGTCGATCAACGAGCGGCAGAAGCAGGTGCTGCTCCAGATCTACGACGCGTTCCGCAAGGAGAACGAGGCCGAGTCCGCCGGGTCCGTCGCGGCCGCCGAGTCCGACGGAGCCGTCGGCCACGGAGGCGGCGTCGGCACCGACGACCCGGGCCCCGCGACACCGTGATGCCCCCTACGAACCGACTGTGATCCGGGAGGACCAGCACATGGCCATCGCCGATGACCTGAAGAAGACCCTCACCGACCCCACCCCGCTCTACTTCGCCGCCGGCACCGCCGACCTCGCCGTACAGCAGGCCAAGAAGGTGCCCGGGCTCATCGAGCAGCTGCGCGCCGAGGCCCCCGCGCGCATCGAGGCCGTGAAGAACACCGACCCGAAGGTCGTGCAGGAGAAGGCCAAGGAGGCGCAGGAGGCGGTCACCGCCAAGGTCGCCGAGGTCTTCGGGGCGATCGACCCGAAGAAGCTGGGCGAGACCGCCCAGGACCTGGCGCTGCGCGGCGTCGGCGTGGCCGCCGAGTACGCCGTCCGGGCCAAGGAGACCTACGACAAGGTCGCCGAGCACGGTGAGCAGGCCGTCCGCACCTGGCGCGGCGAGGTCGCCGACGAGATCGTGGACATCGCGGAGGTCGTCGAGCCCGAGCCCGCGAAGGCGCAGGAGGCCCCGGCCGAGGCCGCCGCCGGCTCCGACGCGGACGCCGCGGCCGAGGAGAAGCCGGCCGCGAAGAAGCCCGCCGCGCGCAAGAGCGCGGCGAAGAAGGCGGCCGCCGAGCCGGCCGCGGAGGCCGGCGCGGAGGCCTGATTCACGGCCGAACGAGCCGGGCACCCGTATGGTGTCCGGTTCGTTGTCGTTTCGGAGAGCGGCTCCGGCGGTAGCGTGGTGTCAGGCGTGGTGGATGCGAGAAGGCGGTCGAGACGATGCTCATGCAGGGTTTCAACAACGGTGTGCTCCCGTTGCTCGGCTACGCGATGCTGGTGCTCGCCGTCGTGGCCTTCGTGATGGCGGTGATGGCGCGCGAGGACGCCTTCCGGGCGGCCGACAAGCAGACCAAGACGTTCTGGTTGGTCATCCTGGGCATCACGGTCGTCGTCGACTTCTTCCTCGGGATGTTGTTCCTGCAGATCGCGGGCCTGGTCGCCACGATCGTGTTCCTCGTGGACGTGCGCCCCGCGCTCAAGCAGGTCTCGGGCGGCGGTCGCCGCAAGGGCGGCAGCAGCAGTGATGGGCCCTACGGCCCCTACAACGGCGGTCGCTGACGGCGGTCGCTGACGGCGGTCGCTGACGGCGCTCGCCTGCGGCGCTCGCGCGCTCAGCCCGCCGCGCGGGAGAGCAGGACGACCGCGACGTCGTCGGTGAGTTCGCCGCCGTTGAGGCGGCGGGCCTCGGTGACGGATGCCTCCAGCAGGCCCTCGCCGCTCAGGCCCGCGTTCAGGTGGCGGTTGATCATCTCGATCATGCCGTCCTGCCCGAGGCGCTCGCGGCCCTCGCCGATCCGCCCCTCGATGAGGCCGTCGGTGTACAGCATCAGGCTCCAGGTGCCGCCCAGCTCGACCTGGCGGCGGGGCCAGCGGGCCCGGGGCAGCAGTCCGAGCGCCGGGCCGCTGTTCTCGTAGGGGAGCAGGCGTGCGGGGCGGCCCGGCCGGGATATGAGCGGGGCCGGGTGGCCGGCCAGGCACAGGCCGGCGCGGCGGCCGTCCGGGGCGATGTCGACGGTGCACAGCGTCGCGAAGATCTCCTCGCAGGGACGTTCCACCTCCAGGACCTGCTGGAGGGTCGCCAGGAGTTCGTCGCCGCACAGCCCGGCCAGGGTCAGGGCCCGCCAGGCGATGCGCAGCTCGACGCCGAGGGCGGCCTCGTCGGGGCCGTGGCCGCAGACGTCGCCGATCATGGCGTGGACGGTGCCGTCGGGGGTGCGGACGGCGTCGTAGAAGTCCCCGCCGAGCAGGGCCCGGCTGCGGCCGGGGCGGTAGCGGGCGGCGAAACGGAGGTCGGAGCCCTCCAGGAGGGGCGTCGGGAGCAGGCCGCGTTCGAGACGGGCGTTCTCCTGGGCGCGCAGTTTCGATTCTGCGAGCTTGTACTGGGCGATGTCCGCCCGTTTTCTCTCCACCGCGTAGCGGATGGCGCGGCTCAGGAGCCGGCCGTCGAGCTCGTCGCGGAAGAGGAAGTCCTGGGCGCCGACGCGTACGGCCTCGGCGGCGCGTTCGGCGTCGGCCTCGGCGGTGAGGACGAGCACGGCGTGGCGCGGGGCGATGCGCAGCACCTCGCGCAGGGTGGTCAGCCCGTCGTCCCCGTCGTCACCGCCGCCGTTGGCATTGCCGTTGGCGTTGCCGCCGCCGGACAGGGACAGGTCGAGCAGGACGCAGTGCACGTCGGGGGTGAGCAGTCGGGCGGCCTCGGTGAGGTTGCGGGCGCTGCGGAGCCGGATGCGGTGGTGGCCGTCGGCGTCGAGGATCTCGGGGACGGTCAGCCGGCCGGCGGGGTCCTCACCGATCACCAGGAGGGTCAGCGAGGCGGGGCCGGTCGCGGTCGCGGTCGGCACGAGGGTGACGGAGGGAGCCGCCGGACCGCTCTCCGCGGCCGGGGTGTCCCTCTGCCGCGGTACGGGTACGGGCATCGTTTCCGGTTCCTTCCCTCCCCCCGAGGGTGCGCTCATGCGCCGACCCTAGCGGCCGGTTCCGGCGAGGGGAACGGGGGCCGGGCGGCCCGCCTCCGTCATATGCCCTTATCGCGGGGGAAACCCGTACCGAGGGGATGACGAACGTCACCACCCCGCCCCCGCCCGTCCCGCCCACCGAGACCCCCCGGCCCGTGCCGCGACCGCGCGCCCGGACCCCGAGCCGTGGCCCCGTGCCGCGACCGTGCGCCCGGACCCCGAGCCGTGGCCCCGCGCCGTGACCGTGCGCCCGGACCCCGAGCCGTGGCCCCGCGCCGTGACCGCGCGCCCGGACCCCGAGCCGTGGCCCCGCGCCGTGACCGTGCGCCCGGACCCCGAGCCGTGGCCCCGCGCCGCGACCCGCACCCTTGGCCCCGGGCCCGGCCCGTGCCGCGACCGCGCGCCGCGGGTCCGTGCGGGGGCTCCCCGCAGGGGCTCCGCTCCGGGGCCGCGGCTCCGGCGCACCGGCCCCTCCCGCGGCTCCCCGCAGGGGCTACGCGTCGGGGCGGACGACCGCCTTGATCGGCATCGAGCCCGCGCCCGCCATCGTCACGTTGCGGCCCGGTCGCGGGGCGTGGACCATCGCGCCGTCCCCGACGTACATGCCGACGTGCGTGGCGTCGTCGAAGTAGATGATCAGGTCGCCGGGGCGCATGTCCTTCACCGCGACCTTCGGCAGCAGCCGCAGCTGCTCCTGCGAGGTGCGCGGGATGCCGCGCCCCGCCTTCAGCCACGCCTGCGAGGTCAGCCCCGAGCAGTCGAAGGAGTCCGGACCGGCCGCGCCCCACACGTACGGCTTCCCTATCTGCGCCGTGGCGAACTGCACCGCCCGCAGCCCGGCGTCCGTCGCCGCGCCGTTGACGCCCTTCATCGCGCCCGTCGACAGCCAGGCCGTCTGCGCCTTGTACTGGGCTTCCTGCTCCAGCTGGATCAGCCGGGCCTTCTCCTCGGCCTCCAGCTTGTTCTCCAGCGCCTCGGCCGCCTTGATCTTCTCCTCGATCTCCTTCTTGGCGGCCTCCTGCCTGACCCGGTTCTCCTCCATCTTCTGCCAGATGGCGCCCGCGTCCTTGGCGTACCGCTCCAAGTCCGTCTGGGTCCGGTTCAGTTCGGACAGCAGGTCCGTGGTGGCCTTCTCGCCCTGCCGCAGCCGGCCCGCGCCGTCGAGGAAGTCGGCCGGACTGTCGCTCAGCGCCAGCCGCGCGCCCGGCGGCAGCCCGTTCGAGCGGTACTGGGCGCGGGCGGCGGCGCCCGCGCGGTTCTTCAGGGTGGCGATCCGGTCCTGGCCCGCCACCACCAGCTTGGCGATCTCGACGATCCGCTCCGTCTGCGCCTTGGTCTCGCTCTCCGCGAGGTTGTACGCGTCCGTCGCCGCGCCGGCCTGACGCAGGAGGCCCTCTATCTCCTTGCGCACCTCGTCCAGGGACTTCGCGCCCGGGTCCGGCGCCGGCGCGCCCGGTGCGGCGGGTGCCGAGGGGGAGGGGGCGGGGGGCGTCGGAGCCGCGTACGCGTCGCCCACGGCCAGGCCGGGGGCCGTCAGTATCGCCATCGCGCACAGCAGCGTCAGAGCGGACGCACCCCGTCGTCGTGACGAAGCTCGCTTCGCGGTCCCCATGGCTCCCCCAGGCGCCCCGGGTCAGAACCGACGTCACCCGACATCAGATCTGACTATTCATCAGTAACTTGGCACTGCCTTCGGGATGGTGCCACGACTCGGTGAATTCCGACACCCTCCGGATGCCCCTCCGATCATGAACTCCCCGGCCCCGCCCATCCCAGACGACTCAACGGGCCGGCCCCGACACCCGTTCCCCACCGCGCGAGATTCACCCCGCCGGGCGCAACGCCTCCCAGCGCACCGTCAGTTCCCCCTGCCGCCACCGCCCCGGACCGTCCGCCAGCGGCCAGTCCCCGGCCAGCGCCCGAGCCGTGCGGATCCACCGCTGCCGCGCCCCGTAGGAGGCGTACGGCGCCGCCGCCGACCAGGCCCGGTCGAAGTCCCGCAGGAACGCGTGCACCGGCTCGCCCGGCACGTTCCGGTGGATCAGCGCCTTCGGCAGCCGCTCCGCCAGGTCCGAGGGCCGCTCCAACGACCCCAACCGCGTCGCGAACGTCACCGTGCGCGGCCCCTCCGGCCCCAGCGCCACCCACACGTGCCGCCGCCCGATCTCGTCACAGGTCCCCTCCACCAGCAACCCGTCCGGCGCCAGCCGCCCGCACAGCAGCCCCCACACCCGGGCCACCTGCTCCTCGTCGTACTGGCGCAACACGTTCGCCGCCCGGATCAGCGCCGGCCGCTCCCCGCCGTCCAGCGGCACCTCGAAGCCGCCGTGCCGGAAGGTCAGCCCCTCCCGCTCGTACGGCTTCGCCCCCGACACCCGCGCCGGCTCGATCTCGATGCCCACCACCCGCACCCCGGGCGCCGCCGACCGCAGCCGCCCCAGCAGCTCGACCGCCGTCCAGGGAGCGGCCCCGTAGCCCAGGTCCACCGCCACCGGCGCGTCCGCGCGCCGCAGCGCCGCCCCGTGCGCCGCCGCGATCCAGCGGTCCATGCGGCGCAGCCGGTTCGGGTTCGTGGTCCCCCGCGTCACGGTGCCGACAGGGCGCCTCGGGGGCGGCGGGGTGCTGCGGGAAGCCATGGGGGGGAGCGTAAGCGGAACGCCCGCGCGAGATAAAAAGCCGGCAAACCGACGAGGAATTTCCACACCCCGGAATGCGCGGCACGCCCATCCGGGTTGCACTGCTTGCAGGGCGCACCGACCGCGCTCCCGCAGCCATGCCGTCACCCGCGGCCCGATCGTCCGCCCCGACCGTCGTCCGCCCCGCCCCTGCGCCGAGCGCAATCGTCCGAGCGAGAGGAACCGCCCCCTTGAGCCAGTACGTGTCCCGTCTCGGCGGCAGCATCAGCGGCCGCATCGCCGCCGCGCGCGCCACCCGGCACGACCCGCCCCGCCTGCGCCTGCCCGCCGTGGGCCACCACCGCAAGCCCCGCCGGGTCGCCATGCTCAGCGTGCACACCTCACCCCTGCACCAGCCCGGCACCGGCGACGCCGGCGGCATGAACGTGTACATCGTCGAGCTGGCCAAACGCCTCGCCGCGATCAACATCGAGGTGGAGATCTTCACCCGGGCCACCACCGGCGGCCTGCCCCCCGCCGTCGAGCTCGCGCCCGGGGTCCTCGTACGCCACGTCGACGCCGGCCCCTACGAGGGCCTCGCCAAGGAGGAGCTCCCGGCACAGCTGTGCGCCTTCACCCACGGCGTGATGCAGGCCTGGGCCGGCCACCGCCCCGGCTACTACGACCTCGTGCACTCCCACTACTGGCTCTCCGGCCACGTCGGCTGGCTCGCCGCCGAACGCTGGGGCGTCCCCCTCGTCCACGCCATGCACACCATGGCCAAGGTCAAGAACGCCTCGCTCGCCGAGGGCGACACCCCCGAGCCGGCCGCCCGCGTCATCGGCGAGACCCAGATCGTCGCCGCCGCCGACCGCCTCATCGCCAACACCGCCGAGGAGGCCGACGAACTCGTACGCCACTACGAGGCCGACCCCGGCAAGGTCGCCGTCGTCCACCCCGGCGTGAACCTCGACCGCTTCACCGTCGGCGACGGCCGCGCCGCCGCCCGCAGCCGCCTCGGCCTGCCCCAGGACGCCGTGATCCCGCTGTTCGCGGGCCGCATCCAACCCCTCAAGGCCCCCGACATCCTGCTGCGCGCCGTCGCCGAGCTCGTCGACCGCGACCCCTCGCTGCGCCGCCGCCTCTTCGTCCCCGTCGTCGGCGGCCCCAGCGGCAGCGGCCTCGCCAAGCCCGAGGGGCTCCAGAAGCTCGCCGCGAAGCTCGGCATCACCGACCTCGTGCACTTCCACCCGCCGGTGCGCCAGGACGCCCTCGCCGACTGGTTCCGGGCCGCGTCCGTCCTGGTGATGCCCTCCTACAACGAGTCCTTCGGGCTCGTCGCGATCGAGGCCCAGGCCACCGGCACCCCGGTGCTCGCCGCCGCCGTCGGCGGGCTGCCCGTCGCCGTCGACGACGGGGTGACCGGCATCCTCGTACCCGGACACGACCCCGTCGACTACGCCCGCGAACTGCGCCGCTTCGTCGACGAACCCGGCCTCACCGACCGCATGGGCGGGCAGGCCGCCCGACACGCCCGCTTCTTCGGCTGGGACACCGCCGCGAGCGGCACCGCGGACGTCTACACCGCCGCCATGCACGACCACCGCCGTCGCGTACGCTCCCACCATGGCTGACACCGCCGCGATCATCGAGACCGTCCTGACCGGCGCCGACCTGAGCTGGGAGAGCCCCCGGCCGGGCACCTACGTCGTCCAGCTCCCCGGCACCCGCAAGCTGAGCACCACCTGCTCCCTGCGCGTCGGCCGGCACTCCCTGTCGGTGAACGCCTTCGTCATCCGCCACCCCGACGAGAACGAGGCCGGCGTCCACCGCTGGCTGCTGGAACGCAACCTCAAGCTGTACGGGATGGCCTACGCCGTCGACCCGCTCGGCGACGTCTACCTGACGGCCCGCCTCCCCCTGTCCGTCGTCACCCCCGACGACCTCGACCGGCTCCTCGGCACCGTCCTGGAGGCCGCGGACGGGGCCTTCAACACCCTGCTGGAGCTGGGCTTCGCGAGCGCGATCCGGCGCGAGTACGAGTGGCGCGTCTCGCGCGGCGAGTCCACCCGCAACCTGGACGCCTTCAAGCACCTGACCCGCCCGGCGTGACGGCCGCGGGCCCACCCCGCTACGCCACCTCGGGTCTGTCGTCGAACTCCCGCCTGCCCCGCGACGCCCGGCACGCACTCTCGCCGCACCGGGCGAAAGACCGAGTACGTCCAGTACACGTGCTTCCGCCCGGCACACCGAGAGCACGCACCGGACGCCGCGGGGCCGCCCTCCGGGCGACGTCGGGAGTTCGACGACAGACCCTAGGCCCGAGCCGGCTCCGCCCCCGTCGTCACGTCCTTCGGCACGTCCTTCGCGACCTCCTTGGCGACCTCCTTCGCCTCGGCCGGGACGCCGCGCATCAGCAGCCAGTACCCCGCCGCCGCCACCGTCCCCAGCACCCCGGTGGCCCCCCACAGCCACTGCGCGCCCAGCCGGTCGATGACGAACCCCGCCATCAGCGGGGCCACCAGCGCCGCCACCGACCACGACATCGTGTACATGCCCTGGTAGCGGCCCCGGCCGTGCGCCGGCGACAGCCGCACCACGAGCCCCATCTGGATCGGCGAGTTCACGATCTCCGCCAGCGTCCACACGCACACCGTCAGCGCGTACGCCCACAGCGGCCCCGCGAACGCCGTCATCGCGAACCCGTACCCGGCCAGCAGCGCCGAGGCCACCAGCAGCCGGCGCGGATCGCGGTGCTCGATGAACCGGGTCACCGGGATCTGGAGCAGCACGATCAGCAGACCGTTCACGGCCACGACCAGCCCGTAGTCACCCGGCGAGAACCCGGCCGCGCCCATCGCCACCGGCAGCCCCACGGAACCCTGCGTGAAGATCAGCGAGATCAGGAACGACAGGCCGACGACCCCCATGAACCGGCCGTCGCGCAGCACGGTCCCGAGCCCGATCTCCGGCTCCGCCGCCCCGCGCGCCGAGGACGTCCCCTTCTCGGGACGGGACTCCGGCAACTTCAGGAACACCAGCACCGCGCACACGAGCGTCAGCGCCGCCTCGCCGAGGAACCCGGCCAGGTAGCTGTACTCGGCCACGAACCCGGCCAGCGTCGCGCTGATCGCGAACCCGAGGTTGATGGCCCAGTAGTTCAGCGCGAAGGCCCGTACGCGGTCCTCCGGCCGGACGATGTCGGCCATCATCGCCGAGACCGCCGGCCGCGAGGCGTTCGAGGCCATGCCGACCAGCAGGGCGACGGCCGCGATCGCCGCCGGGTGCTCCATGAACCCCAGCAGTGCCACCGACGCGGCCGTGCCCACGTTCGCCGCCAGCATCGTCGGCCGCCGCCCCAACCGGTCCGTCATCACACCGGCCACCAGCGAGGACACCACGCCACCGAGCCCGTGCAGCGCCACCACGAGTCCCGCGAAGGAGGCCGAATAGCCCCGGTCGAGCGTCAGGTACAAGGTCATGAATGTCGCGACGAAGGCCCCGAGTCGATTGACGAGGGTGCTCGCCCACAACCACCAGAACGCCCGCGGCAGACCCGACACGCTCTCCCGGGCGGCCCGTCTGAGACTGGCAACGGACATAAGGGATCCCCCCGGCGGTGTAAGTGTCTCTACGGCTCCCCGCACGTTACGAGCAGACCCCTGCCGCCGCCACTCAATTGACGCCGGACGTCAATCGGAGACCCCCGCGCACCGCGCGCGAGCGCCTCGGCCCGTCCATTAGGCTCGTACGCATGGCCGACGCACCGTACAAGCTCATCCTCCTCCGTCACGGCGAGAGCGAGTGGAACGCGAAGAACCTGTTCACCGGCTGGGTGGACGTCAATCTCAACGAGAAGGGCGAGAAGGAGGCTGTCCGCGGTGGCGAACTCCTGAAGGACGCCGACCTCCTCCCCGACGTGGTCCACACATCCCTCCAGAAGCGCGCGATCCGCACCTCCCAGCTCGCGCTGGAGGCCGCCGACCGCCACTGGATCCCCGTCCACCGTTCCTGGCGCCTGAACGAGCGCCACTACGGCGCCCTCCAGGGCAAGGACAAGGCGCAGACCCTCGCCGAGTTCGGCGAGGAGCAGTTCATGCTGTGGCGCCGCTCCTACGACACCCCGCCGCCGGCGCTCGAGGACGGCACCGAGTTCTCCCAGTCCGAGGACCCGCGCTACGCCTCGATCCCGCCGGAGCTGCGCCCGCGGACCGAGTGCCTGAAGGACGTCGTCGTCCGCATGCTCCCGTACTGGTACGACGCGATCGTCCCGGACCTCCTCGCGGGCCGCACGGTCCTCGTGGCCGCGCACGGCAACAGCCTCCGCGCCCTGGTCAAGCACCTGGACGGCATCTCCGACGCCGACATCGCGGGCCTCAACATCCCGACCGGCATCCCCCTCGCCTACGAGCTGGACGCCTCCTTCAAGCCCCTCAACCCGGGCGGCACCTACCTCGACCCGACGGCCGCCGCGGCCGCCATCGAGGCCGTCAAGAACCAGGGCAAGAAGAAGTAACGGGCGAACCGCGCCCCCGTGAGCGGGGTCGGTGTGTGGGCCCCTTTCGGCGAGGTCGCCGGGAGGGGCCCTTCGCTTGGGTGGGCCCGGGGTGCAGTGGCGTTTCCGTGGTGAAAGGGATCGGCCGGACGGGTGAGGCGGTCGTTTCCGCGCTGTTCCCGGTGGTGGGCGGGGGGCTAGAAACCGGTGCATGATCACGAACCTCGTACGGCGCGGTCTGCCCGCGCTCGCTCTCGCCCTCCTGCCCGTCATGGCCTCCGTGCCGACCGCGGACGCCTCCGCCGTCGCCTCCGGCAGCGCGCACGCCGCCGCCCGCAGCGACGCCCACTTCTACGCCCCCGCCACCCTCTACAGGAACCAGGCCTGGACCTCCGGCAACGGCCGGACCGTGCTCCGCGTCCAGGAGGACGGCAACTTCGTCCTCTACAAGGACGGCCGCGCCGCCTGGCAGGCCCCCAACGTGTGGCCCAAGGCCGACCGCGCCGTGATGCAGGAGGACGGCAACTTCGTGGTCTACGACAGCTCCGGCCGGCCCGTCTGGGCCGCCGGCACCTGGCACAAGGGCCGCTACCTCGCCGTCCAGGACGACGGCAACGCGGTCGTCTACGACGCCTCCGGCCGCCCCGTCTGGGCCACCAACACCGGCGACTGACCCGCACCCGACGCGGCCGGAACGCGCCAAGGGCCCCGTCCGGCGATCGGACGGGGCCCTCGTGACGTGTGAGGCGGGATCAGCCACCGCACTGGCAGGGGGCACCGGACTGGCAGCCGCAGCCGCAGCCCGAGCCGCAGCCGCAGGCCGCGAGCAGCGGTAGGCGCAGCGGCTCCGGCCGGGGCGGCTGCTCCTGTTCCGGAGTGATGGGGACAGGGGAATCGGGCATGGTGCCTCCTCGCAGGCGGCGTACGGGAAGTCGTGGTGCCTTCGCCTCATTCATGCCCAGCCACACCGGCGCGTCAACGGCGCATTGGGGCTCGGTCCCGTAATGCCCCCGCGACGGCCCCCGGACCGTCAGACGCCCTCGTCCGGCGTCGGCTGCTGGAGCTCGTCCGCGTGCTCGCCCGTCACCAGGTACACGACACGCTTGGCCACCGACACCGCGTGGTCGGCGAAACGCTCGTAGTAGCGGCCCAGCAGCGTCACGTCGACGGCCGTCTCGATGCCGTGCTTCCAGCGGTCGTCCATCAGGTGCTGGAACAGCGTGCGGTGCAGCTGGTCCATCTCGTCGTCGTCCTGCTCCAGCTGGAGCGCGAGGTCCACGTCCTTGGTGATGATCACCTCGGCCGCCTTCGCCATCAGCCGCTGCGCCAGCTGCCCCATCTCCAGGATCGTGGCGTGCAGGTCACGCGGCACCGCCGTGTCCGGGAAGCGCAGCCGCGCCAGCTTCGCCACGTGCTGCGCCAGGTCGCCCGAACGCTCCAGGTCGGCGCTCATGCGCAGCGAGGTGACGACGATGCGCAGGTCGGTGGCGACCGGCTGCTGGCGGGCCAGCAGGGCGATGGCACGCGCTTCGAGGTCGTGCTGGAGGTCGTCCACCTTCTGGTCGGCGGCGATGACGCTCTCCGCGAGCTTCAGGTCGGCGTCCAGCATGGAGGTGGTGGCCCGCCCGATCGCGGAACCGACGAGCCGGGCCATCTCGACCAGGCTCTCTCCGATCGAGTCCAGTTCCTCGTGGTACGCGTCGCGCATGGTGGTGTCCCTCTCTTACCGCTCTTACTGCCTTCTCGGCTGCTGCGTGGCCTTCTTGCCCCACGTTGACACGTTCGGCCCCCAACGCGTCCGACTCCGGCACCACAAGTGAATCAACCCCGTCGCCAGGGTGAACTCTGGGCGACGACTGTTCGAGGTGCCACCCGAACGGCTGTGGAAGTGTCGTTCTGCCTGCTTAACCTGGATACATGGACGTGAACGCGGCGGTCGCCGCAGCTGCCGCGATCGCCGGTCTTTGCACCGGTGTGATCGCGATGCTGGCGTTCCGCTGGAGCGAGCGCGACCAGGCCCGCCCCACCCGGAGCTCCATGCGCCCCGACATCAACGCCGTGCTCCCGCCCGGCGTGGACACGGTGCTGTCCGTACTGCGCTCCTCCGCCGTCGTCCTCGACGAGGGGGACGCCGTCGTCAAGGCCAGCTCGGCGGCGTACGCCCTCGGACTGGTGCGCGGCGGCAAACTCGCCGTCGAGCCCATGCTCCACATGGCCCGCGACACCCGCCGCGACGGCGAGATACGCCAGATCGAGCTCGACCTGCCCCGGCGCGGCACCGGCCGCGGCGAGGCCCTCGCCGTCTCCGCCCGCGTCGCGCCCCTGGGCTCGCGCCTGGTGCTCCTGCTCGTCGAGGACCTCACCGAGGCCCGCCGCATCGAGGCGGTGCGCCGCGACTTCGTCGCGAACGTGTCGCACGAGCTGAAGACCCCGGTCGGGGCGATCTCCCTGCTCTCGGAGGCCGTCATGGACGCCTGCGACGACCCCGAGGCGGTCAGCCGCTTCGCGGGCCGCATGCAGATCGAGTCGACCCGGCTGATCAACCTCGTACAGGAGCTCATCGACCTCTCCCGGGTGCAGAACGACGACCCGCTGGAGGACGCCGAACCCGTACGGGTCGACACGCTCGTGGCCGAGGCCATCGACCGCTGCCGGCACACGGCCACCTCCAAGCAGATCACCATGGCCTCGGGCGGCACCGCCGACCTGCGGGTCTGGGGCAACCGCGGCCAGCTCGCGGCGGCCCTGGGGAACCTGGTGGAGAACGCCGTCAACTACAGCCCGGCCCGCACCCGCGTCGGCATCGCCGCACGCCGGGTCACCGCGCCGGGCGGCGACCTGATCGAGGTGGCCGTGACCGACCAGGGCATCGGCATCCCGGAGAAGGACCGCGAGCGCATCTTCGAGCGCTTCTACCGCGTCGACCCGGCCCGCTCCCGCGCCACCGGCGGAACCGGACTCGGCCTCGCGATCGTGAAGCACGTCGCGGCCTCGCACGGCGGTGAGGTGTCGGTCTGGAGCTCGGAGGGTCAGGGCTCCACCTTCACCCTGCGCCTGCCCGAGGCCGCCGCCCCAGCCGCGCCCGCCACTCCCGCCACCCCCGCCGCTCCCGCACCGGCCGCCGAGCCCGCCGGGCCCGCGCCGGCCCCCGAGACCGTCCCACCCCTGACCGAACCAGAACCCGTCGTTCCTGCCCCGGAGGTCCTTCCGTGACCCGAGTGCTCGTCGTAGAGGATGAGGAATCCTTCAGCGACGCCCTGTCCTACATGCTCCGCAAGGAAGGCTTCGAGGTCGCCATCGCCGCGACGGGCCCCGACGGGCTCGACGAGTTCGAGCGCAACGGCGCCGACCTCGTCCTCCTGGACCTCATGCTGCCCGGCCTGCCGGGCACCGAGGTCTGCCGGCAGCTGCGCGGCCGCTCCAACGTCCCCGTGATCATGGTGACGGCCAAGGACAGCGAGATCGACAAGGTCGTCGGGCTGGAGATAGGAGCCGACGACTACGTCACCAAGCCCTTCTCCTCCCGCGAGCTGGTCGCCCGCATCCGCGCGGTCCTGCGCCGCCGCGGCGAGCCGGAGGAGGTCACCCCGGCGGCCCTGGAGGCCGGACCCGTACGGATGGACGTGGACCGGCACGTGGTCACCGTCGCCGGGGCCAAGGTGGACCTGCCGCTGAAGGAGTTCGACCTCCTGGAGATGCTGCTGCGCAACGCCGGTCGCGTACTGACCCGCATGCAGCTGATCGACCGGGTGTGGGGCGCGGACTACGTCGGCGACACCAAGACCCTCGACGTCCACGTCAAGCGCCTGCGCGCCAAGATCGAACCGGACCCGGGCGCGCCCCGCTACCTGGTCACGGTGCGCGGCCTGGGCTACAAGTTCGAGCCGTAGACCGTAGGGTTTCGAGCCGTCCTCCCCGCGGCTTCGACCGTGGACGGGGTCCGTGGACGGGTTCCGTGGACGCGGTGGTCCGTGAGCCGTCCGTGAACCACCCGTACGGGAACCCGCGCGCGGGCGCGTACGCCGGAGCGGGTGCGCCGCAGGGCGTACGCGGGGACCGAGAACGGAGAACCGGGAACGGAAAACGGAGAAGGGCCCCCGGCCGCAGCGGCCGGGGGCCCTTCCTCGTGGTGGTGCGGCGGCTCAGTGGCCGGCGGCGCGCGACGGGGAGCCGGACGGCGAACCCGACGGGGCGCCCGCGGGGGTGCCCGAGGCGCCGGCGGACGGGGTGCCCGAGGCGGCGGCACCGGACGGGGCGCCGGACGGCGAGCCCGAGGGGGTGCCCGACGGGGACGCGGCCGGCGGGGCCGGGGCCTCGGTCGGACCGTACTGCGCGTACATGCCCGTGCTCGGGACGATGAAGGCGTCCAGCGCCACGTCGCCGGTGCGGCTCAGCTGGAAGACGAGCTCCTGGACGTCGCCGTTCTTCACCGCCTCGTTGCCGCCCTCGACGACCGCGCTGGCGTTGTTCTTGCCGCCGATCACGACGGAGCCGCCGGCCGGGACGGTGACCTTGCCGGCGCCCTCGGCGCCCTTCAGGGCGACCTTGGCCTTGGCACCCTTGAGGGTGATCGAGTCCAGCGTCTGGGGGGCGTCGCCGGCGTTGAAGACGGTCGCCGAGACGACGGCGGCCCCCTTCTTGCCCTTCTCGCCCTGGGTGATCACCAGTGCGTTCTGGATCTTGATGTCGCCCTTGGTGACGGCGGCGTTGTCCGGCTTGATCTGGAGAGTCTGCGCGTCGTTGCCCGCGCCGCACGCTGCGAGCGAGGCGATCGAGAACACGACGGCGGAAGCGGCGAGGGCGCCGCGTCGAAGGCTGCGGCTCACGGCGGCGGCAACTCCTAGGACGTACGGACGGGACGGTGGGCTCTCGGGACGGCCGAGGTAAAGCCGCCCTAAGGGTGTGTCAGCGCGCTTAGGTTACCGAGCCGCCGCCCCGCCCCCGCACCCGACCCTCCGCAGCGCACGCGGCACGCTGCGCCGTGTGGCCCGCACGCGGGCGATCTTGCATTCCGATATCCCGCGCCGATCGCCCCGGTGATCAATTTCCGGAATCCCCGGAAGGCCGCTCCGTGATCAATTCCGGGATTGGGCCGGATCCGGATCCGTACAGGTGGCCGCCAGTCGAACGGAGTACGTCGGTTTCCGGTCCAGTAATCCGGCAAAACGGGACGTACGTCACACTCGTGGGCTCGTCCGTCAGGTGTAACGTGGTCGTTTCGCCCGGTCCGCACAGCGCCTCCGACCTGCGAATACCCCTCTCCGGAAGCCTCCCGCAGCACGTTCGTGTCGCTGTTGTCAAGCCCCGAGATGTGCCCTGACCTGCGAAAACGCCATTCATAACAGTCCGTTCTCGTGTTACCCTGGATAGCCACGGAAGGGGTACCTGTCACATGACGTTCAAGGTTGGCGACACCGTGGTCTATCCCCATCACGGGGCCGCGCTGATCGAGGCCATCGAAACTCGCCAGATCAAAGGCGTGGACAAGACCTACTTGGTGCTCAAGGTCGCCCAGGGCGACCTGACGGTTCGTGTGCCTGCGGACAATGCGGAGTTCGTCGGTGTTCGCGACGTAGTCGGCCAGGACGGGCTGGACCGGGTCTTCGAGGTGCTTCGCGCACCGTACGCAGAAGAGCCGACGAACTGGTCCCGGCGCTACAAGGCAAATCTGGAGAAGCTCGCTTCTGGCGATGTCATCAAGGTCGCCGAAGTGGTGCGTGACCTGTGGCGTCGTGAGCGCGAGCGCGGACTGTCCGCGGGTGAGAAGCGCATGCTCGCGAAGGCTCGCCAGATTCTGGTCAGCGAGCTCGCGCTCGCCGAAAACACGAACGAGGACAAGGCCGAGGCCCTCCTCGACGAGGTTCTCGCGTCCTGACGCGTCGAACCGAACAGCATGCCGCGGTGCCCGATGGCAAGCCCTCTCCCCTACGAGAGGGCTCGTTGCCGGGCGCTGCGGCATGTCCGGCCCCGGATCCCGACCCCGGATGCCGGCCCGCATCCCGGTCCCGGTGGTCCGGTCTTCCTCTCCACACACCACCGACCGTCTCCGACACGATCCTCCGTGTCTGACACGATCGGCATCTTCTGGCGTGCCGAGTCCGGTCAGCCTGCTCGTCCGGTCGTCACGGAAGGGGCGAGGGGCGTCGCACCCGGCACCCTTCGGCCATACCCATGTCGGCCGAAGCCACAAACCTGGCCCGGAGCTACTGATGTCTGACGAAACGCGCCCGCACCGCACCGCCGCGGTGATCCCGGCCGCCGGCCGCGGGGTACGCCTCGGCCCCGGCGCCCCCAAGGCGCTGCGGTCCCTCGGCGGCACGCCGATGCTCATCCACGCCGTCCGCGCCATGGCCCGCTCCCGCGCGGTCTCCCTCGTCGTGGTCGTCGCCCCGTCCGACGGCGCCGCCGAGGTGCGCCACATGCTCGACGAACACGCCCTGCCCGACCGCACCGAACTGCTGGTCGTCCCCGGGGGCGAGACCCGCCAGGAATCCGTCCGCGCCGGCCTCGACGCCCTGCCCGCGGACGTCACCTCCGTCCTCATCCACGACGCGGCCCGCCCCCTGGTGCCCGTCGACACCGTCGACGCCGTCGTCGAGGCCGTCCGCGCGGGCGCCCCCGCCGTGGTCCCCGCCCTGCCGCTCGCCGACACCGTCAAGGAGGTCGAGCCCGGCGCGCCCGGCGCCCCCGAACCGGTCGTCGCCACCCCCGAACGGGCCCGACTGCGCGCCGTACAGACCCCGCAGGGCTTCGACGTCACCACCCTGCTGCACGCCCACGACACCATCGCCCTCGCCGGCGAGGGCGCCACCGACGACGCGGGCATGGTGGAACGCACCGGGGTCACCGTCGTGGTCGTCCCCGGCCACGAAGAGGCCTTCAAGGTCACCCGCCCGCTCGACCTGGTCCTCGCCGAGGCCGTACTCGCCCGCAGGAGGGCCACCGATGCCTACTAGCCACCGCCCCGCCCCCCTGATCCCGCTCGTCGGCATCGGGACCGACGTCCACGCCTTCGAGACGGGCCGCGAACTGTGGTGCGCGGGCCTGCTGTGGGAAGGGGAAGACGGCCTCGCCGGCCACTCCGACGGCGACGTCGCCGCCCACGCCGCCTGCGACGCCCTCTTCTCCGCCGCCGGCGTCGGCGACCTCGGCGCGCACTTCGGCACCTCCCGCCCCGAGTGGTCCGGCGCCGCCGGTGTCACCCTCCTGGCCGAGGCCGCCCGGATCGTGCGCGCCGAGGGCTTCGAGATCGGCAACATCGCGATCCAGGTGATCGGCGTCCGCCCGAAGATCGGCAAGCGGCGCGAAGAAGCGCAGAAGGCGCTCGCCGCCGCCGCGGGCGCCCCCGTCTCCGTCTCCGGAACCACCACCGACGGACTCGGGCTGACCGGCCGCGCCGAGGGCCTCGCCGCCATCGCCACCGCCCTCGTCTACCGGACGAACCCGAACTGACCACGGCGTACGCCCACAACCCGGTCGGCCCCGACGGCGCACGCCCACCGTCCGGAAGCCGCCACTTCGGAAACAATGCCGCCCCGCGCCCCCCAAGGGTCGCGGGGCACTCCCCTACGCGCACTACCCTGGATGCCGTGACTATTCGCCTGTACGACACCAGCGCCCGGCAGATCCGCGACTTCTCCCCGCTCGTTCCGGGCTGCGTCTCGATCTACCTCTGTGGCGCCACCGTGCAGGCGGCCCCGCACATCGGGCACATCCGGTCCTACCTGAACTTCGACGTCATGCGCCGCTGGTTCGCCTACCGCGGCTACGACGTCACCTTCATCCGCAACGTCACCGACATCGACGACAAGATCATCACGAAGTCGGCCGAGCAGGGCCGCCCCTGGTGGTCCATCGGATACGAGAACGAGCAGGCCTTCAACACCGGGTACGACGCCCTCGGCTGCCTGCGGCCCACCTACGAGCCGCGCGCCACCGGCCACGTCCCCGAGATGATCGAGATGATGCGCGGCCTGATCGAGCGCGGCCACGCCTACGAGTCGGACGGCAA
This sequence comes from Streptomyces sp. NPDC048606, assembly GCF_040650855.1. NCBI lineage: Bacteria > Bacillati > Actinomycetota > Actinomycetes > Kitasatosporales > Streptomycetaceae > Streptomyces > Streptomyces sp. NPDC048606. The sequence goes on along the minus strand of NZ_JBEZIB010000011.1, from coordinate 162,828 downwards.
CGTCTACTTCGACGTGCGCTCCTTCCCCGGCTACCTGAGCCTGTCCAACCAGGAGCTCGACAACCTGCTCCAGCCCTCCTCCGAGGGCGAGACCGGCAAGCGCGACCCCCGCGACTTCGCCATGTGGAAGAACGCCAAGCCCGGCGAGCCCTCCTGGGAGACCCCCTGGGGCCGCGGCCGCCCGGGCTGGCACCTCGAATGCTCCGCCATGGCCCACAAGTACCTCGGCGAGGCCTTCGACATCCACGGCGGCGGCCTGGACCTGATCTTCCCGCACCACGAGAACGAGATCGCCCAGGCCAAGGCCTTCGGCGACGAGTTCGCGAAGTACTGGGTGCACAACGCCTGGGTCACCATGTCCGGCGAGAAGATGTCCAAGTCGCTGGGCAACTCGGTGCTCGTCTCCGAGATGGTCAAGCAGTGGCGCCCGATCGTCCTGCGCTACTACCTCGGCACCCCGCACTACCGCTCGATGATCGAGTACAGCGAGGAGGCCCTGCGCGAGGCGGAGTCCGCCTTCGCCCGCATCGAGGGCTTCTACCAGCGCGTCATCGAGAAGGCGGGCGGGCCCGTCGAGGCCGCCGCCGAGGTGCCGCCGGCCTTCGCCGAGGCCATGGACGACGACCTCGGCGTCCCGCAGGCGCTGGCCATCGTCCACACCACCGTCCGCCAGGGAAACAGCGCCCTCGCCGCCGACGACAAGGACGCCGCCATCGCGCGCCTGTCGGAGGTACGGGCCATGCTGGCCGTCCTCGGCCTCGACCCGCTCGACCCGCACTGGGCCGGCGAGACCGACCGCGGCGAGGAACTGCACGGAGCCGTCGACACGCTCGTACGCCTCGTCCTGGAGCAGCGCGAATCCGCGCGCGCCCGCAAGGACTGGGCGACCGCCGACGCGATCCGCGACCAGCTCCAGCAGTCCGGCCTGGTCATCGAGGACAGCCCCACGGGACCGCGCTGGACGCTCGGCCCGCGCTGAGCCGGCCGGAGCATCCGATGGTGCCGCCCGGCGCTCCGGGCGGCACACTCTTCATACGTACATATCGCAGCACCAACGAAAACAGGTAGAGGTCATGGCCGGGAACAGCCAGCGCAGGAACCGCCGCACGTCCAACAAGAAGGGCGCCACGGTCGGCAGCGGTGGCCAGCGGCGCAAGGGCCTGGAGGGCAAGGGCCCGACCCCCAAGGCCGAGGACCGCAAGAAGCACAAGGCCAACCGCATCGCCAACGCCATGGCCCGCCAGGCCGCCAAGCGCCGCCCGGCCCCCCGCCGCGGCGGCCCCAAGGGCACCAGCGAGATGGTCGTCGGCCGCAACCCCGTCTTCGAGGCCCTGCGCGACGGCGTCCCCGCCACCACCCTCTACGTCCAGCAGTTCATCGACAACGACGAGCGCGTCCGCGAAGCCCTCCAGCTCGCCTCCGAGCGCGGCAACATCAACCTGATGGAAGCCCCGCGCCCCGAGCTCGACCGCATGACGAACGGCCTCAACCACCAGGGCATGGTCCTCCAGGTCCCGCCCTACGAGTACGCCCACCCCGAGGACCTCACCGCCGACGCCTACGACAACGGCGACGACCCTCTCATCGTCGCCCTCGACGGCGTCACCGACCCGCGCAACCTCGGCGCCATCGTCCGCTCCGTCTCCGCCTTCGGCGGCCACGGCGTGGTCATCCCCGAGCGCCGCGCCGCCGGCATGACCGCCGGCGCCTGGAAGACCTCGGCCGGCACCGCAGCCCGCACCCCCGTCGCCCGCGTCACCAACCTGACCCGCGCCCTCCAGGAGTACAAGAAGGCCGGCATCGCCATCGTCGGCCTCGCCGCCGAAGGCACCCACGAGGTCCAGGACCTCGAAGCGCTCGGCGGCCCCGTCGTCATCGTCGTCGGCTCCGAGGGCAAGGGCCTCGGCCGCCTCGTCGGCGAGAACTGCGACTACCTCGTCCGCATCCCGATGCCCGGTGGCGCCGAATCCCTCAACGCCGGCGTCGCCGCCGGCGTCGTCCTCTACGAGGCCGCCCGCCGCCGCGCCGTCCAGGGCCGCGTCTGAGCGTCCCCCACCGGGGTGACCCCTTGATCCACTCGGCTCAGGGGAAGTGACCCGTGAGCGTGTCGCCCCGCCCCTTCCGGGCGGGGCGACTTGATCTTGACGGGTCTCGGACAGATCCCTGCTGTCAAGGCAGTGTCCTAAACACTGATCACTCGGTTAGATGAGTGTGGACACCAGAACGTCAGGGTTCGACGACCAGCCCGCGCTGAGCATGGTCAAGGTGCCGTGCGACCCCGCACAGGTCATCGTCAACCACGCCAGCTTCCGCGTGCGGCTCGCACCGAGCCCGAGCGCGCGTTCCAAGCCCGCGAATGCCCCCGGCCTCGCACCCCTCGCCGGCGCCGCCGTCGCGGCAGCCGCCGGAGCCACCCGCCGCCGGGCCCCCGTCGTCTGGAGCGGCAAATCCGCCCCCGGAGACGCGGCGGCCATGGGCGGACTCCTCCAGGCCGTACGGGAGGCCGGCCGCGGCCACGACGAGTTCGACGGCGGAGCCACCCAGACCATCCCCCGGGTCGACCTCGCACACGACCTCACCGAAGACACCCTCGCCACCCCCACCGTCATCGGCCAACAACGCAGCTACGGCGACCCGGACGAAACCCGCCCCCTCGCCGCCGTACGCGACCTCCCCCGCGGCCCCCACGGCACACGGCCCGGCGGACACGACCCCCGGTACACCCCCCACCGCGGGGGCCCCGACCCGGACCACACCACCCGCCGCACCGCCACCGACCCCCGCGCCCAGGCCCCCTACTACCCCGGCCGCCGCATGAACCTCGGCGTCGTGCTGCTCCCGCTGCGCGTCTTCCTCGGCTTCATCTCCATCTACGCCGGCATGGGCAAACTCTGCGACCCCGTCTACTTCGACGGCGGCGAACGCGGCTCCATGGTCACCTGGCTCCAGACCCTCCACCCCTGGGCCCTCGCCGAACCCCTGCGCGACTTCGCCCTCGCCCACCCCGTCGGCGCCGGCCTCACCGTCGCCTTCCTCCAGGTCATCGTCGGCGTCCTCACCGTCTTCGGCCTCTGGCAGCGCTTCGCCGCCTGCATCGGCGCCCTGCTCTCCGCCGCCCTCCTCATGACGGTCAGCTGGAAGACCGTCCCCGCCTACGACGCGCCCGACATCATCTACCTCGCCGCCTGGAGCCCCCTCATCATCGCGGGCGCCCCCGTCTACTCCCTCGACGGACGCCTCTCCGGCGAAGCCTGGCGCACCCTCGGCCCCCGCACCGAAGTCTGGCGACTGCGCCGACGCGTCCTGCGCCGCGGCGCCGTCATGGCCACCGTCGTCTGCGGACTCACCCTCCTCATCGGCTCCCTCCTCGGCGGCGCCGTCCGCTCCAGCACCGTCGTCACCGTCCCCGGACCCGGCCAGGCCCCCAGCAACTACCTGCCCGGCACCCCCCTCCCGCAGCCCGCCGGCGACAAGCGACCCACCGCACCGCAACAGCGCCAGCAGCCCTCCAAGCAGACCACCCCCTCCGCGACCCCCTCCGGAACCCCCTCCAAGCCCGCACGCGGCACCGCCGGCACCACCACCCGCGAAAGCGCCGGCACCGGCACCGGCAACGGAACCGGCGCCTCCAGCACCCCCAAGAGCGGCACCGGCACCGGCACCGGACAGAGCCCGCGCAGCACCACCCCCAAGCAGTCCAGCCCCCAACAGCAGCCCTCCTCCACCTCCGGCAGCCGCAACGGCGGCGACACCCCCACCAAGAAGCCCGGCCTCGTCGGCGGCCTCCTCGGCTGACCCCCACCCACCCCGACACCGAAAGGGCCCGGCACGCCAACAGCGCGCCGGGCCCTTCCGCACACCCCCACCACGAAGCCTCAGACGCCGCTGTGCGCCGCCAACTCCCGCGCAGCCTCCGCCAGGTCCTTCACCGTGTCGATCGCCCGCCAGTAAGCCCCCTGCGGCAGCGGATACCCCGCCAACCGCCGCTCCCGGGCCAGCCGCGGAAACGTCGTCCGCTCGTGATCCCCCAAATCCGGCAACAACGAAGCGAATTCGGGCGCGAACACATACACCCCGGCGTTGATCGGATAAGGCGACGGCGGAGCCTCGATGAAATCCACCACCTGCCCGAACTCGTTCGTCTCCACCACCCCCCACGGAATCCGCGGCCGCGCCAACGCCAACGTCGCCGTCGCCCCCCGCTCCACATGGAACGCCGCCATGTCGCGCAACGGGAAACGCGTCCACACATCACCGTTCGTCGCGTACCAAGGCCGATCACCCCAAGGCAACCGCCGCGCCGCGAACTTGAGCCCACCCCCACGCCCCAACGGCTCCTCCTCCACCACCGTCGTCACCCGCAACGGCAACGACGCCCCCGCCAACCACTCCTGCAACACCTCGGCCAGATGCCCACACGACACCACCGCATCCGTCACCCCCTCCGCCGCCAACCACGCCAACTGGTGCCCGATGATCGGCAACCCCGTCCCCGGAATCTCGACCATCGGCTTCGGCCGATCGTCCGTAAACGGACGCAGCCGCGAACCCTGGCCCCCCGCCAGCACGACAGCCTGGGTGGGAAGGGCCGGGAACGCGGCCGCGCAAACATTCGACTCGGGTGAAACGGAAGGGACTTCGGTCATGCCCGTCAGCGTAGGGACGGCCCCTGCCCCGGCGGCGGCAGGCGCGTCGGCGGACGACCCGCGTCAGCCCATCGAGGCGACGCCGGTGGCGTACGAGGTGTCACACACGGGACGCGCGAACGACTGCGCCTTCGTGGGACCGTAGGCATCGACGGCGGCCCGGCCCAGGGCCCGCGCGATACCCACGCAGTGCTCGGCGAGCGAAGGCCGCCGATCCACCTCCTGCTGGAGGTGCGTGAGAACGGCTCCCGGCTCCTGCCCCTGCTGGAGCTCACCCAGCAACTTGTCGCGCAGCACGTCATGCGCGGCACGCGGCTTCGCGGGAACGGACACGTCCTCGGCGGACGCGGTCAGGATCTGAGAGGGGGAATTGTCCGCCCAAGGGACCATCGTGACCGCGAGGGTCCCGGACAGGACCAGGACGACGGGCAGGACCAGGGCGAGGGAACGGCCGATACGGCGGGCAGTGTGGGTCACGAGGGCGAGAGTAGCGCTCGGTGAAGATTTGGCGACATTTAGTCACCCGGTCGGGGGATGGTTCGACGTGGCTTTTCGATTCAAGGGTTGACGACTACGGCCGAATGGCCCGCTCTGCCGGGGTTTCGTACGCCCGTTGAACACCCCACCCCACACCCCACCCCACACCCCACCCCCAACTCACGCGAACGGGGCGCCCCTTGGCGGGACGCCCCGAACACCCAAAACGACCCGTCAGTTGGACAGACGCGCCCCGGACGACGTCGAGAACACGTGGATCTCGTCCGCACGCGGCACCACGTGCAGCGACGAACCCTTCTCCGGCACCTGACGACCACCCACGCGCACCACGATGTCCTGAGCCTTCTCCGAACCCACCGCCGCACTGCCGTACACGTAACCGTCCGCGCCCAGCTCCTCGACCACGTTCACCGTGATCGTCAGACCACCGGTCTCCGCGACGTCGAAGTGCTCCGGACGCACGCCCACCGTCACCGTACGGTCACCGGCGTCCGCCGCCGCCGACAGCGCCTCACGCGACACCGGCACCACACTGTCACCGAACCGCACACCACCATCGGTGATCGGCACCTCCACCAGGTTCATCGCCGGAGAACCGATGAATCCCGCCACGAACAGGTTCGCCGGACGGTCGTACATGTTCCGCGGCGTGTCCACCTGCTGGAGCAGACCGTCCTTGAGCACCGCCACGCGGTCACCCATCGTCATCGCCTCGACCTGGTCGTGCGTCACGTAGACCGTGGTGATCCCCAGATCCCGCTGCAACGCCGCGATCTGCGTACGCGTGGACACGCGCAGCTTGGCGTCCAGGTTCGACAGCGGCTCGTCCATGAGGAAGACTTGCGGCTTGCGGACGATGGCACGCCCCATCGCGACGCGCTGACGCTGACCACCCGAGAGGGCCTTCGGCTTGCGGTCGAGGTAGGTGGTGAGGTCCAGCATCTTGGCCGCCTCCTCCACCTTGCGGCGGATGGTGGCCTTGTCCTCACCGGCGATCTTGAGCGCGAAGCCCATGTTGTCGGCGACGGTCATGTGCGGGTACAGCGCGTAGTTCTGGAACACCATCGCGATGTCCCGGTCCTTCGGCGGCAGGTGCGTGACGTCGCGGTCACCGATGCGGATGGCACCGCCGTTGACGTCCTCCAGACCCGCGAGCATGCGCAGGGAGGTCGACTTGCCGCAGCCGGAGGGCCCGACGAGGACGAGGAACTCGCCGTCCTCGATCTCCAGCTCCAGCTGGTCGACGGCGGGCTTGTCGCCGCCGGGGTAAAGCCGGGTCGCCTTGTCGAAAGTGACAGAAGCCATGGTGATGAATCCCTTCTACCGGCAGGAACGTGCCGGACGATCCGAGTGGAAGGTCTAGTCCAGTGCCCTGGACTCCGCCCGACGCTACCCGGCCGAGTCCGTTCTGTCAGTACCCGGGGGTCGTGACGTCGGTCCAGGTCGGTCGGCGGAGCGGTTGCCTTGTGGCTCCAGCTGCCAGAGCACCCCACTTTTGGCCTGGGGTGCCTGTGACACCTCACCGCCCTCGCGAGCGGTGCTTCCTGCTTCGACGCCCGTCGCCGGCCGGCGCGCCCCTGGGGGACGCACACGGACGGTCTTACACGGACTCCACAGGCATGACGGCCGACAGCCCATCGGTCCGTACCTCACTGCGCTAGGCCGCCGGCGCGAGATCCTCCAGCTCCGAAGCCCGGATCACGCTCGGCGGCACTCGGCCGGGCGGCAGGGCCGAGGCCACCATCCGGTAGATCCGCATCCCCTCGTCGTGAAGGTTCACCGCCGCGTTCGTGTCCCGGTCGTGGGCGGCCCCGCACTCGGCGCAGGTCCACGCACGGATCGACACGTCCTGCCTCGGTCCCTTCGCGTGGCAGGCGGAGCACCGCCTGGTCGACGGGAAGAAGCGGTCCACGACCACCAGCGTCCTGCCGTACCACGCGCACTTGTAGGTGAGCTGACGCAGCAGCTCGCCCCAGGCGGCGTCGCCGATCGACCGGTTCAGCGCTGCCTTGCGTCGTCTTCCCGTACCGGTACCGGCGCGCATCAGATTGCCGATGGCCAGGTCTTCCACCACGAGCACTTGGTTCTCGCGCACGAGGCGGGTGGTGAACCGGTCCAGCAGATCACGCCGGACGTCGCCGATCTTCGCGTACAGGCGGGCGATCCGTTCCCGCGCCTTCCCCCGGTTCTTCGAGCCCCGCTCCTTGCGGTGCAGGTCGCGTTGGAGGGAAGCGAGCCGCTTCTCGTACTTCCCGAACAGACGGGGATGCGCGAGCTTCTCCCCGTCGTCCAGGGTGACCAAAGCCGCCAGGCCGAGATCCAGACCCACGGCCTTCGGCTCCCGCCCACCGGAGGCGAACACCTCGGGGAGGGGCGCGATCACCTCCTCGACCAGGACCGAGAGGAAGAAACGGCCCGCACGGTCCCGGGTCACCGTGAGCTTCACCGGCAACTGACCCGGAGGAAGAGCGCGCGACCACCGCACGTCCAGGGGCACCGTCTGCTTCGCGAGGGTGACCGAAGCCGTACCCGGGCGCTCCGGATCCTCGACCCACCGGAAACCGGTACGGACGTAGGTCGCCGAATCCTTCGAACGATGCTTCCTCTTGCGCTGCGGACGCTTCGAGGAACCCTTGAAGAAACGCGAGAACGCCGCGTCCAGATGCCGCAACACCTGCTGGAGGACCGTCGACGAGGCCTCCTTCAACCACGCCCGCCCCGGCATCCGCTTCCACCCCGTCAGGGCGCGACACGTCTCCGCGAACCCGACGGAGACGCGGTGCCGCTCCCAGGCCTGCTCCCGGAGCGCGAGGCCCTCGTTGTAGACCCATCGGCAGGCGCCGAAGGTCTGCTGGAGCTGCGTCGCCTGCTCGGGGGTCGGGTAGAAGCGGTAGCGGTAGACGCGCTGCTGCGCGCCCGGTCGCCTGACCAGTCCCTTGAGGGGCGAGGCGGCCCGGGACCGGTGCTTGGTCCGGTCGCCCACCCCCAGGAGGTCGCGCTTGATGCGCCGGGCTTCCTCCCCCGATATTCGGTCCGCCATCGCCCCTACCCCCCGTCCGACCTTCGGAACAGCACGTCAGTCCGTTCAACGAACACGTGCGTGAGTGGTTACGGGTGCGGCTTCAATGTGATGGCTCGGGGAATCGGGCCCTGTGTAGAGTGATGGCGGCGCCGTGAGCAGCGGGTTTGCGGGCCGATTTGTGCCGCCTTAGCTCAGTTGGTAGAGCAACGGCTTTGTAACCCGTAGGTCATCGGTTCGATTCCGATAGGCGGCTCCGTCCCAGGTCAGAGGCTTGCTGGCCGAGGGAATTCGTACGGAAGTGGAAGGCCCCGGGTGATCACCCGGGGCCTTTCGCGTGCTCGGGGTCAGTGGCGGCCCGCGATGCGGTTGGCCAGGCGGGCCAGGGGGGTCGTGGTGGGGGTGTGGGTCGCGGACTCGTGGCGGTCCGCCTCGCGGTAGGCGGCGTAGAGGCCGTGGACGCCGAGCCAGCGGAAGGGTTCGGGTTCCCAGGGGCGGACGCGGTGGTTGACCCAGGGGAGGTCCGTGAGGTCCGTCGGGGAGTCCAGGACCAGGTCGCGCAGGGTGCGGCCGGCGAGGTTCGAGGTGGCGACGCCTGAGCCGACGTAGCCGCCGGCCCAGCCGAGGCCCGTGGTGCGGTCCAGGGTGACGGTGGCGCACCAGTCGCGGGGGACGCCGAGGACGCCCGACCAGGCGTGGGTGATCTCCGTGCCGGTGAGGATCGGGAAGAAGGAGGTCAGGAGCGCGGTGAGGGAGGCGATCGTGGCCGGTTGGGTGCGGCCGTCGGCGTCGGTGCGGGAGCCGAAGCGGTACGGGACGCCGCGGCCGCCGATCGCGATGCGGTCGTCGGCGGTGCGCTGGGCGTACATGTAGGCGTGGGCCATGTCGCCGAGGAGGGTGTGGTCGCTCCAGCGGAGGCGGTCCCAGGTGGCGGCGGGGAGGGGGGCGGTGACGATCATCGAGGAGTTCATGGGGAGCCAGGTGCGCTTCTGGCCCTTGAGGGCGGCGGTGAAGCCTTCGGTGCAGCGCAGGACGTAGGGGGCGGTGACCTTGCCGTAGGGGGTGGTGGCCTTGCGGGGGGTGATCTCGGTGACCGGGGTGGATTCGTGGATGACGACGCCGAGGCGTTCGCAGGCGTCGGCGAGGCCGCGGGCCAGTTTCAGGGGGTGGATGCGGGCGCCGTGGGGGCTCCAGGAGGAGCCGACGGCGTCGGCGATGTCGATGCGGGTGCGGGTGGCGGTGGCGTCGAGGAGTTCGCGGTCGTGTTCGCCGTAGGAGAGCTCGGTGGTGTGGAAGGCCTTGAGGCGGCCGAGTTGGGCGGGGGTGCGGGCGACTTCGAGGACGCCGCCGCGGTGGATGTCGGCGTCGATGGATTCCTTGGCGGCGGTTTCGATGACCTCGGTGACGCTGTCGTTCATGGCGCGCTGGAGGCGTTGGGCGGCGTCGTGGCCGTGGAGGTCGGCGTAGCGGTCGCGGCCGGCGATGCCGTTGTAGAGCCAGCCGCCGTTGCGGCCGGAGGCGCCGTAGCCGCAGAACTTCTGTTCCAGGAGGGTGACGCGCAGGTCGGGGGCGGCGCGTTTGAGGTGGTAGGCGGTCCACAGGCCCGTGTAGCCGCCTCCGACGATGACGACGTCGGCGGTGGTGTCGCGGGTGAGGGGGGCGCGGGGTGGTCGGGGGCCGGTGGGGTGGGTCGCGTACCAGAAGGAGATCCCGCCGTTGATCGTCATGGGGGAGTTGGTACACGGGGTGTCGTCGGGGTGTCCAGGGGGTCGGGTGTCGTGTTTCGGGGGGTGATCGACGGCTGGTTGGTCGATGTGCGGGGGGTGTGGGCGTCCGTAGGGTGGGGTGGGGATTCGTGCCGGTTTGGAAGGGGTGTGCGGGGTGGCTGTGAACGTGGGCGCGGGTGTGGTCGAGGAGTGTGTGGAGCGGTGGGGGTTGCGGGTGACGGGGGCCGGGATGCGGGGCATGACGGCGGTGGTGTGGCCGGTGGTGCGGGGGGACGGGTCGGCGGCGGCGTTGAAGGTGTTGACGCCGGACGAGGAGACGGTGGGGGAGCCGTTGGCGTTGCGGGCGTGGGGTGGTCGGGGGAGCGTGCGGTTGTTGGAGTACGACGCGGGTTCGGGGTCGATGTTGTTGGAGCGGCTGGACGAGCGTCGGCCGTTGTCGCGGTTGGCGCGGCGGGATCCGCGGGGGGCGGTGCGGGTGCTGGGGGAGTTGTTGTCGCGGTTGGGCGGGGTGCGGGCGCCGGCGGGGTTGCGGGGGCTCGGGGGGATCGCGGAGGGGATGTTGGCGGAGGTGCCGGGGGCGGTGGGGCGGTTGGCTTCGGCGGGGGACCGGCGGGTGGTGCGGGAGTGTGCGGCGGTGTTGGCGGAGGTGGTGGGGGAGCCGGGGGATCGGCTGCTGCATTGGGACCTGCACTTCGGGAACGTGCTGGCGGGGGTGCGGGAGCCGTGGTTGGCGATCGATCCGAAGCCGTTGTCGGGTGATCCGGGGTTCGAGTTGTTGCCGTCGCTGGTGAACGAGTACCGGGAGCGGGATGTGCGGTGGAGGTTCGATCTGTTGTCGGAGGCGGTGGGGGTGGATCGGGCGCGGGCGCGGGCGTGGACGTTGGGGCGGGTGTTGCAGAACTGTTTGTGGGAGGTGGAGGAGGGGTGTCGGCGGCTTCCGCGTCGGGAGGTGGCGGTGGCGGGGGTGTTGTTGGGGCGTGGTTTCGGCGGGTGAGGGGGGTGGGGTGGTGCCGGTGGGGTGGGGTCAGGGTTCGAGGACGACCTTGCCGGTGGTGGCGCGGGTTTCGAGGTCGTGGTGGGCGCGGGCGGCTTGGGCGAGGGGGTAGCGCTGTACGGCGGGGCGGAGTCGGCCGGTGGCGGCTTCGGTGAGGGCGCGGGTTTCGAGGACGCGGAGGGGGTCGGGGGCGCCGACGGCCCGGAGCATGGCGGGGCCGAGGACGTGGTGGGTGGTGATGCGGCGGGCGTCGAGTGCGGCTTGTTCGGTGGGGGTGAGGTCGAGGGGGGCTTCGGACCAGCCGAAGACGAGGTGTCGGGCGTCGGGGGCGAGGAGGTCGAGGGCGGTGCGTGCGGTGGTGCCGCCGACGGAGTCGAAGAGGACGGTGGCTCCGCGGGGGTGGTGGGCGCGGAGGGTGTGGGCCCAGTCGGGGGTGGTGTAGTCGAGGGCGAGGTCGGCGCCGTTGGCGGTGGCGAGGGCGGTTTTGGCGGGGCCGCCGGCGAGGGCGATGACGGTGGCGCCGGCGTTCTTGGCGTATTGGACGAGGAGGGTGCCGATGCCTCCTGCGGCGGCGGTGACGAGGGCGATGGAGTCGGGTCCGAGGTCGGCGAACTGGAGGATGCCGAGGGTGGTGCGTCCGGTGCCGATCATGGCGACGGCTTCGGCGGGGTCGAGGGTGTCGGGGATGGTGTGGAGGCGGTCGGTGTCGGCGACGGCGTGGGCGGCGTAGCCGCCGGGGGCGAAGCCGAGGTGGGTGACGACGCGGCGGCCGAGCCAGGTGGGGTCGGTGTGGGGGCCGAGGGCGTCGACGGTGCCGGCGACTTCGCGGCCGGGGATGGTGGGGAGGTCGGGGAGGGTGGGGGCGGGGCCTTGGTGGCCTTGGCGCAGGGTGGTGTCGAGGAGGTGTACTCCGGCGGCGGCCACGGCGATGCGGACCTGTCCGGGTGCGGGGGTGGGGAGGGGGACCTGTTCGTGGACGAGGTTTTCGGCGGGGCCGAAGGCGTGGAGTCGGACGGTGTTCATGAGGGGCGGGGTGGGGGGTGGGGTGTGGGGTGTGGTGGTCATGGGGCAAGGCTGTGACCTCGACCGGGCTTGAGGTCAAGGGTGTGGGGCGGGGGGTGTTGTCGGTGGGGTGGGCCACGATGGGGGGATGGCGGATGACGTGCGCGGGCAGCGGGGGCGGCGGGGGCGGCGGGGGCCGGAGTCGGTGAAGGAGGCGCGGCGGCCGCAGGTGCGGTTGCCGGAGCTCGTCGCGTGGGAGGGCGGGGAGCTGGAGCCGGACGGGGACTACGACGGTGTGGAGTTCGCCGACGTGGACCTGGCGGGGCAGGAGGGGGCGGGGGCGCGGTTCATGGACTGTGCACTGCGTCGGTGTGTGGTGGACGAGGCGGGTCTGGGGCGGGCGCGGTTCCTGGATTCGGTGTGGGAGGGGGTCCGGGGTGTGGGGACGGACCTGTCGGGGGCTTTGTTGCGGGACGTGGAGTGGGTGGAGCCGCGTCTGGGTGGGGTGCAGTCGCACGGGGCGGTGTGGGAGCGGGTGCTGGTGCGGGGCGGGAAGGTGGATTACCTGAATCTGCGCATGGCTCGGCTGCGGGACGTGGTGTTCGAGGGGTGTGTGCTGGTGGAGCCGGATTTCGCGGGGGCGGTGTTGGAGCGGGTGGAGTTTCGGGGGTGTGTGGTGCGGGGGGCGGATTTCACGGGGGCCCGGATGACGGACGTGGATCTGCGGGGGGCTTCGGAGCTGGGTGTGGCGCGGGGGGTGGAGGCGCTGTCGGGGGCTGTGATCAGCTCGGCGCAGTTGTTCGAGTTGGCTCCGGCGTTCGCGGCGCGGCTGGGGGTGCGGGTGGTGGGGTAGGGCGGGCCGGTGGGTCGGCGGGCAGTGGCCTGGCCGGGGGCCTGTCGGTGCGTGGCTTGGCCGGTCGGCGGGGCCGGTGCGTCGGCTGGCCGGTCGGTCGGGTGTGTGCCCGGTGCCCGGTGCCCGGTGCCCCGGGGTCGTGCCGTGCTCGCCTCGGCCCCGGCCCGGCCCGGCTTGTCGGTGGCGGGTGGGGGCCGGGGGCCGGGGTGGGTCAGGCCGGTACGCGGGGGAAGCGGGACTGGAGCGTCCAGATGACGGGGTTGTCGGCGAGTCCGTCGTGCATGTCGACGAGGTCGGCGATCAGGTCGTGGAGGAAGTCGCGGGCCTCGCGGCGCAGGAGGCGGTGGCTGAAGGTCAGCGGGTCCTCCTCGGGGTCCATCCAGTCGGCTTCGATGTCGACCCAGCCGAAGCGGCGCTGGAAGAGCATGCGGTCGCTGGACTCGGTGAAGTCGAGTTCGGCGTACTGGCGGTTGGCGGAGCGGCTGCCGCGCGGGTCCTGGTCGAGCTGTTCGACGATGTCGCACAGGGCCCAGGCGAAGTCGAGTACGGGTACCCATCCCCAGGCTGTGGACAGCTCGGTGTCCTTGTCGGTGTCCGCGAGGTAGACGTCGCCGCAGAACAGGTCGTGGCGCAGGGTACGGACGTCCGCGGAGCGGTAGTCGGTCTGCGGGGGGTCCGGGAAGCGCCGGGAGAGGGAGTAGCCGATGTCGAGCACGTACCCGATGGTGTCACGGGCGGCCCGCTCCCGGCGCGGCGGCGGGGTCGGGGGCGGCGTCAGCCGACGTTGACGGCTTTCCAGGCGGCGGCGACGCGGGCGACTTCCGGGGCGGTGGGGCCGTAGAGCTCGGTGGCGGCCTTGAGGGTGGCGGTGCGGGCGCCGGCGTAGTTGGTGGTGGGGCGCATGTGGACGGTGAGGGCGCGGTACCAGATCTGGGTGGCCTTGTCGCGGCCGATGCCGAGGAGCTTGGAGTTGTCGTGGGTGGGGGAGTCGTAGGAGACGCCGTTGATCACCTTGGGGCCGCTGCCTTCGGCGAGGAGGTAGTAGAAGTGGCGGGCGGGGCCGGAGGCGGCGTGGGGCGGGAGGTTGGCGAGGTCGCGCGACCAGTGGTCGGGGGAGACGCCGTCGGCGCTGGGGCGGTCGAGGCGGCGGGCCTGGTCGGGCCAGACGCGTTCGCCGAGGAGGTAGTCGCCGACGTCGATCTTGTTGTCGGCGAAGAATTCGCCGGCGGTGGCGAGGATGTCGGAGGTGGCTTCGTTCAGGCCGCCGCTTTCGCCGCTGTAGAGGAGGCCGGCGGTGGAGGAGGTCAGGCCGTGGGCGAGTTCGTGGCCGACGATGTCGAGGGAGGTCGGGGTGCGGCCGCCGGTGCCGTCGCCGTAGGTGACGCAGGCGCAGCTGTCGTTCCAGTAGGCGTTGTTGAGGTTGGTGCCGTGGTGGACGCGTGAGGTGGTGCCGACGCCGTCGCCGCGTACGCCGTTGCGTCCGAAGGCGGCTCGGTAGAAGTCCCAGGTGACGGCGGTTCCGTAGTGGACGTCGACGGCGGCGGTCTGGCGGTGGGCGGGGGTGCTGTTGCCCCAGGTGTTGTCGGTGTCGGTGAAGAGGGTGCCGGGGCCGGAGGTCTGGTTGAGGCCGTCGAGTACGCGTTGGCCGCCGCGGTCGGGGTCGACGAGTCGGAAGCCGCCGGTGGTGGGTGTGGTGCCCAGGGGGACGGTGCCGGAGTGCTGGCTGTGGCCGGTTCCGGCGCCGGTCGGGGCGGCGCCGGTCGGGGTGGCGGTGGCCGGGGTGGCGAGGGTGAGGGTGGCGGCGAGGCCGATCAGGGTGGTGGCGATGCGGCCGGTGCGGTGGGTCACGCGGGCTCCTTCGCGGTGGGGGGGCGCGAGTGAGCGTGCCATCGGGGGGCGGGCGTAGGGCAGGGCTCCGGCGGGATCCGGGGTCGGGTTGTCCGAAGAGCGGGGTCGACTGTCCGGTTCCGCCCCCGTGGTGGTGCGGTCGGCGGCGGGGCCGAGCGCGGGGCCGGGGGTGGGGTCGGGGAGGGGGTCAGGAGGGCAGGAGGCGCTGTTCCTTGGCGACCGCGACGGCGCCGGCGCGGGTGTCGACGCCGAGCTTGTCGTAGATGCGGCCCAGGTGGGTCTTGACGGTGGCCTCGCTGATGAACAGGGCGCGGGCGATGTCGCGGTTGCCGAGGCCGCGTGCCAGTTGGCCGAGGATGTCGAGTTCGCGGTCGGTGAGGGTGGGGCGGGTGCCGCGCATGTGGGCCATGACGCGGCTGGCGACGGGTGGGGAGAGGGTGGTGCGGCCGGCTGCCGCGGAGTGGATGGCGGCGAAGAGTTCCTCGGGTCGTTCGGCCTTCAGGAGGTAGCCGGTGGCGCCGGCGCCGATGGCGCGGGTGATGTCGGCGTCGGTGTCGTAGGTGGTCAGGACGAGGACGTGCGGGGGGTGGGGGAGGGCGGTGATGCGGCGGGTGGCCTCGACGCCGTCGATGCCGTCGCCGAGCTGGAGGTCCATGAGGACGACGTCCGGGTGGAGCTTGTCCGCCAGGGCGACGGCTTCCTCGCCGCTGCCGGCTTCGCCGAGGACCTCGATGTCGGGTTCGCTGCCGAGGAGGGCGAGCAGGCCGGCGCGGACGACGGCGTGGTCGTCGCAGAGGAGGATCGTGGTCATCCTGCGGGCTCCAGGGGGATCGAGGCGGAGAGTACGGTGCCCTCGCCCGGGGTGGATTCGATGGTGAGGGTTCCGCCGAGTTGGCGCACCCGGGCGCGCATGGCGGGCAGGCCGTGGCCGCGGTCGCTCTCGGGGTCGTTCTCGCGGGGCTCGGTGAAGCCGTCTCCGTCGTCCGCGATGTCGAGGACGACCTGGTCGCCGAGGAAGCTGAGCGTCAGTGCGGCCGTCCGGGCTCCGGAGTGTTCCCGTACGTTGGCCAGTGCCCCTTGCGCGATGCGCAGGAGGGCGGATTCGGTGCGGTCGGGCAGGTGGGTGGGGGTGCCTTCCAGGTGGAAGCGGACCTCGATGTCGGGGCCGGCGTCGAGGGCCCGCAGGGCCTCGGCGAGGCCGGCGCCGTTCTCCAGCTCGGGCGGGGCGAGGTCGTGGACCAGGCGGCGGGCTTCCGCGAGGCCGCGGGCGGCGATGCCGTTGGCGGTGCGGACGTGGGCGCGGGCGGTGGTCGGGTCGGTGTCCCAGGTGCGGTCGGCGGCCTGGAGGAGCATCTGCTGGCTGGAGAGGTGCTGGGCGAGGGTGTCGTGGATCTCCATGGACAGCCGTTGGCGTTCGGCGAGGGTGCCTTCGCGGCGTTCGGTGGCGGCCAGTTCCCGGCGGGTGCGGATCAGGTCGTCGATGAGGGCGCGCTGGGCGGCCGCCTGGCGTTCCATGTGGACGAAGACGGCGGTGGCGAGGGCGGCGACGGCCGGCGGGGCGAGGAGGAGGTTGGGGTCGAACTCGGTGGACAGCTTGGCCTGCGCGGCGACGACGAAGAGGGTGAGGAGGGCGACGAGGACGATCGCGGCGCGTGGGGGCAGGGTGCGCAGGGCGGTGAAGAACAGCGGGACGGCGCACCAGGCGAAGCTCGGGGCGAGGACGACGAGGACCACCCAGGTGGCGACGACGAGCAGCAGCCAGAGCCTGCGGCGCGGGGTGGGGGTGGAGGTGGCGCTGACGGCGGGGCCGAGGACGTAGAGCAGGGCGAGCGCGATGCTGAGGGCGATGACCCAGGGGGTGCGGGGTTCGCCGGGGTGGCGGAGCAGGAACCGGGCCACCGAGGCGCCGAGGAGCAGGAAGAACGCGGTGTGCATGACGGTGGCCAGTGCGCGGGTGTCGGGCTTCCGCGGGGGACGGCTCACGGTGGGGCTCCTGGGGTGGGGTGGTGGTTCCATCTTCCCCGGCTTCGCCCCGGCCGGGCGGTACGGGGCCCGGGCGGGGGGATCCCTCCAGGAGACGCCGGCGGGGGGTGTCGCGCATCGGCCGATCGGTTGACCCCCGCGTCAACCGGTGCGGTCGCCGTCGGGAGCCGGTACGGCGACGGGGCGGTGCCGGTCGCGGGGTCAGGCTTGGAACGTAGCCGGTCGAGCCGATGACCAGCCCCAGCCAGGAGCAGACATGAACATCCGCACCCGCGTCCTCACCGGTACCGCTCTCGCCGTCGCCCTCGGGGCCGGCGCCTTCGGGGCGGTCAGCGCGAGCGCCACTCCCGCGCCGGAGTCGGCCCCCGTCCAGGCGGCGGCGAAGAAGGACGACGACAAGAACTTCACCACCTCCACGCACCTGACCATCGACGCCGCGACCCGTGCCGCCCGGGCGGCGCTGGGCGCGGCCGAGAAGGAGAACCAGAAGGTGACGGTCGCGGTCGTGGACCGCAACGGCAACACGGTCGTGACCCTGCGCGGTGACGGCGCCGGCCCGCAGTCCTACGAGTCGGCCCAGCGCAAGGCCTACACCGCCGTGTCCTGGAACGCCCCGACCTCGGTGCTCGCGGGTCGTCTCGCGCAGGCCCCGAACCTGAAGGACATCCCCGGCACCCTCTTCCTCGGCGGTGGCGTCCCGGTGCAGGCCAAGGGCGCGCCGGTGGCCGGTGTCGGCGTGGCCGGCGCCCCCAGCGGTGACCTGGACGAGAAGTTCGCCAAGGCGGGCGTCGACTCGCTCGGCAAGTAGGGGACGGGTCGCGGTCGGTCCACGGGCGGGCCCCGCGCGCCCGCTTAGGATCGAACCCGTGGACCACCGCGCAGTGCCCCGTCTCGCCGCCCCCGCCGTCGCCGTCCTGCTCGCCCTCGCCGCTCTGGCGAGCGGGTGTACGGGCGCCACGGTGCAGGGGCGGCCCGGTGCGTCCGGGCTGCGGGACCCGTACTTCCCGCGGGCGGGCAACGGCGGCTACCAGGTCGAGCACTACGCCCTCGACCTGGACTACGACCCCGCCGACGGGGAGCTGCGCGGTACGGCGGTGTTGACGGCCCGTGCCGAGCAGGGGCTCAGTTCCTTCAACCTGGACCTCAGCGGGCTCAAGGTCGACGCGGTGCGGGTGGAGGGCGTCGCGGCCCGGTACAACCGCACCGGGAACGAGTTGACGGTGCGTCCGGCGGAGGACCTGAAGAAGGGCGAGGTCTTCCGTACGGAGGTCGAGTACCACGGCCGTCCGAAGCCCGTGGTGGATCCGGACGGGTCCGAGGAGGGCTGGATCACCACCGACGACGGGGCGGTGGCCGTCGGTGAGCCGGTCGGGTCGATGGGTTGGTTCCCGGGCAACCACCATCCGAGCGACAAGGCGACGTACGACGTCACCCTCACCGTGCCCGAGGGGTACGAGGCGGTGTCCAACGGTGAGTTGGCCTCGCGTACCGGGGTGGGGGAGGGGCGGACGGCGTTCGCCTGGCGCAGCCGCGAGCCGATGGCGAGCTACCTGGTCACCGCCGCGGTGGGGCCCTTCAAGGTGACGACGGGGAGCACCCCGTCCGGGGTCGCCGTCTACAACGCGGTCTCTCCCGAGGAGGAGGCCGGCAGTGCGGCGGCGCTGGCGAAGACCTCGGAGATCGTGGAGTGGGGGAGCGGGCGCTTCGGCCCGTACCCCTTCGGTACGGTCGGGGCGATCGTGATGCCGTCCGAGACGCTGGGGTACGCGTTGGAGACGCAGACCAAGCCGGTCTACTCGGGGGCGCCGGACGAGACGCTGGTCCTGCACGAGTTGGCGCACCAGTGGTTCGGGAACTCGGTGTCGCCGAAGTCCTGGAAGGACATGTGGCTCAACGAGGGCTTCGCGACGTACGCGGAGTGGTTGTGGGCGGAGGATCACGGCGGGGTGAGCGCGCAGCGTCGCTTCGAGGCCTTCCTGGCCGGTGACACGTCCGTGGATCCGGGGGCGGACGGTGACTGGGCGGCGTTCCCGCCGGCCGATCCGCCGGGCGCGGACCACATCTCCGACGAGCCGGTGTACGTGCGGGGGGCGATGGTGTTGCACCGGATCCGGCAGGAGGTCGGGGACGAGAAGTTCTTCGACCTGTTGCGGGGTTGGGCCGCGGACCACCGGCACGGCAACGCGAGCACGGCGGACTTCACGGCGTACGCGCAGCGGCGTACGGGGCACGACCTGAAGCGGGTCTGGGACGTGTGGTTGTACGGGGAGGGGCGCCCGAAGGCCCCGTAGCGGCCGGTCGGGGGGCGTCGCGGAGTATCGCGGAGTGTCGCGGGGCGTCGCGGGTGCGCGGCCGGGAGTGCGGGGGTCAGAGGGGTTTGCGCAGCACGGTGCAGGGGCGGCCCCGTTCGCGGTCCCGGGCCTGTCGCAGGGGGGTGTAGCCCAGGGTGCGCCAGAAGGCGAGGCCGGTGGTGTTGGCCTCCAGTACGGCGAGTCGTACGCCGGTGCGTCCGGCGGCGCGGAAGCGGTCCTCGACCAGGCCGGCGACGGTGCGGCCGTGGCCCTCGCGGTGGGCGGTGGCGTCGACGAGCAGCAGGCCGATCCAGGGGTCCGGGTCCGCGGCGGCGGGGTCGGGATGGTGCGCCAGGGTGACGGCCAGGGCGACGAGGCGGCCGGCGGAGCGGGCGAGGAGGACCTCGGCGCCTTCGTGGGCGAGCTCGTCGGCGAGGGCCGCGGCGACCTGCTCGACGGTGATGCGGCCCGGGTCGGGGAAGTCGCCGCTGAGCTCGAAGAACGCGTGGTTCGTCGCGTAGAGGGCGGCGATCTCCGTGAGGACCGGTCCGGGCAGGGCGCCGTCCGCGGGGACGAGCGGTTGGATGATCACCCCTCGAACGGTAGCGAAGCCCCCCGCCCGAGCGGGGCGGGGGGCTTCGCCGAGGTGTCGCCCGGGTGGGGCGATCGCCTGGATCAGACGTTGACGCCGAAGTCCTGGGCGATGCCGGTGAGGCCGGAGGCGTACCCCTGGCCGACCGCGCGGAACTTCCACTCCGCGCCGTTGCGGTAGAGCTCGCCGAAGACCATGGCGGTCTCGGTGGCGGCGTCCTCGGAGAGGTCGTAGCGGGCGATCTCGGCGCCGCCGGCCTGGTTCACGACGCGGATGTAGGCGTTGCGGACCTGGCCGAAGTTCTGGCTGCGGGCCTCGGCGTCGTAGATCGAGACCGGGAAGACGATCTTGTCGACGTCGGCGGGCAGGCCGGCGAGGTTGACGTTGATGGCCTCGTCGTCGCCCGCGCCCTCGCCGGTGCGGTTGTCACCGGTGTGCACGATGGTCTGGTCCGGGGTGGACTTGTTGTTGAAGAACACGAAGTGGCCGTCCGAGACGACCTTGCCCGTGGGGTTGACCGCGATGGCGGAGGCGTCCAGGTCGAAGTCGACACCGGTCGTCGTACGGACGTCCCAGCCCAGGCCGACCGTGACGGCGCTGAGGCCGGGGGCCTCCTTCGTGAGCGAGACGTTGCCGCCCTTGGACAGGCTTACTGCCATTTTGACTGGTGTCCCTTCCTCGTCACATGACCTCGATGTGGGGTCAAGTTACCGCTGTCCTTCATAACGCGGGGAGGGGGCCGTCAGGTTCCGACGGGGCCGACCGGCCCGGAAATATGGGTGACGGCCGGCCGACGGGGGCCGATGATGGGGGGCATGCCTGGTCCCTATGTCATCCGCGGTTCCGTCGTGCTCCCCGAGCGGGAGCTCGCCTGGCGTTTCTCGCGTTCCTCGGGGCCGGGCGGGCAGCACGTGAACACCTCGGACTCGCGGGCGGAGCTGTTGTTCGACCTGGCGGCGACGAACGCGCTGCCGGAGGTGTGGAAGGCGAGGGCCCTGGAGCGGTTGGCGTCCCGCCTGGTGGACGGGGTGGTGACGGTACGGGCCTCCGAGCACCGCTCGCAGCTGCGCAACCGGGAGATGGCGATGGTGCGGCTGGCCTCGCTGCTCGCGGAGGCGACGGCGCCGCCGCCGAAGGCCCGCCGCGCCACGAAGATCCCCCGCGGCATCAACGAACGACGGCTGCGGGAGAAGAAGGCCCGCGCCGAGACGAAGCGGGGCCGCACCGGCCGCGACTGGTGACCGGCCCGCCGCGCCGGTGACCCGCCGCCGCGCCGGCCGGCGTCCGGGCCGCGCCACGTGACCGGCCCGCCGCGCCTCTTGATCCGCACGCCGAGACGGGCGACGCCGAGACGGGCGACGCCGCGGCCCGGTGGCGCCGCGGCCGTGAGCCGGGGCGTCCGGTCCTACGGGGCCAGGTGCCGGTAGCGGCCGCGGAAGTAGGTCAGCGGCGGCGCCTCCGGGGTGGGCACGGCGGCGCGCAGGACGCGGCCGATCACCAGGGTGTGGTCCCCGGCCGTGACGCGGGACTCCGTACGGCACTCCAGCGTGGCCAGCGCGTCCGTCATCAGCAGCGCCCCCGACACCTCGCCCCGTACGTGCGGCAGGTTCTCGAACAGCAGTCGGTCACTGATCCGGTTCTTCATGGCGAACCGTCCCGCGACCTGGACCTGGCCCTCCGCGAGGACCGACACCGCCCACAGCGGCTGCTCCGCCAGCAGGTCGTCCATCCGGGACCCCTCCCGGACGCTGACCAGCACCAGCGGGGGTTCCAGCGACACCGACAAGAACGCGGTGGCGGTCATCCCGACGTCCTCCCCGCGCGGCCCGCCGGCCGTCAGGGGCGGTTCGTGCGCGGTGATCAGGCACACGCCCGCCGCCAGTCGGGACATGGCGGCCCGGAACTCGTCGTTGCTCACCCCCTCAGGATGGGGGGTGACGGTCGGTGCTGCGGTCGTATCAACGGTCGTGTTCGGCACGACCCGAACGCTAGTGCCGAACGCGCGCCGGGCACATCGGGCCGAGGTCCGAGCCGCGCCCCACCTCCCGTCCTAGGCCCCCGGGCGTATCGTTTGCTCGCGAGAACGAGCGGGAGCGCTCCCACCCAACACCGCCCGCAGCGCGCCCTGTTATTCATCTCATGTGACTTGAGTCACAGAGAGCAAGATTTGTTGACCCTGTGTACGTGCCGCGCAGCTCACTGTGATTCAGTGGACGGGACACCGCAACGAAACGCCGATGACAAACCTGGAGTTGCTGTCGAGGTCTCGGGGAGAGCGAGCAATGGAGACCGAGTCGGAGCCGTACGTCCGTCTTGCGACCTTGCGGCAGCTGCACCAGGTGGTGGCCGAGCTCAACACCGCCCGGAGCCTGGCCGACACCCTTCAGACCGTCGTCGACGGCATCGTGAAGGGCCTCGGATACGAACTCGCCTGTGTCAATCTCGTACGCCCCGACGGGGACCTCGTCGTCGCCGCCTTCGCAGGTGACCCGGCCGCCGAGGCCCTGATCACCGGCCGCGTCGGATCGCGCCCCTCCTGGGAACGCCGGCTGGCCATGGGCGAGGACTGGGACGGCCTGCGCTTCATCCCGCACACCGAGGGCTGGGTCCTGCTGGAGGACGACGTGCCCCAGTGGCACACCGACGGCCCCGACCCGCGGTTCGAGGACGAATGGCATCCCGAGGACCGCCTCTACGCCCCCATGTACGCGACGGGCGGGGAACTTCTGGGTGTCATCTCGGTGGACAGACCGCGCAACGGGCGCCGCCCCGGCGCGTGGGGGCGCGAGGCGCTCCAGATGTACGCCTTCCAGGCCGCGATTGCGATCAGCAACGCGCGGCTGCGCGCGAACATGCAGCGCGCCCTGGTCCGGCTGGAGCGCGAGCAGCAGGCGCTGCGCGCCAGCGAGGAGTCGTTCCGGCAGGCCTTCGAGTACGCGCCCAGCGGCATGGCCATCGCCGAGATGGGCGGCGACCAGCACGGCCGGCTGCTGCGCACCAACGACGCGCTCTGCCGCCTGCTCGGCCGCCCCGCCTCCGTCCTGCGCCGCTACTCCTTCTCCGACCTCGTCCACCCCGAGGACATCGGCACCCTGCTGCGCACCTCCGCCGAGGGCGGTCGGGCCGAGCTGCGCCTCGGGCGGCGCGACGGCACGTACGTGTGGGTCTCGCTGCGCAACTCCGTCGTCGCCGACGCGGCCGACGGCCCCCGCTTCCTTCTGACGCACGTCGAGGACATCGAGGAACGCAAACGGCACGAGCTCCAGCTCGCGCACCGCGCCAGCCACGACTCCCTGACCGGCCTGCCCAACAGCGCCGAGCTGCGCGCCCGCCTCGGCGCCCGCCTGTGCAGGCGGCCCCAGTCCTCCGCGCGGGCCACCGCCGTCGAGGCCCTGGACGCGGCCTTCGAGGCACGCCCCGGCGCGGCCGCCGGCACCGGGGAACACGGCGGATACGGCGGCCACCCCGGCCACCCCGGATACGGCGGCCACCCCGGATACCCCGGATACGGCGAGGGCGCGGGCGCCGATCCGCACACGGGCCCGGGCGAGGCGGCGGCCGGCTACCCCGGGACGGCCGGCTACCCCGGGACCGGCGGCTACCCCGGGAGCGGCGGGGACGCCTTCGACTTCCCCGGCGCCGTGCCGACGGGCAGCCCGGACCGGGTGGACGGCGGCCCGTACGACCACCACGTGCACACCGTCGCGCCCTCCACGGACATCGACGACGGCACGAAGGGGCTCGCTGTGCTCTTCTGCGACCTCGACGGCTTCAAGTCGATCAACGACCGGTTCGGGCACCACACGGGCGACGCGGTCCTGATCGAGGTGGCCCGCCGGTTGACGACCTGCGTCAGGGACGGTGACACCGTCGCCCGGCTGGGTGGTGACGAGTTCGTCGTCCTCGCCGACGGGCTGGGCGCGGCGGACGCCGCCGATCTCGCCGTGCGGCTGCGCAACGCGATCATCCCGCCGATCCGCGTGGACGGCCGGGCGGTCCGCGTGGGGGCGAGTTTCGGGATCGGCTGGGCGAGCTGCGGGATGTCCGCGGACGAGGTGCTGCGCTCGGCCGACCAGCGGATGTACATCGAGAAGCGGTCGCGCTCCAAGGCGCACCGTCGCGCCGGCTGAGTGGAACGGCCACCCGTGGGTGCACGTGTTCGGGGTAGGCTCCCGGGGGTCGAAAGGAGTGACCTGCGATGACGACGCCCGCGAACAACGGCCCGCACGGTGGGGCGAACCAGCCCGAGGACGACGATCCGTTCGGCTACCTCTACGCGGACGGCCAGGCCGCCGGAGCCACCCCGCCCGGTCAGGGCGGTGGATACGGCTACCCGGGCCCGACGGGCGCAGGGCAGCCCGGGGTCCAGCCCGGCGTGCCCCGTACCTCCTACAACCAGGTCCGCACCGTCGGCGAGCGGACGTACGGCGGCCAGCGCGGGGCGGTGCCGCCCCAGCAGCAGGGTCCGGCCTACCAGGCGCAGTACCAGGCCCCCGAGACGCTCCAGGCCGGCGGGTACGGCGTTCCCCAGCAGCAGCAGTACTCCCAGCCGACCCCGCCCCCGCGTGGCGGCGGTCACGGCGGCGGCGGGCGCGGTGCGCGCGGCGCGGGCGGCGGGTCCAGCCGCAAGGGCCTGATCATCGCGGCGGTCGCCGTGGTCGGTGCGATCGGCATCGGCATCGGCGCGGCGGTGGTCTTCGGCAAGGACAACGACAAGGACAAGGGCAAGGACCAGGCCGCCTCCCAGTCGGGGCAGCCGGTGCCGCCGAAGCAGGACCCGTCCGCCCCGCAGAACTCGGCCTCGCCCGAGGCCTCGCAGGTCCCGCTCCCCAAGGGGGAGGCGGCCGGCAGCGGCATGGCGCTGACCGGTGGCGCGCTGCTCCAGAACTCCGTTCCGGGTTCGAAGAGTTCCGGCGGCCAGTACGTCGGCAACTTCAACCAGACGGGCGCCGCGCTGACCTGGACCGCGGACGTGCCCGAGGGCGGCGAGTACACGCTGCACGTCAACTACGCGGTGCCGGGCAAGGACGCGAAGGTCACGCTGACGGTCAACGGGCAGAGCCCGACGCAGTCGCTGAACCTGGCCAACTTCTCCAAGGCCGAGGCGGGCGCCTGGGACAAGGGCTGGACCCGGACCTTCGCCTTCATCACCCTCAAGAAGGGCACGAACACGATGAAGATCTCGTGTGAGGCCGGCAACCAGTGCGAGGCCATATTCGACCAGCTGCGCCTGGGCTCGGGCTGGTCCCGGGGCTGACGGCCGACCGGCCCGTCGGCGACGGACGCGACGAGGGGGAGACGCACCGGGTGCGTCTCCCCCTCCGTCGTTCCCGCCGCGGCCGTTCCCGTGCCGGCCGTTCCCGCGCCGGTCGCGCGGGGCGCCGGTCGCCTCGGGCGCGGGCTACGGGGCCGGCAGCGGGACGGCCGTGATCTGCGGGGCGATCTCCTCGTAGGTGCCGGGGTCGAAGTCGCCGGCGGTGGCGGAGCGGACGGTGGCCGCCGAGAGGGCGACCGCGCGGGTCAGGCGCGCGGGCCAGGGGAGGTCCTCGGCGAGGCCCGACAGGAGGCCGGCCACGGCGGAGTCGCCCGCGCCGGTCGGGTTGCCGGACAGGGGGCGCGGCGGGGTCGCCCGCCAGGTGCCGTCGGGGGTGGCGGCGAGGAGTCCGGCGGGGCCCAGGGAGGTGACCACCGCGTGCGCGCCGCGCCGGCGGGCGGCGCGGGTGGCGGGGAGCGGGTCGCGGGAGCCGGTGAGTTCGGCCAGTTCGGCGGCGTTCGGCTTGATGATCTCCGGTCGGGCGGCGACTCCCCGGCGCAGGGCCTCGCCGCTGGTGTCGAGGAGCACCGGGGCGGCGCCGGCCGCGCGGGCGGCGCGGACGAGGAGCGCGTAGGCGCCGACGGGTACGCCGGGCGGCAGGCTGCCGCACAGGGCGACCGCGCGGGCCCTCGCGGCGAGTTCGGTGTAGCGGTGGAGGAAGGCGGCCCATTCGGCGGGGTCGATCTGGGGGCCGGGTTCGTTGAACTGCGTGGTGTCGCCGGTGGTTTCGTCGACCACGGCCAGGGTGCGGCGGGTGGCGCCCGCGCAGGGGACGAGGGCGTCGACGACGCCCGTGCCGTCGGCCAGGAGTTCGCGGACGAGGGCGCCGGTCGGTCCGCCCGCGAAGCCCGTGGCCGTCACCTCGTGGCCGAGCGCGGCGAGGACCCGGGCCACGTTCAGGCCCTTTCCGCCGGGGCGTTCGGTGACACCGGTGACCCGGTGGGAGGTGTGCGGGAGCAGTCGCGGCACCCGGTGGGTGACATCGAGTGCGGTGTTGAGCGTCACGGTGAGGATCATGGTCAGCCCCGGTCTCGGTGAATGCCGGGATCATGCCAAATACGGGGCGGCGGGCCCAGTCCCGTGGGCCCGCCGCCCCGCTCCGTACGGCCGAAAGCCGTCGAAAGGCAGCCGAAAGGGCGCCGACCGCCCGCCGACCGGGCGCCCCGGTGGTGCACCTGTGGCGCCTCGGTGGCGCCGTCGGTCGGCGAAGGGGCCGGTCAGACGGTCGGCTTGACGATCCATTCGCCGCGCCGCATGACTCCCTTGAGGTCGAAGGCCTCGTCGAGGACGACGAGGTCGGCGTACTTGCCGGGGTCCAGCGAGCCGACCTCGTCGTAGAGGCCGATGAGCTTGGCCGGGTTGGCGGAGATCGCCTGGACCACGGATTCCACCGGCAGCCGGTCGACGGTGACGGACCGCTTGAAGGCGGTGTCCAGGGTGAGGGTGGAGCCGGCGATGGAGCCGCCCTCCACGAGGCGGGCGACGCCCTGCTTGACCTCGACCTCCAGCGGGCCGAGGTGGTAGATCCCGTCGCCGAAGCCGGCCGCGTCCATCGCGTCGGTGATCAGCGCGACGCGGTGGGCGCCCGCGTGGTGGAAGGCCAGCTCCAGCATGGCGGGGTGCAGGTGGGTGCCGTCGTTGATGAGCTCGACGGTGACCCGCTCGTCCTCCAGCAGCGCCGCGATCGGTCCCGGCGCGCGGTGTTCGAGGCCCGGCATGGCGTTGTAGAGGTGCGTGGCGACGGTGGCGCCGGCGTCGATGGCCTGGCGGGTCTGGTCGTAGGTGGAGTCCGTGTGGCCGATGGCGGCGATGACGCCGTGCTCGGCGAGCAGGCGTACGGAGTCCAGTCCGCCGGGCAGTTCGGTGGCGAGGGTGAACATGCGGGCGGCGCCGTGCGCGGCGTCGACGAGCTTGCGGACCTCGGCCGGGTCGGGGTCGCGCAGCAGGTCCTCCTTGTGCGCGCCCTTGCGGCAGGCGTTGATGAAGGGGCCCTCGAAGTGGATGCCGGCGATCTCGCCCGCCTGCGTCAGTTCGGCGAGCAGGGCGGCGCGGCGGGCCAGTTCGTCGAGTTCGCCGGTGACGGTGGAGGCGACGAGGGTGGTGGTGCCGTGTTCGCGGTGGGTGCGGACGCCCTGGAGGACCTCCTCGGCGGTGCCGGAGGTGAAGGAGGCGCCGCCGCCGCCGTGGTTGTGCATGTCGACGAAGCCGGGGACGATCCAGTGCCCCGAGAGGTCGACGACGTCGGCGCCCTCGTGGGCGCTGCCGGCGATCCGGGCGCCCTCGACGATGACCCTGCCGTTGGCGACGGTCCCGGTGGGCAGCACCACCCTGGCGCCGGAGAGAACGGTGCTGTGTGCGCTTCCGGACATCAGGCAGGTACCTCCGTGGCGAGTAGGTCCCAGGCGAGCAGCCCTGCGCCCAGGCATCCGGCCGTGTCCCCGAGGGCCGCCGGAACGATCTCGGGCAGTCGTTGGAACGTCACGCGTTCCTCGACGGCCGTCCGTAGTGGTGTGAACAAGGTTTCCCCCGCCTCGGCGAGCCCGCCACCGATGATCAGCGTGCGGGGGTCCAGCAGGGTGATCGCCGTGACGAGGCCGTCGGCGAGCGCGCCGATGGCGGCCAGCCACACCTCGCGGGCCCGGGCGTCGCCGGACTCCACGGCCTTGGCGCAGTCCGCCGCGTCCGCCTCGGGGTCGCCGGAGGCGGCGGCCCAGGCGCGGGAGACGGCGGAGGCGGAGGCGAGGGTCTCCAGGCAGCCGCGCTGCCCGCAGCCGCACTCGGGTCCGCCGGGGCGGACCACGATGTGCCCGATCTCGCCGGCGTAGCCGTGGGCGCCGGCCTCGATGAGGCCGGCGATCCCGATGGCGCCGGCGATGCCGGTGCCGAGGGGGACGAAGAGGAAACGGTCGGCGCCCTGTCCGGCGCCGATGCGGCCTTCGGCGAGACCGCCCGTGCGCACGTCGTGGCCGAGGGCCACGGGGATGCCTCCGAGGCGTCTGCTGAGCATGTCGCGCAGCGGTACGTCGCGCCAGCCGAGGTTCGCCGCGTAGACGGCGATCCCCGCTTCGGCGTCGACGATGCCGGGTACGGCGACGCCGGCGGCCGAGGCGGTCGCCCCGAAGCGTTCGGCGCCGAGTGCGAGGAGTTCGGCGGCGAAGTCGAGGATCGTCTCGACGACGGCCTCCGCGCCCCGGGAGCGGCCGGTGGCGCGGCGTGCCTCGTGCAGCAGGGTGCCGTCGCCGGCGATGAGGGCGGCCTTCATCCCGGTGCCGCCCACATCGAGGGCGATGACGTGTTTCACGGGTTTCACAGAGGACAGTCTCGCGTGCTCGGCGGGGAAAGGTCTAGTCCAATGGGGGGAATTGTTGAGTGACCATACAAATCAGGACCGCTCTCCGGACACGGTCCGGACACAGTCCGCCGCGTGACGGCGTTCCGGATGTGGAGGCGACGGCAAAGTGGTGTAGACCTTACGTCGAATCGTACGTACAACAAGGGGTGGATCGAGAACCGTGAAGGGCCGTTACCTGAGCCTGGCCGCCACCGGGGCCGTGCTGTGCCTGACCGCCGTGACGCTGACCGGTTGCGGAACCGTGTCGGGTCTCACGGGGGACAACGAGGTGACCCTCCGGGTCGTGGCGGCCGACTACGGCGACAATCCGCAGAACTCCTCCGCCGGCTACTGGAAGGACCTCGCCGCGTCCTTCGAGAAGGACAACCCGAACGTCCACGTCGAGGTCAGCGTCTACTCCTGGTCCGAGGTCGACGCCAAGGTCGCCGCCATGGTCAAGGAGGGCAAGGCCCCCGACATCGCGCAGATCGGCGCCTACGCCGACTACGCGGAGGCCGGCAAGCTCTACACCACCGACGAACTGCTCTCCGTCACCACCGAGGCCGACTTCCTCGCGCCCCTGGCCGACGCCGGCAAGGTCAAGCGCGTCCAGTACGGCATGCCCTTCGTCGCCAGCACCCGCCTGCTCTTCTACAACCAGAAGCTGCTCGGCGACGCCGGCGTCATACCCAAGGACAGCACCGCCCCCTGGCAGCCGAAGACCTGGGCGGACCTGGAGGCGGCGGCCAAGAAGCTGAAGACCGCCGGCGTCCCCACCCCCTTCGCCGTGCCGCTGGGCCGCGAGGAGGCCCAGGCCGAGTCGATGATGTGGATGCTCTCCGGCGGCGGTGGCTACACCGACAACGAGGACGCCTACCAGATCGACTCCCCGGAGAACGTGAAGGCCTTCGAGTTCCTGCGCGACAAGCTGGTCGGCCAGGGCCTGACCGGCCCCGTCGAGCCCGGCAAGCTGGACCGCCAGGCCGCCTTCGACGCCTTCACGCGCGGCGAGGTCGGCATGCTCAACGGCCACCCCACGCTGCTCAAGCAGGCCGCCGGCAAGGGTGTGAAGTTCGGCATGGTCCAGCCGCCCACCACCGACGGCACCGACCACTCCGCGATGGGCGTCGCCGACTGGGTCATGGCCTTCAAGAACGGCCACCGCAAGGAGTCCGGGAAGTTCCTGGACCACCTCTTCTCCGCGAAGAACGTGACCACCTTCACCAACAAGTACGACCTCCTGCCGGTCACCACCAGCGGGTACCGGGCCATGGAGGCCAGTTCGGGCGGGTCCGCCGCCCAGCTGAAGACCTTCCTCGCCGCCCTGCCGAACTCCAAGCTGTACCCGGTCGGCAAGAAGTCCTGGGCCGGCGTCAGCGAGGACGTGAAGCAGAACATCGGACAGGTCGTCCAGCCCGGCGGCAACCCCGGGAAGGTCCTGGAGGAGATCGCGCTCAAGGCCCGCAAGGCCGACGGCGACCGCTGAACCGGTCCCCCGCCGGCGCTGTCGGCGCCCGCCGTTAATCTGGCCGTATGACGGACGACGGGCGCGAGGAAGCGGAGACGGGGGCGGGAGCGGCGGCAGAGGCGGGAGCGGGGGCGGGGCCGGGAGCGCCCGGGCCCGCCGCGCTGACCGCCGTCGAGACCGCCGTACTGGCGTACGAAGCCCGTACCTGGCCCGGCCCCGGCGCCAAGGAACGGGCGATACGCGAGGGCCTCGGCCTGACCCCCGTGCGGTACTACCAGCTGCTCAACGCCTTGATGGACGATCCACGCGCGCTCGAACACGCCCCGGGCACCGTCAACCGCCTCCGGCGCATCCGCGAGGGCCGGCGGGCCCGCCGCTGAGAAGGGGTGGGCGTCCCCGCCCGACCCCGGTAGGGTCGAACGCATGGGGAGCCATCCGCACGATCCGCCGATGCCCGTGCCCACCACCGCGGCCGGCCGCGAGGGACTCGAAGCCCTCCTCCGCGCACCGCGCGGGGCCGTGATCGCCCTCGACTTCGACGGCACCCTCGCCGACATCGTCCCCGACCCCGACCAGGCCCGCGCCCACCCCGACGCCGTGGCCGCGCTCGCCGCCCTCGCCCCGAAGGTCGCCGCGGTCGCCGTCGTCACCGGCCGACCCGCCGGCGTCGCCGTCCGCCACGGGGGCTTCGCCGGAGTACCCGGCCTCGAACACCTCGTGGTCCTCGGCCACTACGGCGCCGAACGCTGGGACGCCGTCAGCGGCATCGTCCACGCACCCGCCGAACACCCGGGCGTCGCGGCCGTACGCGCCGAACTGCCCGGCTTCCTCGACACGATCGGCGCCTGGCGCGGCACCTGGATCGAGGAGAAGGGCCGGGCGCTCGCCGTCCACACCCGCCGCGCCCAGGACCCCGAAGGGGCCTTCGCGGCCCTGCGCGAACCCCTCACCGAGCTGGCCGCCCGCCATGGGCTCATGGTCGAGCCGGGCCGGGCCGTCCTGGAACTGCGCCCGCCCGGCATGGACAAGGGCGTCGCCCTGACCGAGTTCCTCCAGGAGCGCGGCGCCGAGGCCGTCCTCTACGCGGGCGACGACCTCGGCGACCTCGCCGCCTACTCCGCCGTCGAGAAGCGCCGCGCCGACGGCCTGCCCGGCCTGCTCGTGTGCAGCGGCTCCGCCGAGGTCCCGGAACTGGCCTCCCGCGCCGACCTCGTCCTGTCCGGCCCCTCCGAGGTCGTCGCCCTCCTCGCCTCGCTGGCCGCCGCGCTCTGAGACGCCGCCCGCCCCGGGCGCCCGCCGATCCGCCCGCCGTGGGCGCCCGAGGACGGGCGCCCACCCGCGGCGCTCAGCGCCCGAGCGCCGCCAGCTGCGCCTCGAACCAGGTCGCCGGCGGCAGCGCCGTGGCCGCCGCCGCCAGCCGCTTCGTCCGCTCCGCCCGTTCCGGGGCCGGCATCGTCAGGGCCTCGTGCAGGGCCCGCGCCGTCCGCGAGACGTCGTACGGGTTCACCGTCAGCGCGTCCGCGCGCAGTTCCTCGTACGCCCCCGCACCCGTGGACAGGACCAGCGCGCAGCCGGCCTCCGACACCACCGGGATCTCCTTCGCGACCAGGTTCATCCCGTCGCGCACCGGGTTGACCAGGGCCACGTCCGCCAGCCGGTACGCGGCCAGCGAGCGCGCGAAGTCGTCCTCGACGGAGACCAGCACCGGCTGCCAGCCGGGCACGCCGAACTCCTCGTTGATCTCCGCCGCCAGCTCCCGCACCGCCGCGGTGTAGGAGCGGTAGACCTCCAGGTCCTGCCGCGAGGGGTAGGCGGACGCCAGGTGCACCACCCGCTCGCGCCACTCGGGCCGGGTCACGAGCAGCTCCCGGTAGGCCAGCAGCCCGCGCAGGATGTTCTTCGACAGCTCGGTGCGGTCCACGCGGACGATCGTCCTGCGCTCGCCGACCTCCGCCCGCAGCGCCGCCAGCTTCTCGTCCACCTCCGGCCGGTGCGCCAGCGCCCGCAGGTCGTCGCCGTCCACGCCCAGCGGGAACACCGCCGGCTTCGAGCCCGCCGCGGCCGCGCCCGCCCCGGCCCGGAAGGCCTCCGCCCACGCCTCGGTGTGGAAGCCCACGACGTCCGCGCCGAGCATCCCCTCCAGCAGCCGCGCGCGCACGTCGTCCGGGAGCATCCCGAGGAAGTCGGGGGAGGCCCACGGGGTGTGCGTGAAGTGCGCGATCCGCAGGTCGGGCCGCAGCGCGTGCAGGGCGCCCGGGACCAGCGCCAGGTGGTAGTCCTGCACCAGGACGGCCGCCCCCTCGGCGGCCTCCTCGGCCAGGGCGCGGGCGAAGGCGTCGTTGTAGGCGACGTAGGAGTCCCAGCGGCGCCGGAACTCCGCGTCGAAGACGGGCTCGCGCGGGACGTCGTACAGGTGGTGGTGGGTGAACCACAGCACCGAGTTCGCGATGCCGTTGTACGCGTCGTCGTAGGTCCCCGGATCGATGTCCAGCATCCGCACGCCCGGCTCGGCCACCCCCCGCCGGACCGCCTCGCGGTCGGCGTCGGACAGGGCCGCGCAGATCCACAGGGCCTCCGGCTGCCGGGCGAGCGCGGCGGAGAGGCCGGAGACGAGACCGCCCCCGCCGCGCCGGGCGGTGAGCGTGCCGTCGGCGGCGAGGGCGTACGAGAGCGGGCCGCGGTTGGCGGCGACGAGTACCTGAGAAGCCATGTCGCGAACCTAGCCCGGGGCACCCGCGCTCAAACTCGTGTACGTCTCGTGCCCCCGCTCCGTGCCCCCGGCCGCGCCCGGGCGGCGCGCCCCCGCCGCGTGCACCGGTCGGGGCCTGGCCCGCGCCGGGGACGTCCGCGACGCGCCGGGGCACGGGCCCGGGCACGCGGCGGTCAGGCCACGCACCGCCCCGCGTACTCGGCGATCTCCACCATCGGCGGGCGCTCCTCCGTGTCCACGGGGTGGGTCCGCGGGACGAACCCGTCCGGCCCCCGCTCGAACTGCGTCAGCTCCGGCCGCACCAGATGCCCGCGCGAGAGCCGCAGCTGCGCCGTGCGGTAGATCGCCGCGGCCATCCGGCCCAGTGCCTGCCCGTCCTGGTGCCGGTGCAGCCGGACGCCGACGTCCACCTGGGCCAGCGCGTCCAGTCCGGCGGTGTGCAGCGCGTCCACGAGCAGGCCCAGCTCGACGCCGTAGCCGACGGGGAAGGGCAACCGTTCCAGCAGGGAGCGGCGCACGGCGTACTCGCCGCCCAGCGGCTGCACGAAACCGGCCAGCCGGGGCCAGTGCAGGTTCAGCAGCGGGCGCGCCACCAGCTCCGTCACCCGGCCGCCCTGGCCGGGGGCGTCCCCCAGCGGGCGGTCGTACATCGCCTTGACGAACTGCACCTCGGGGTCGGTCAGCAGCGGCCCGACGATCCCGGAGACGAAGACGGACGAGAAGTCGCGCAGGTCGGCGTCGACGAAGCAGACGACCTCCCCGGTGGTGGCCAGCAGGGAACGCCACAGCACCTCGCCCTTGCCGGGCAGCGCCTCGATCCTCGGCAGGATCGCGTCCCGGTGCACCACCCGGGCGCCGGCCTTCGCCGCCACCTCCGCCGTGCGGTCGGTGGACCCGGAGTCGACGACCACCAGCTCGTCCACCAGCGGGAGGTCCGGGCCGTCCATCAGATCGCGCCGGATCACCTCGACGATCCGCCCGACCGTGGCCTCCTCGTCGAGCGCGGGCAGCACGACGCTGACCGTCGTCCCGGTGGCCCGTTTCCGCTCGATCAGCTGGTCGAGCGGTCGGTCGGCGGCGGACCAGGAGCGGTCGGCCAGCCAGCGCTCCACCTCATCCAGCACTGTCGGTACTCCCTGACGCTCGGTGTTTTCGGCCGAAATGTGATCCATCTCGCCGTTCGGACGGCTGTCTCAACCGCCCGGCCCTTCGGTTACAGTCTTGAACAACGCGAAGGACCACCGCATGCCGGGGGTCCCGCGCACAAACGCACCGGCGCGCCCTCCAGCGCGGTAGCCGGCGCCATACCGCTCATCCAGAGGGGCAGAGGGATACGGCCCGTTGAAGCCCCGGCAACCCTCCAGTCGGTTCTCGCGATCGCCATCGGCGACATCAGCGGGGTCCCCGACTAGGGAAGGTGCCAATTCCGTCTCATGGCGAAGTGCGCCATGGGGAAGATGAGGAGAAAGGGCCTCGCCATCATGGCTGCACAGACTGTCGCCACCTCTGTCGATCTCGGACCGGCCAACGGTCTTTCCTGTCGCGAGTGCGGCACCCGCTTCGAACTCGGACCGATCTTCGCGTGCGCCGAGTGCTTCGGACCGCTGGAAGTCTCCTACGACCTGCCCACCGGTGACCCCGAGGCCCTGCGCGCCGCCATCGAGGCCGGCCCGAACAACATCTGGCGCTACGCCCCCCTGCTGCCCGTCCCCGCGGACGTGGCCTCCAAGCCCAGCCTGAACCCCGGCTTCACCAAGCTCGTGGACGCGGCCAACCTGGCCAAGGAGCTCGGCGTCACCGGAAAGCTGTACGTCAAGGACGACTCCGGCAACCCGACGCACTCCTTCAAGGACCGCGTCGTGGCCATCGCCGTCGAGGCCGCCCGCGCCTTCGGCTTCACCACCCTCTCCTGCTCCTCCACGGGCAACCTGGCCGGCGCCGTCGGCGCCGCCGCCGCCCGCGCCGGCTTCCGTTCCTGCGTGTTCATCCCGCACGACCTGGAGCAGGGCAAGGTCGTCATGGCCGGTGTCTACGGTGGCGACCTGGTCGGCATCGAGGGCAACTACGACGACGTCAACCGCTTCTGCTCCGAGCTCATCGGCGACCCGCTCGGCGAGGGCTGGGGCTTCGTCAACGTCAACCTGCGCCCCTACTACGGCGAGGGCTCCAAGACCCTGGCGTACGAGATCTGCGAGCAGCTCGGCTGGCGCCTGCCCGACCAGATCGTGATCCCGATCGCTTCCGGCTCCCAGCTGACGAAGATCGACAAGGGCCTCCAGGAGCTGATCAAGCTCGGTCTCGTCGAGGACCGGCCGTACAAGATCTTCGGTGCCCAGGCCGAGGGCTGCTCCCCGGTCTCGACCGCCTTCAAGGCCGGTCACGACGTGGTCCGCCCGCAGAAGCCGAACACCATCGCCAAGTCGCTGGCCATCGGCAACCCGGCGGACGGCCCGTACGTCCTGGACATCGCGCGCCGCACCGGCGGCTTCGTCGAGGACGTGAACGACGAGCAGGTCGTCGAGGCCATCAAGATCCTCGCGCAGACCGAGGGCATCTTCGCCGAGACCGCGGGCGGCGTGACCGTCGGCGTGACGAAGAAGCTCATCGAGAACGGGCAGCTCGACCCGTCGCTGACGACCGTCGTCCTGAACACCGGCGACGGCCTGAAGACCTTGGAGGCGGTCGCCGCGGACAGCGGTCAGACGGCCACCATCCGCCCGAGCCTGGACGCGTTCCGCGCCGCCGGCCTGGCCTGACCACTTCTCCTCCGCACTACCGGAAAGGCAGTAGCGCCATGAGCGTCAACGTCCGCATCCCCACCATCCTGCGCACCTACACCGGCGGCGTCGCCGAGGTCCCGGCCGAGGGCGCGACCCTCGCCGAGGTCATCGAGTCCCTGGAGAAGAACCACCCGGGCATCGCCGCGCGCGTCCTGGACGACCAGGGCAAGCTGCGCCGCTTCGTGAACGTCTACGTGAACGACGACGACGTGCGCTTCGAGGGCGGCCTCGCGACGGCGACGCCCGACGGCGCCGGCGTGTCGATCATTCCCGCCGTGGCCGGCGGCTGCTGACGCCCCACGCGTTTCGCACGAGAAACAGAATTGCCCCCTCCGCCGAAAGCGGAGGGGGCAATTCTGCTTGATTGGGCGCGGTAGAGTTGGGGAAGTCCCCTCCGCTGTTCTTGCCCGCCGCATATGAGCGGGCCGCGGGAGGGTTGACATTGAGTCAACATGTGCGCGCGCTTTGGGGCTTTGGCGTGGATTGTCAGGCCCGAGTTGCCCTGGAATATGCCAGATTTTCACTCTATTTCCACGTTTCCGTGTGTCCAGATTTCTCGTCGGATTGACCTGTTGCAGACAGCAGCGGTGCGGATACATTCAGCCCCGGTCGAGGCGTTCCGGCGCAAGTTCTGACCCGGGTCCGCGAAGTGCGGTCCTGCGCAAGGGCCAGTAATAGGGGAGTTAGGCATGGCTCAGGGCACCGTCAAGTGGTTCAACGCGGAGAAGGGCTACGGCTTCATCGCGGTCGACGGTGGCGCGGATGTGTTCGTCCACTACAGCGCCATCCAGATGGACGGGTATCGCACCCTCGAAGAGGGCCAGCGGGTCGAGTTCGAGATCTCGCAGGGCCAGAAGGGTCCGCAGGCGGACATGGTCAAGCTCGCGGCCGGCTGAGTCCCAGCGCGTTCGACCACCGATACGTACGTACGAGGGGCCCACATCCCGGACACGGGATGCGGGCCCCTCGGCGCGTTCCCGGGCGTGTCCCGGCGCGCGGCCGGTGGTGTTGCCCGAAGCCGCTTGCACTCGTGGGGGTCGAGTGCTAATCATTGGCGTTAGCACTCTCCGGGTGAGAGTGCTACTAAGAGGACCGGGTCGGTGAGGCCCGCAGGGTCCGGCGGGAAGGAACCGCCGGAGTCGCAGGCCGTCCGTCGCGGGCGCGGGCGCGGTCCGGAGCAATCCACCCCTGTCCGGGAGGACCACTTCAGATGGCCAAGATCATTTCGTTCAACGAGGAGGCCCGGCGCGGTCTCGAGCGTGGCATGAACCAGCTCGCGGACGCCGTCAAGGTCACCCTTGGCCCCAAGGGTCGCAACGTCGTCCTTGAGAAGAAGTGGGGCGCCCCCACGATCACCAACGATGGTGTCTCCATCGCCAAGGAGATCGAGCTCGAGGACCCGTACGAGAAGATCGGCGCCGAGCTGGTCAAGGAAGTCGCCAAGAAGACGGACGACGTCGCGGGCGACGGTACGACCACCGCCACCGTGCTGGCCCAGGCGCTGGTCCGCGAGGGCCTGCGCAACGTGGCCGCCGGCGCCAACCCGATGGCCCTCAAGCGTGGTATCGAGAAGGCCGTCGAGGCCGTCTCCGCCGCCCTGCTGTCCCAGGCCAAGGACGTCGAGACCAAGGAGCAGATCGCCTCCACCGCCTCGATCTCCGCCGCTGACACCCAGATCGGCGAGCTCATCGCCGAGGCCATGGACAAGGTCGGCAAGGAAGGCGTCATCACCGTCGAGGAGTCGCAGACCTTCGGTCTGGAGCTTGAGCTCACCGAGGGCATGCGCTTCGACAAGGGCTACATCTCGGCGTACTTCGCCACCGACATGGAGCGTATGGAGGCGTCCCTGGACGACCCGTACATCCTGATCGTCAACTCCAAGATCGGCTCGGTCAAGGACCTGCTGCCGCTCCTGGAGAAGGTCATGCAGTCCGGCAAGCCGCTGCTGATCATCGCCGAGGACGTCGAGGGCGAGGCCCTGTCGACCCTGGTCGTCAACAAGATCCGCGGCACCTTCAAGTCCGTCGCCGTCAAGGCCCCGGGCTTCGGTGACCGTCGCAAGGCCATGCTCGGCGACATCGCCATCCTCACGGGCGGCACGGTCATCTCCGAGGAGGTCGGCCTCAAGCTGGAGAACGCCGGTCTCGACCTGCTCGGCCGCGCCCGCAAGGTCGTCATCACCAAGGACGAGACCACCATCGTCGACGGTGCCGGTGACAGCGACCAGGTCCAGGGTCGCGTCAACCAGATCCGCGCCGAGATCGAGAACTCCGACTCGGACTACGACCGCGAGAAGCTCCAGGAGCGCCTCGCGAAGCTGGCCGGCGGCGTGGCCGTCATCAAGGCCGGTGCCGCGACCGAGGTCGAGCTCAAGGAGCGCAAGCACCGCATCGAGGACGCCGTTCGCAACGCGAAGGCGGCCGTCGAAGAGGGCATCGTCGCCGGCGGTGGCGTGGCCCTGCTCCAGGCCTCCTCGGTCTTCGAGAAGCTGGAGCTGTCGGGTGACGAGGCGACCGGCGCCAACGCCGTGAAGCTCGCCCTGGAGGCCCCGCTGAAGCAGATCGCCGTCAACGGTGGTCTCGAGGGTGGCGTCGTCGTGGAGAAGGTGCGCAACCTTCCGATCGGTCACGGCCTGAACGCCGCGTCCGGCGAGTACGTCGACATGATCGCCGAGGGCATCATCGACCCGGCGAAGGTCACGCGTTCCGCCCTGCAGAACGCCGCGTCCATCGCCGCGCTGTTCCTGACCACCGAGGCCGTCATCGCCGACAAGCCGGAGAAGGCCGCTGCCGGCGCTCCGGGCGGCATGCCGGGCGGTGACATGGACTTCTGATCGGCCCCCGGCTGATCGGCTGTTCTCGAACGAGGGCGGCACCCCGCACGGGGTGCCGCCCTCGGGCGTTGTCCGGGCCCGGTGTCGCCCGGCGTCAGAGCCGCTTGAGGAGGTACACGTCCTCGTGGCCGGCGGGGAACCCGGGCACGCGGGCCTGCTCCTCGTAGCCGTGGCGGGCGTAGAAGGCAGGCGCCTGGAAGGTGAAGGACGACACCAGGATCGTCACGCAGCCGCGCCGGCGGGCCTCGGCCTCCGCGGCCTCCAGCAGTCGCGTGCCCCAGCCGCCGCCCCGGCTGTCCTCACGGACCCAGGTCATCCCGATCCCGGCCCGGTCCCCCCAGCTCCACCCCGACAGCCCGGCGACGAGGTCGCCGTCCGCGTCGGTGATCCGCACGGTGAACTCCGCCTGCTCGTGCCCGGCGGTCGCCGCCTGGTTGAAGGCGTCCAGCTCCTTGCCGAGCCGCGTGTCGAGCTCCGCGTCCCCGCCGCCTGTGGTGACCTGCACCCCGTTGTCGTCCATCCGGCCATTGTGCGGTGCGTCCGGGCCCCGGACCGAAGGGTTTTCGCCGGGCCGGCGGGGTCAGAAGACCGAGAGGTCGAGTGTGAAGTCGAACGGCGCGGGGACGGCCAGGGTCTCACCGAAGGACACCGTCCGGCGGGTCCGGTACCCGTGCGAGGAGGGGTCCGAGAAGCAGGTGATCTCCGAGTCCTGCATGTCGACGACGAGGTACACGGGGACGAGCGAGCCGTACACGTCCAGCTTCTCGTTCCAGTCGGCGTCCTTGGTGGAGACCGAGGCGAACTCCGCCACGAGGGAGAGCGCCGCCCCGTCCGCGTGCCGACCGTCTTCCTCGAACGCGGCCTCGTCCGCCACGAAGAGGTCCGGCCCGTAGGCGCGCTCGGCAGCGGAGAACCTGAAGAGGAAGGGTGCCGTCTCCGCGATGTGCCCCTCGGGCGCGTGGGCCTGGAGCTGTTCTCGCAGGGCGCGCATGCGACGGAGGCAGCGCAGCTTGGAGAACGGTGACACGACGATCTTCCCCCGGATGAGCTCGGCCTTGAAGCCGGCTGGTGTGTTCATCTCCGCGACGGTGCGCAGGAGGCTCTCGAACGGCTCTGGTGCCGACGCAGCCCCTATGGGGGTGGCCCGCTCGGTCATGGTCGTCACCGTCGTCCTCCGTGTGGCGTTCCGCGTCGGAATGTGTGCCCCGTCCCAGGCTAGTGGTGGCGAGGTGGCCGCGCTCGGCTGATGGGACGTATCGGCGGGGGAGAGGAGGGTTTGGTTGACTCGGGGCATGAGTGAGATGAGCGGGCTGTACGTCAAGATCTGCGGGCTGCGGACCGGGCACGACGTCGACGTCGCGGTGGAGGCCGGGGCGGACGCCATCGGGTTCGTGTTCGCGCCCGGGAGCCCCCGGACCATCGACGTCGTCGCGGCGCGGGAACTGGCGCGGCGGGTGCCGTCGGGGGTGCTGACCGTCGGGGTGTTCCGGGGCCAGTCCGTCGAGGAGGTGCGGCGGCTGACCGAGGAGAGCGGGGTGCGGGGCGTGCAGCTGCACGGGGAGGAGGGGCCCGAGGACTTCGCCGCGCTGCGCGCCGACGGCCGGACCCTGCTGCGGGCCACCTCCGAGCGCGCGGAGCGGTGCGGGGAGTACGGGGAGGACCTGTTGCTCCTCGACGCGCCCGACCCCGGCTCCGGCAAGCCGTGGAACTGGGGCTCGGCGGACTTCACCGCGCCCGAGGGGCGTTGGCTGCTGGCCGGCGGGCTGACCCCGGGCAACGTCGCCGAGGCCGTCGCCGTGACCGGGGCGTGGGGCGTGGACGTCTCCAGCGGGGTCGAGCGGGAGCGCGGGGTGAAGGACCCCGCGCTGATCCGGGCCTTCGTGGCGGCGGCCCGGTCGGCCGGCGGGGCGTGACGGGCGGGGCGTAGCTCCGGGCGCGTCGGGCGCTTCGGGAGCGGGTCGACAGATCGTCGAGGGTGTCGTGGATCTATGTGTTAGGTTATTTCTGTAGTGATCGTTACTGAATTACAGGGGGATTCGTCATGAGCAGGAACGCACTGGTCACGGGCGGCAGCAGGGGCATCGGCCGGGCCGTCGCCGAGCGGCTCGCGGCCGACGGGGTGACCGTCGTGCTGACGTACGCCGAAAACGAGGCGGCGGCCCGCGACACCGTC
This sequence comes from Streptomyces sp. NPDC048606, assembly GCF_040650855.1. Classification (NCBI taxonomy): domain Bacteria; kingdom Bacillati; phylum Actinomycetota; class Actinomycetes; order Kitasatosporales; family Streptomycetaceae; genus Streptomyces; species Streptomyces sp. NPDC048606. The sequence goes on along the minus strand of NZ_JBEZIB010000011.1, from coordinate 122,766 downwards.
GAGACGATCACCGCCCGCGGTGGTCGCGCCCACGCGCTGCGGGCGGAGCTGGGCCGGCACGGGGACGCCGCCGCACTGTGGGAGGCGTACGACGCGCTCGGGCTCGGACCGGCCGACATCCTCGTCAACAACGCCGGCATCGGCCGCTCGCTCCCCCTCGGGCAGGTCACCGAGGACGACTTCGACCAGGTCTTCGCCGTCAACGTCCGCGCCCCCTTCTTCCTGGTGCAGGAGGGGCTGGAGCGGCTGCGCGACGGCGGCCGGATCATCAACGTCTCCAGCGGGGCCGCCCGTATCGCGATGCCCGAGAGCATCGCCTACGGGCCCACCAAGGGAGCCCTCGACAACCTGACGCTGAACCTCGCCAAGGTCCTCGGCCCGCGCGGGATCACCGTCAACTCCGTCGCCCCCGGCATCGTCGACACCGACGTCAACGCGGGCTGGCTCCGCGACAACCCGCAGGCCCAGGAGCACGCCGCGTCCCTCGCCGCGCTGGGCCGCGTCGGCAGGCCCGAGGACATCGCCGACATCGTCGGCTTCCTCGCCTCGGACGCCGGCCGCTGGGTCACCGGCCGCGTCGTCGACGCCACCGGCGGCGCCGGGCTCTGACCGCCGTCACCGCCGGTGGGCCGCCGCGCGGGGCGGCCCACCGGCGTCACCGGTCAGCAGACCTGGATGGCGTCGGCCTTGTCGTTGTTCGCGTCACCGACGTAGGAGCTCGACGAGGGGCCGTGGAGGCCCACAGCTGCTGCCGGTACCCGACCCAGTTGTAGACACGGGTGACGGTCCCACGGGTCTGGTTGTTGTGCCAGGACGAGGTCTTGTCGGTGAAGCCCCAGTTGCCCAGGTGCTCGAAGTCGCAGTCCGACCAGGTGAGCCGGCGGCCGTCGAAGTTGCCGTGCTCGTACAGGCAGGTCCAGGCGTAGGAGCAGTTCGGCGAACCGAGCGCGGCGGCGGGCTCGTAGGGGAAGGACGGGCGGGCGTGGGACCGGCCGGACCTCAGACGGCGGGGCCGAGGGCGCTCGCCGGACCGTCCTCCTCCACGGACTCCACGATCGGCGCGGCGCGCAGCGCGGAGACCTGCTCGGGGGAGAGCCGGGCGGCGAAGCCGTTGAGGGCGGTGCGGAAGACGTGCACCGGGGTGATCCCGTAGGCCTCGGCGACGGACGCCGGGTCGAGGGCTTCGTGGACGGTGACGAGGTACGTCGGCCAGTCCGCCGGCGCCACCGCGGCGGGCACGGCGGTGTCGGTGGTAGCGGCGTCGGCCGCCTGTGCGGCGGGCAGGACGGCCACGGCGGCCAGTGCGGCGGCGGCGACGGCCGTCGGCAGGGCCCAGCTCGGTCGGGTGCGCATGACGGCGAGGCCATCACGCACGTCCGGGCCGGTCAACGACCCCGTGCGGCGCGGCGGGGGCGGGCGGTGGTGAACCCGCGCGCGCTCCCTCGCCCGGCCGCCGGGTCACGGCCCGTACGGGTGAACCTGCGCGGACGGCGGGCGGAGCGGGGCGGCCGGCCCGGTGGCGCGCCCCGCCACGTGCATGATCGATTCTGCTGATGGCCCGACGGCCCCCGCCCGGCCCCGTGCACCCCCTTCGGCCAGGTGGCCGGAGCCGTTTCAAGTTCGTGGCCCCGGGTGACCGATGCACCGGGAGGCCGTCCCGCGGGGCTCTCGTCCCGGCCCGGTCGGCCCCACCCCCCACCGTTCTCCGCCTTCCGCTTCAGGGAGTTGCCGTCATGCGCATGTTCGTCCGTCTGGCCATCGCCACCCTCCTCACGGCCGGTCCGGCCCTGGCCGGTGGTGCGGCCGTCGCCGACACTCCGGAGCCCACGCCCGTCCCGCTGCACACCGCCGAGACGGGCGGCCTGCCGGGCCAGTACATCGTCACCCTGCACAAGGGCGTCGACCCCTCGAAGCTGGCGCAGAGACTGGGCGTGAAGCCGACGTTCGTCTACAGCGCGGCGATCAACGGCTTCGCCGTGGCCCTGAACTCGCACCAGCTGGACAAGCTCCGCACTACCTCGGGCGTGAAGTCCGTCGAGCAGGACGCGACGGCGTCCGCCCCGCCCGTCCCGAAGGCCCCGGCGGCCGGCCGCGCCCCGTCCAACTCCTGGGGTCTGGACCGCATCGACCAGCGCGACCTGCCCCTCGACGGCGCCTTCACCGTCGAGGGCAGCGGCGCCGGGGTGACGGCGTACATCCTGGACAGCGGCATCGACTACGAGCACGACGAGTACCGGGGCCGGGCCACGTTCGGCTTCGACGCGATGGGCGACGGCCGCCGTGGCGCGGACTGCAACGGCCACGGCACGCACGTCGCGGGCACGGTCGGCGGCAAGACGTACGGCGTGGCCACGAAGGTCAACCTGGTCAGCGTCCGCGTCCTCGGCTGTGACAACCGGGGCTCGTTCTCGGGCATCATCGCCGGCCTGGACTGGGTGGCGCGCAACGCGCGGCAGCCCGCCGTGCTGAACGGCTCGCTGGGCGGCGGCTTCTCGCAGACGGTGAACGACGCGGCGAACAACCTGTCGCGCGCCGGTGTGCTGCCGGTCATCTCGGCGGGCAACGACGCGAAGAACGCCGCGAACTACTCGCCGGCCTCGGCCGACCGCGTGCTGACCGTGGGCGCGAGCGACCGCTACGACGACGAGACCAACTTCTCGAACTACGGCAACGTCGTCGACCTCTACGCCCCCGGTCAGGACATCCTCTCGGCCCGCCTCGGCGGCGGCTCGGTGTCCTTCAACGGCACCTCGATGGCCGCCCCGCACGTGACGGGCGCCGCCGTCCTCTTCAAGCAGAAGCACCCGAAGGCGGACCCGGAGGAGATCTTCAACGCGCTGCTGACCGAGTCGACGAAGGACCGGCTGTCCTTCCTGAGCTCGGGCAGCCCGAACCGCCTCCTGTTCACCGGCGGCCTCTGACCCGTCAGAGGGACCTGACGAAGTCGTCCCAGGCCCGCGCGCGGAACACCACGTGCGGGCCGTCCGGGACCTTGGAGTCCCGGACGGGGACGACGCCGGGGTGCGCGTCACAGACTTCGACGCAGTTGCCGCCGTCACCGCCGCTGTGGGTGGACTTCAGCCAGGTGGCCATCTCCAGGCAGTCTCCGCCGTCGCCACCGCTGTAGCTGGACTTGTGCCAGGTGGCGGTCGACAGGTTGTAGTCAGACGTGCTGGTCATGTGCGTAATCCTCCGCCGCGGACTCGATCAGGGCCAGTGAGTCGGCAGGTGGCAGCGCACTGGCCGTGAGGAGATCGTAGGTCAGGGCATGTCGGGCTACCGTGGCCGGATCGTCCAACAGCACTCCGGTTCCGTTGCCTTGCGTGTAGGCGAGGGGCGGCGCGTCCTCGAAGGCCATCAGTTTGAGGGGGCCCATCAAGGCAGCATGGGCACCCGCTCCGAACGGGATCACCTGGACGATGATCCGCCGTGCCCGGATCAGGCTCGCGATGTGGTGCAGCGCCTCGGCCATGACGGCTCGGCCGCCCACGACCCGTTGGAGCACCGCCTCGTCGAGCACGCACCACAGCAGGGGCGTTGATGGGTCGGCGAGGAGCTTGGCGCGGTCGAGCCGCGCTTCGGTCAGTTCGTCGATGACGGGTTCCGGCGCGGTCGGCTGGTACGCGTGGAAGATCTCCCGCGCGTAGGCCTCCGTCTGGAGCAGCCCCGGGATGACCAGGGGTGCGTACTCCCGGATGGACAAGGCCTCCGCTTCGGCCTCGGCGGCCTCCACGAAGTGGTCCGGGTACTTGGACTTGCCCTGCTTGCCGCAGTTGCGGGTGAAGAAGCCGGTGGTGCCGAGGACCTCGTCTATCGAACCCGCGAGTTCGAGGGTGATCCTGCGGGTGCCCGCTTCCATCTGGCCGACGTACGAGCCGCTCACGAACAGCAGTTCGCCGAGCGCGGCCTGGCTGAGGCCGGCCCGTTCGCGGGCGACGCGGAGTTCGGCGCCGAGCAGGGCGCGGGGGGAGGACGAGGGGTCGAGGTTCTTTCCTGGCATGACAACTCCCGGTACAACATGTGCGGTTGCTGCGGTGGCCCACTTGAAAGGCTAGCCACCTCGTCGCCACTCTGTGTGCAGAAGCTGAATACTCAGAGTGGAAGGTGACATGGCATGGTGCTCACTCCGAAAGAGCGGATCCGTGCGGCCGAGGAGGCGGTGGGGCAGCTGAAGGAGGCCCTCGACGGGGTCGGCGTGGTGTTCCCCTCGCTCGGGGTGGACGGGGTGTCCGCCGCGGGGACCTACGGGCTGCCGCTGGTCGACCTCGGGCGCTGCAACCTCGACACGGCGTTGCGGTTGGCCGCCGTCCTGCACGAGCGGGCGTGCCCGTGACCGAGGGGATCGACTCGGCGGAGTTCGCCTTCGAGCTGGGCTGGAAGCTGCGCGGGCTGGAGGCGGCGCTGGCGGGGGGCCGGTGGCGGCGGTGCGGGAGCGGGCTGTCGGTGCGGGTGCGGCGCGACGAGGGCGGCGCCGGCGGTGGTGACGGCGCGGCGGTGTGGACGGCCGTCGGGGACGACGGCGAGCGGCGGGAGAGCCGGAGCGCGGAGTCGGCGGACGAGGCGACGGCGCTGGTGCACGAGGCGTTCGGGTTGAAGGCGTGGCGTCCGCAGCCGCCCCCGCCGCCGGGCTGGCACCGCTTCACGCTGGTGCACTGTCCGGCGGGGGAGTACCCGGGCTTCGAGCACGTCCGCTACGACGGGATCAAGGCGAGGCCGCCGACGGGCTGTGCGGTGGAGGAGGTCGGCGGGTACCTCGGGCTGCGCTGCGAGCGGCCCGGTGGGCGGCTGCTGGACGCGGTGGCGCAGACCTGCGGGGAGATCCGGGCCGGGCACGGGCTGCTGATGACGGACCTGGGCATCGAGAAGCTGTGGGAGTGGTCCGAGGACGGTCCGGACGGCTGGGGCGCGGAGATCGTGGGGCAGCTGCTGCTGATGGCGGCCGAGCGGGGCCCGAAGCTGGGGTACAGCGCCGAGGACCTGGTCCGTTTCCTGCGGGCGGCCACGGGGGCGGGCGGCGGGGCGTGAGCGGGTGCGAGGGGCTCCTCCCGGGGGGAGCCCCTCGCACCCCGGTCAGGCCAGGGCGGGTTCCTTCGTGGGTTCGGTGGTGCCGGGGGTGGCCGGGGGGAGGGGGTCGGTGTTGAGGTCGGCGAGCATCCGGGGGGTGAAGCCGAAGAAGTAGGTGGCGGCGAAGCCGACGAGGTAGCCGACGCCGAGGCCGCCCGCGTAGATGGCGAGGGTCGTGCCCGTGCCCGAGGTGCCGTCCAGGAGCGGGAAGAGGGCCCAGCCGGAGGGGCCGATGGCGCTGGATCCGAAGCCGACGCCGAGCTGGTTGAACAGGCCGACGAAGGCCCCGCCCGCGGCGCCGCCGACGCAGGCGGTGACGAAGGGGCGGCCCAGGGGCAGGGAGACCCCGTAGATCAGCGGTTCGCCGACGCCGAGGAAGCCGGCGGGGAGCGCGGACTTGATGGTGGTGCGGAGCGAGCCGTTGCGCGGGAGGCGGTAGTAGACGGCGATGGCGGCGCCGACCTGGCCCGCGCCGGCCATGGCGAGGATCGGGAGCAGGACGGTGTAGCCGGACTGTTCGATGAGGGTGGTGTGGATGGGGATGAGGGCCTGGTGCAGGCCCAGCATCACCAGCGGCAGGAACAGTCCGCCGAGGACGAGGCCGGCGAAGGCGCCGCCGGTGGCCAGCAGCCAGTTGGCGAAGTCGCCGATGGCGGCGGAGACCTCGCCGGCGAGGAACATCAGGCCGAAGAGGGTGACGAGTCCGGAGACCAGCACGGTCAGGGTGGGGGTGACGAGGACGTCGAGGGCTTCGGGTACCCACTTGCGGCACCACTTCTCGACCTGGACGGCGAGCAGGGCCGCCGCGAGTGCGCCGAGGACGCCGCCCTGGCCGGGGGAGAGGTGTTCGCCGAACACCTCGATCTTCGCGACGCCGGGGAAGACGATGATGGCGGCGACTGCGCCGCCGAGGACGGGCGTCCCGCCGAACTCCTTGGCCGTGTTGAAGCCGACGAACACCGCGATGAGCGACATGAAGCCGGAGGCGATGGCGGCGAGGGCCGGGACGAGGGTGGGCAGCCAGCCGAGGTTGGTGAGCATGCCGCCCAGGCCGGCGATGATGCCGCAGCCGATGAGGGCGGGGATCAGGGGGACGAAGATGTTCGCGACGCGGCGCAGGAACAGTTTGAACGGGGTCGCGTTCCTGGCCTTGCGGGCGTCCTTGAGGGCCTGTCCCTGCGCGGCGAGTTCCTCGGCGGTGACGGCCTGGGGGGTTTTCCCGTCCGCGCCGGCGGTGACGGGCGTGGGCGCCGGAGCGGGCGTGGGCGTGGGCGCGGCTTCGCGGGCCTGTGCGACGAGGGCTTCGAACTCGGGGGTGACGCGGGCGACGGTGCCCGGGCCGAGGACGATCTGGTAGGTGTCGTCCTCCACCACGCCCAGGACCGCCGGGAGGGCCCTCAGGGCCTCGTCCCGGACGAGGGAGCGGTCGCGCAGGCCGATCCGCAGGCGGGTCATGCAGTGCGCGATGGAGGTGATGTTGTCCGGGCCGCCGACCAGAGGAAGGATCGCGGCGGCTGTGGCGCGGTTCTTGTCAGTGGACATGGGGTCGCCTTGCGTCGGTGGTGCGGGGCGGGGGTGGTGCGGGTGGGTCAGAGGGCCTTGGCGAGGGCGTCGCGCAGGTGGCCGCCGGAGGCGGTGAGCAGCGCGGCGGCGGTGGGGCCGTCGACGCCGCCGAGGATGACGAGGATGGCGTTCTTGACCTCGCCGTCGGTGGCGGTGAGCGCGGCCTCGATCTCGGTGTCGTCGGCGCCGGTGGCGAGGGAGACGATGCGGCGGGAGCGGGCGCGCAGCTTCTCGTTGGAGGCGCGTACGTCGACCATGAGGTTCCCGTAGGTCTTGCCGAGGCGGATCATCGTGACCGTCGAGATGAGGTTCAGGACGAGCTTCTGGGCGGTGCCGGCCTTCAGGCGGGTGGAGCCGGTGAGCAGTTCGGGGCCGACGACGACCTCGATGCCGTGTTCGGCGGCGGCGGCGAGGGCGGATCCGGCGTTGCAGGACAGGCCGACGGTGAGGGCGCCGCGGCCGCGGGCGAACTCGACGGCGCCGATCGCGTACGGGGTGCGGCCGGAGGCGGAGACGCCGACGACGGTGTCGTCGGGGCCGATCGCGAGGGCGGTGAGGTCGGCCGCGGCCAGTTCGCGGGAGTCCTCGGCGCCTTCCACGGCCTTGACCATGGCGGAGGGGCCGCCCGCGATCAGGCCGACGACCTGTGCGGGGTCGGTGTTGAAGGTGGGCGGGCACTCGCTGGCGTCCAGGACGCCGAGCCGGCCGGCGGTGCCGGCGCCCGCGTAGACGAGGCGGCCGCCCCGGGCCATGCGGGCGGCGATGCCGTCGACGGCGGCGGCGATGGTCTCCAGCTGCCCGGCGACGGCGGCCGGGACGGTGGCGTCCTCGGCGTTCATGAGGCGGGCGATCTCCAGCGTGGGGAGCCGGTCGACGTCCGCGAGTTCGGGGCGGAAGGCCTCGGTGGTGAGGGTGTCGAGCTGGGCGCGGAGGGCTGCGTAGGCGGTCACGGGCGGTGCTCCTGACGGGCGGTGGTGCGGGTGGGGCCGACGGTGGTGCGGTGGCGGGGGGCGAGGGCCTCGTAGGAGGCGGCGAGGGCGGGGGCGGCGGTCTCGTAGGTGCGCTGCGCGACGCCGACGAAGAGGCAGTCGACGACCAGGAGTTGGCTGGTGCGGCTCGACATGGCGGCCGGGCGCAGTTGGCTCTCGCGGGCGGCGGAGGTGGCCAGGACCAGGTCGGCGTAGCGGGTGACGGGGGCGCCGGGGCGGGCGGTGAGGGCGAGGGTGGTCGCGCCGTGTTCGAAGGCGTGCCGCAGCGGTTCGATGACGTCGCCGGTGCCGCCGGAGTGGGTGACGGCGACGGCCACGTCTCCGGGGCGCAGCAGGACGGCGTTGGTGACGGCGAGGTGGGGGTCGTCGTGGGCGTGGGCGATCAGGCCGATGCGCAGGAGCTTCTGGGCGAGGTCGCGGGCGACGAGGCCGGAGGCGCCGACGCCGTAGATGTCGATGCGGCGGGCGGTCGCGAGGGCGTCGACGGCGGCTTCCAGCTGGGTCAGGTCCAGGCCGGCGGCGGTGTCGGCGAGGGTCTGGGCCTCTTCGCGGGCGAGCTTGGCGACGACCTCGGCCAGGGGGTCGTCGACGGCTATGTCGACCGTGACGGCGGGGGCGGCGCCGGATTCCTGCTGGGCGGCGAGTGCGGCGAGGGCCAGGCGCAGGTCGCGGTAGCCGGGGTAGCCGAGGAGGCGCGCGGTGCGCACGACGGTGGCCTCGCTGGTGCCGGTGCGTTCGGCGAGTCCGGTGACGGTGAGGCGGGCGCAGCCGGCCGGGTCGGAGGCGACGGCCTCGGCGACGGCCCGCACGGTGCGGGTCATGGTGGGGCCGAGGGCGCGGACGCGGGCCCGCAGGGCGGCGGGGGCGGGGGGTGCCTCGGTGCCGGTGCCGGTGCCGGGGGCCGGTGTCGGTTCGGGTGTCGGTTCGGGGGCCGGTTCGGGTGTCGGCCCCGGGGGCGATCCGTCCGCCGGATGGAAAGTTTCCTTCGCGTTCTCGCTCACGTCTGAAATCTATTTTCGGGCCGGGGGCGGGTCAAGGAGCCATAGGCAACCGGGGAAGGGGACTTGTGGCCCTGGACGGCCCCGCCGGCCCGACGGGCGGCGCTTCGCTACCGGAGAGTCCGGGTCCACAATGAGCGCATGGACCACACGACCCCCCTGGAACAGGCGCTGCACGTCGCCCGTGCGCTCGTTCTCGCCGATCTCGCCGCGGGTGAGGTCGCCGACGCCGATGTCGTCTCCCTCGTCGAGGACTCGGTCACGCACCGCCGCTGGTGGGTGGAGCAGTGGCCCGAGGGGGTCGACTACCTCGCCGGACTCGTCGCCCAGGACGTCCAGGACGCCCTGTTGGAGAAGTACGGCCGCTGGCCGCTGTGCCCGGTGTGCGGCCACGGCGACCCCCACGCGCTGGACGTGGAGCCGGAACTGGGCCCGGATCCGCACTGGGTGTGCTCGGAGGCGGGCGTGCGGGTGGCGTCCGTGGGCGCCCTCGGTCCCGTCCTGCACCCCGGTCGGTGAGCCGCCGGTGACGGTGTACATCGACCCGCCGACCTGGCCGGGGCACGGCCGCATGTGGTCGCACCTGGTCAGCGACGTCTCGTACGAGGAACTGCACGCCTTCGCGGGGTCCATCGGCTGCCCCGCGCGCGCCTTCGAACGGGACCACTACGACGTGCCCGCGCACCGGTACGCGGACGCGGTGGCGGCGGGGGCGGTGGAGGTGGGCAGCAAGGAACTGGTCCGCCGTCTGACGGCGGCCGGGCTGCGCCGCCCGAAGGGCCGGCCGGTCGCCTAGGCCGCGGGCGGGCTCGCCGGTGGGGCCGGGGCCGGGGTCGGTTTCGGGGTCGTCGGGGCGGGGGGTTCCGGGACGGCGTTCGGTTGGGCCGCCGCCGGGAGCGCCCAGACGTGCTCCGGGGTCACGATCCGGGTGACCGCGTTGGCGATGAGGGAGCTGAGGTTGCCGAACTGCCCGTCGACGTCGGAGTTCACCACGATCACCAGCGTGGCACGCTCCTGCGGGAGCCGGACGGCGACGGTCTCGTAGCCGGGCAGCTCGCCGTTGTGGCCGATCCAGCCGTCGATGTCGGCGATGCCGAGCCCGTAGCCCACGTCCGGGTAGCCGGTGGGCAGTGCGCGCAGCCGCTGGGCCTGGGTGCCCGGCTCCAGCAGCCGGCCTCCGTCGGGCAGCCGCCCGCCGACCAGGATCGGGACCCAGTCCCGCAGGTCGTCCATGGTGGAGATCATCGCGCCGGCCGCCCAGGCCCAGGAGGGGTTCCAGGCGGAGGCGTCGACGGTCGCGCCGTCCGGGGTGAAGTTGGTGTAGCCGTGCACGTGCGGGTCGGGGATCTCCGCGCCGGTCGGCAGCGAGGTGGAGTCGAGCCCGGCCGGCCGCAGGACGTGCTGCTCCAGGTAGGTGTGCAGGGGCTGCCCGCCGACCTTCTCGACGAGCAGGCCGAGGAGCACGGTGTTGGTGTTGGAGTACTCCCAGCGCGCGCCCGGCGGGAAGTCGGCCGGGTGCCGGAAGGCGATGGCCAACAGTTCCCGGGGGGTCCAGGAGCGCTGCGGGTCGGCCTTGTAGGCGGCCAGCCAGCGCGGGTCCTCGGTGTAGTTGTAGAGGCCGCTGCGCATCTCGGCGAGTTGGCGCACGGTGATCCGCTCGCCGCCGGGCACCCCGTCGAGGTAGGTGGAGATCGGCGCGTCGAGCCGTACCTTCCCCTCGTCGACGAGGCGCAGCACGGCGGTGACGGCGAAGGTCTTGGTGACGCTGCCGATGCGGGTGTGCGTGTCGGTCTTGATCGGGACGCCGGTGGCCTTGTCGGCGGTCCCGAAGGAGCGCACGTAGGAGTCGTCCCCGTCGACCCACAGGCCGACGCCGACGCCGGGGATGGCGGCCCTGCGCATGGCGGCCTCGATGGCGTCGTCGAGCCGCTCGGCGACCGCCGGGTCGATGTCGACGCGGCCCGGCGGGGCGGCGGCCGGGGCCTGTCCCGCGCACAGGGCGCTGAGCAGCAGGGTGGCGGCCGCGAGGAGGGTGGGCGTCCGGTACCGGCCCATGGGGGATCACCTCTGACGCATGGTCCCCGAGCGCTGTCCGGATCCCCGAGCGGACCTTCCCATCGTAGGAAGGCCCGCCGGGGGCGGCGACCGGGGCCGTGGCCCGGGTCGGGGCACGGGCCGGGGGGCCGGGGTCAGGTGCGGGCGGTCGCCTCGGCGGGGGTCGCGGCGGCGCCGGAGGCGACCACGCGGGTCGCGCGGGGCGGCGTACGCCGGTCCAGGCGCAGGGCGATCACGGCGAGGGCGATCGCGGTGACGGTCATGGCGGCGCCGGCCCAGGCGGTCGCGGAGAAGCCGAGGCCGGCGTCGATGACGGTGCCGCCGAGCCAGGGGCCGCCGGTGTTGCCGAGGTTGAACGCGGCGGTCGTGGTCGCGCCGGCCAGGGTGGGGGCGGCGCCGGCCACGTTGAACATGCGGGCGTTGAGGGCGGGGGCGGTGAAGAAGGCCGAGACGCCCAGCAGGAACGACAGCGCGATCGCCGCGACCGCGAGCGGGGCCAGCAGGGCGAGCACGGTCAGGAAGACGGTGGAGGCGGTGATGCCCCAGATCATCACGCCGAACAGGTGGGCGTCGGCGACCCGGCCGCCGATGGTCGTGCCGACGAGGGCGCCGATCCCGAAGAGTCCGAGGATCCACGGGACCCACTTCGAGTCCAGCCCGGCCACGTCCGTGAGCAGCGGCGACAGGTAGCTGAAGGCGCAGAAGACGCCGCCGGCGGCCAGGGCGGTGATGCCGATCGCGAGCCATACCTGGCGGTCGCCGTAGATGCGCAGCTCGCGGCGGAGGGTCGGTCGTTCGGCGGGGAGCGGGATGCGGGGGATCAGCGCGAGGATGCCGACGAGGGCGACGGCGGAGGCCGCGCCGACCGACCAGAACGCGGAGCGCCAGCCCAGGTGCTCGCCGAGGAAGGCGCCGGCCGGGACGCCGAGGACGTTGGCGATGGACAGGCCGCCGATCATGACGGCCATGGCGCGGGCGCGCTGGTCCTGGTCGACCATGGCGATGGCGACGGCCGCGCCGACGGCCCAGAAGCCGGCGCAGGCGAGGGCCGCGACCACGCGGGAGGCGAAGAGGAGCTCGTACGAGGGGGCCAGCGCGCCCGCGACCTGCCCGAGGCCGAAGAGGCTGATCAGGGCGATCAGGGTGGTGCGGCGGGGCAGGCGCAGGGTCGCCACGGCCAGCAGCGGCGCGCCGATCACCATGCCGATCGCGAAGGCGGATATGAGCAGGCCCGCCCGCGGGATGCTGACGCCCATGTCCTCGGCGATCGGTGGCAGCAGCCCGGAGAGCATGAACTCGCTGGTGCCGAGTGCGAAGACGGACAGGCCGAGGACGTAGACGGCGACGGGCATGCGGGAGCGGGGGGCATCTGCGGGCATGACTGTCACCAACCGGTGCGAACGCGATCGAATTCCCCCGGGTGTGTCAGTCCTGTGAATCCGGGGAGGCCTGCGCGGCGAGTTCGGCGGCGAGGTTGGCGCGGGCCGGGGCCTCCCAGTGGGCGGCGCCGTGGGGGGTGCGGAAGAGGCGCGGCAGGGCCAGGAGCTGCCGCAGGACGGCGGCGCGGCCGGTGCGGAAGGCCTCGTCGGGGACGAAGCCGTACTCGGCCCGCACGGCGGCGGCGTAGGCGGCGTAGGCGTCCGGGGCGCCGGCGAGGACGGCGAGGTCGGCGTCGCACAGCGCCTCGCCGTTGGTGTCGCCGGGGGCGGGGTCGTGGGTGACGGTGAGCCGGACCAGGCGGGCCACCTCGGCGGTGCGGGCGGGGTCGATGCCCAGCTCGGGCAGGGCGCGCTCGGCGAGGGCGGCGCTGCGTTCCTCGTTCTCGGAGCGGTCGGGGCGGTAGACGGCGTCGTGGAACCAGGCCGCGAGCTCGACGGCGGCCGGGTCGGCGGCGTGCGGGGCGAGGGCGTCGAGGTGGGTCAGGACGGCGGCCAGGTGGGCGGTGGTGTGGTAACGGCGCTGGGGCTCCGCCCAGGCGGCGAGGAGGCGGTCCGCGTAGGGGGCGGGGTCGGCGGCGGGGTCGGCGCCGGCGGCCGTGGCGGTGGCGTGCCAGCGGGCGCGCAGGGCGGTGGTGTCGCTCGGGGTCGGCTCCGTATTCATGCGCACATTGTGGGGGTGGCGTGATTGTGCTGGTGGAGCGCGGGCGGAGGCCCGTACTCTGGATATTGGACTAGACCTATTTTTCCACTGGACCCGTGCCCGTGGACAACCGGAACGAAGGACGGCAACTGATGAGCAACCGTGCGCTCCTGGAGGTGATCGCCCTCGACGTGGAGGACGCGGTCGCGGCCCAGGCCGGTGGGGCCGACCGCCTTGAGCTGGTCACCGACATGGCCGCCGACGGACTCACGCCGTCGCGCGAGACCTTCGCGGCGATCCGGGCGGCCGTCGACATCCCGCTGCGCGTGATGCTCCGCAGGACGGACGGGTTCGCGGCGGGTGACGTCACCGATCTGGTGACGGTGGCGCGGGAACTGCGCGCGGAGGGCGCCGAGGAGTTCGTCCTCGGCTTCCTGAACCCGGACGGCACCCCGGACCTCGCGGCCGTCGAAGCGGTGGTCGCCGCGCTCGACGGGTGCCGCTGGACCTTCCACCGGGCGATCGACCGGGCCTCCGACCGCGACGGGCTGCGCAAGGCCCTCGCCGACCTGCCCGGCCTCGACACGTACCTGACCGCCGGGTCCGCGGCCGGGGTCGACGACGGCCTGCCGGTCCTGCTCGCGGAGGCCGCCCGCGGCGCCGAGCCCGGCTACGGGCCGCGCATCCTGGTCGGCGGCGGCCTGACCCTGGCCCACCTGCCGCGGCTGCGGGCGGCGGGCATCGACGCCTTCCACATCGGCGGCGCGGCCCGCCCCCACGGCTGGAGCGCCCCGGTCGCGGCCTCCGCCGTGGCCCAGTGGCGCGAGGCTCTCCTGACCCCGGTCGCGTAGCGGCGCCCCTCCCGCCCGCGCCGGGCGCCGTCGCGGGGGTGGGGCGTCAGGTCAGGGCGGGCGGGAGGGGGGACGAGTGGAGGGCCGTGAGGCCCGACACCGCCCGGGTGAGGCAGACGTACAGGCGCCGCAGACCCGTGCGCTCGTCGGGCTCGCCCGCGACCACCGCGGCCGGCTCGTCCAGGACCACGTAGTCGTACTCCAGGCCCTTCGCCAGCGACGCCGGCACCAGCGTCAGACGCGACTCCACCGTGGTCTCCTCACCGGGCGCCAGGTACGGCAGACCCGCCTCCACCAGGGCCCGGCCCAGCTCCGGGATCCGCGCGTCCGCCGCGATCAGGCCGATCGACCCCTCGTGCGCCAGCGAGGCCCGGCAGGCCTCGACCACCGCCGCGGTGAGGTCGTCGGTCCGGGTGACCACCAGGGACCCCGGGGTCTCGCGGACCGAGGAGACCGGGGCCAGCCCCGGGGAGATCGCCGGCAGCAGCCGGGACGCGTACGCGATGACCTCGCGCGGCACGCGGAAGCCCGCCGTGAGCTCCTCCACGACCGCCTCCGGCTTGCCCAGGTGCCGCAGGGCCTCGTCCCAGCCCCGGGTGGCCCAAGGGGTCGTGCCCTGCGCGAGGTCGCCCAGGACCGTCGCGGAGCCCGTCGTGCAGCGCCGACCCACCGCCCGGTACTGCATCGGGGACAGGTCCTGCGCCTCGTCGAGCACGACGTGGCCCAGGGAGTGGGTGCGTTCCACCAGGTCACGGGCCTCGTCGATGAGGACCAGGTCGGCCGCCGACCACTTCGCGGACCGCACGCTCCGGAACGGCTTCGGCCACAGCAGCAGGGCCTGCTCGTCCGGCGTCAGGACGCCCTCCGCGTGCGCCGCGAGGAACTCCGCGTCCGACAGCAGGCGCAGCACCAGCTTCGCCGGCTCCACCTGCGGCCAGATCGCCTTGACGGCCGCCTTCACGGCCGCGTTGCGGGCCACCGCGTCCTGCACCCGGTCGTCGGGCGCCTCGCCCGCCTGCTCCATCCGTACGAGGACGGTGTGCGCGATGCGCTGCGGGAGGGCGTCGCGGGCCGCGCCGTAGCGGATGTCGCGGCGCCGGAGCTCCTCGACGATCTCCGCGATCTCGTACGCGGGCACCCGCCAGCGGCGCGAGCCGCGCACCACCATCAGCGGCTCGGTCGGCTCGGTGACGTGCGAGCGCACGGCACGGCGCAGCACCTCCGCCATCCGGGCGTCGCCCTTGACCACGGCGGTCGCGGCGGCGTCGACGGCGCGCACCTCCAGGCCGTCGCGGGCGACGAGGTCGTCGACGGTGGCCTGCTTGACCTCCAGCTCGCCCAGGGCCGGCAGGACCTGCTCGATGTAGTGGAGGAAGGAACGGTTCGGCCCGATGACCAGGGTTCCGGTGCGGGCCAGGCGCTCGCGGTGCGCGTACAGGAGGTAGGCGACGCGGTGCAGGCCGACGGCCGTCTTCCCGGTGCCGGGGCCGCCCTGGACGCAGACCGAGCCGGACAGGCCGGAGCGGACAATTTGGTCCTGCTCGGGCTGGATCGTCGCGACGATGTCGCGCATGGGGCCGACGCGGGGCCGCTCGATCTCGCGCTGGAGGAGCGCGCTGACGGCGGCCGACTCGGCGGGGTCCGACAGGTGCTCGTCCTCGTACGCGGTCAGCTCGCCGCCGGTGTAGCCGAAGCGGCGGCGCAGCCCGATGTCCTGCGGGTCGGCCTTGGAGGCGCGGTAGAACGGCTGGGAGACCGGCGCGCGCCAGTCGATGACCATCGGGTCGCCGTCGGCGTCGTGGACGTGGCGGCGACCGATGTAGAACTGCTCGCCCTCCGCGCCCTCGGCCAGGTCGGCGCCCGGCGCGTGCAGGTAGTCGAGGCGGCCGAAGAAGAGCGGGGTGTGGGAGAGGTCGGCCAGCGCCTTGATGCGGTCGTCGATCTGCGCCTGGAGGACGACGGCGTTGACCCAGTTCGCGGTGACGTCGCGGATGTCGAGGGCCTCGACGTCCTCGCGCATGGCGCGCAGGGCGGAGCGCGAGGCGCTCAGGTGGGCCCGTTCACGACCGAGCGGATCGGCGGGGTCGGCGAGGTCGGTGGGTTCGGCGGGGGCGTCCGGGGACTGGGTGTCGGGGGCGTGCGCGGGCACGGAACTGCCTCCAGCTTGACGTGTGCGAAACGGGAGCCCGCCGGTTTCCGTCCGGTGGGCGGCTCTCCCCGGTGGTGCGGCGGGAGGCGGCAAGAGCGGAGATTGTAGCCGGCGGCCGGGGGCGGCGCGAACGGTTTCCGTCGTCGCCGGTCCGTCGGTACCGGGACCCCCGTACGGGTGTCATACCGGGGAGTGTCAGACCTGAGGCAGGGCCCTAGGGGTCGGCATGGGCCGTGAGGAGGACCCCGGGGGCCCGCCGGTTCCGTCCCGAGGGCGATGTGCCGGAAGGCGGGAGAACGCACCATGGATTCATGAGCACCGCAACCTTCACCCCGATGCGGGGCGGCCGCCCGAGCGGCGCCACCGCCACCTCCGATTCCCGTTCCCGACACCGTTTCGGCGACGTCCTGCGCGCCGCGAAGGTCTTCGCGGCGACCGCCGTGAGCGTCGTCGTGCTGGGCGAGTACGCCGAGGACGCCGGCGTCATACGCAGGTGACGGGCCGCGCCGCGACCGTGGCCTGATACCGCCGGCACCCGCGCACCCGTCCACTAGGGTCACGCGCGTGACCCGCAGCACCGATCCGCTCCGCTCGCCGTCGTCCCTGCTCGGAGTGCCGGTCACGGGGGCGCTGCTGCTGTCGGGCGTGCTGTGCCTCGCCCTGCGGGTCCCCTCGGCGCACGCGCCGGTCCAGGCCCTGTCCGCCCACGGGTGGTGGCCCCCGGCCATCTATCCGCCGTTCGCCGCGATCCTGTTCACCCCGGCCGCCTGGCTGCCCGCCGGAATACTGAAGGTCGTGCTCCTCCTCGGCAACGCCGGCCTGCTCGCCCTGCTGATCGTGCTGTCCTGCCGGTTCGGGGGCCTGCGGGCCCGCCCGGTGCCCGTCCTCGCCGCGACCACCGCCGGGCTGTGGCTGGAGCCGCTGTTCCAGGACCCGCTGCCCGCCCAGATCAACCTGGCGTTCGCCTGCCTCGCCGTCTGGGACCTGGGCCGGGCGCGCGGAGCGCTGGGCGAGGGCTTCGCCCTCGGCACCGCCGCCGGCATCACCCTGACGCCGACGGTGTTCATCGCGTACCTGCTCCTGACCGGCCGGATCAGGGCCGGTCTGACCGCCCTGGCCGGCTTCACCGGCACCGCCCTGCTGGGCCTGCTCGTGCTGCCGCAGGCCTCCGCCGACTTCTGGTCCCGCCACCTGCCCGAGACCGGCGCAGCCCTCCTGCTGGACCCGTGTCACCTGTGGGTCTGGGCCGTACCGCCGCTCGTGACGGCCTTGGCGGCCCTGTCGCAGCGGCGCCGGAGCGGGCGCCCGGGCGGGCGTGCGCGTACGGTGCCGGTCCCGTCCCCGAGGTCGGCCCTCGGGGAGCGGGAGGCCGGGCCGGTCGAGGCCCGGGCGGCGGACCGTCAGTCGCCCGCCAGCAGCTCGTCGGCGTCCATGATCCGGTAGGCGTAGCCCTGTTCGGCCAGGAAGCGCTGACGGTGCGCGGCGAAGTCCTGGTCGATGGTGTCGCGCGCGACGACCGAGTAGAAGCGGGCCTCGTGCCCGTCGGCCTTCGGACGCAGGACGCGACCGAGGCGCTGCGCCTCCTCCTGTCGGGAGCCGAAGGTGCCCGACACCTGGATGGCGACGGTGGCCTCGGGCAGGTCGATGGAGAAGTTCGCGACCTTCGAGACGACCAGCACGTTGATCTCGCCCTCGCGGAAGGCGTCGAAGAGCTTCTCGCGCTGCGCGTTGGAGGTCTCGCCCTTGATGACGGGCGCGTCCAGGTGCTCGCCCAACTCGTCGAGCTGGTCGATGTACTGGCCGATGACGAGGGTCTGCTCGCCCCGGTGCTTGCGCACCAGCGCCTCCGTGACCTTCCGCTTCGTCGCGGTCGTGGCACAGAAGCGGTACTTCTCCTCCGTCTCGGCGGTCGCGTACGCGAGCCGCTCCGACTCGGTCAGGTTGACCCGGACCTCGACGCAGTCGGCGGGCGCGATGTAGCCCTGCGCCTCGATCTCCTTCCACGGCGCGTCGAAGCGCTTCGGCCCGATCAGGGAGAACACGTCGGACTCGCGGCCGTCCTCCCGCACGAGGGTGGCCGTCAGACCGAGCCGGCGGCGTGCCTGGAGGTCGGCGGTGAACTTGAACACGGGCGCCGGCAGCAGGTGGACCTCGTCGTAGAGGATCAGACCCCAGTCGCGGGAGTCGAACAGCTCCAGGTGCGGGTAGACGCCCTTCCGCCGGGTCGTCAGCACCTGGTAGGTGGCGATGGTGACGGGCCGGATCTCCTTGCGGGTGCCGGAGTACTCGCCGATCTCCTCCTCCGTCAGCGAGGTCCGCTTGACCAGCTCGTGCTTCCACTGACGGGCGGAGACCGTGTTGGTGACCAGGATCAGCGTGGTCGCCTTGGCCTTCGCCATGGCCCCCGCGCCGACCAGCGTCTTGCCCGCGCCGCACGGCAGGACGACCACGCCGGAGCCGCCGTGCCAGAAGCCCTCGACCGCCTGCGCCTGGTAGGGGCGCAGCGCCCAGCCGTTCTCCTCCAGCTCGATCGGGTGCGCCTCGCCGTCGACGTACCCGGCGAGGTCCTCGGCGGGCCAGCCCAGCTTGAGCAGGGTCTGCTTGATCTGCCCGCGCTCGGAGGGGTGGACGGCCACGGTGTCGGCGTCGAGGCGGGCGCCGACGAGGGGGGTGATCCGCTTGGAGCGCAGGATCTCCTCCAGCACCGGCCGGTCGGTGCTGGTCAGCACGAGTCCGTGGACGGGGTGCTTGGAGAGGGTGAGGCGGCCGTAGCGGGCCATGGTCTCGGCGACGTCGACGAGCAGCGCGTGCGGGACGGGGTACCGGGAGAACTCGACGAGCGCGTCGACGACCTGCTCGGCGTCGTGCCCGGCGGCGCGGGCGTTCCACAGGCCGAGCGGGGTGATCCGGTAGGTGTGGATGTGCTCGGGGGCGCGCTCCAGCTCGGCGAAGGGCGCGATGGCGCGGCGGGCGGCCCCGGCGAGCTCGTGGTCGACTTCGAGGAGGAGGGTTTTGTCGCTCTGGACGATGAGGGGCCCGTTCACGCAGCAGTTCCCTTTCCGGCGTGATGTGACCGCCCGGACGCGGGCGGCCAAACCTCCAGTCTGCCCTATCGGGGGGTGACGGGGGCGGGTCCGCCCGGGGCGGCCGTCGGGGCGGGGCCGGGGCGGCCGTCGCTGCGGGGCCGGGGCGGGCCGGGGAAAAGGTGTTGGAGGGGGGCGGTGCGCCCCGCGTACGGTCCGGGCATGAGCGAACCCGAGCAGTCCTTCGTCCCCGCCGACTTCGAGGCGCCCGCGCCGCCGGAGACCGCAGCCTTCCGGCTGGAGCCGCTGGGCGCGCGGCACAACGAGGCGGACCTGGCCGCCTGGAGCGGGAGCATCGCGCACATCCGGGCCACGCCCGGCTTCGTCGACGGGGGGTGGCCGCCGCCGGAGGGGATGAGCGCCGAGGCCAACCTCGCCGACCTGGAGCGGCACGCCGAGGACTTCGCCGCCCGGCGCGGGTTCACGTACAGCGTGCTGGAGGGGCGCGGCGCGGGGACCGAGGTCATCGGCTGCCTGTACGTCTACCCGAGCAAGGAGACCCCCGGGCGGGTGCGGGTCAGCTCCTGGGTGCGCGCCGACCGGGCCCACCTCGACGCCGAGCTGTACGGGGCCGTCGTCGACTGGCTCGCCGGGGCGTGGCCCTTCGACCCGGCGCTGGTGGACTACGCGTCCAGGTGAGGCAGCGGCCCCGACGGGTACGGGGTCTCCACCGGGAGCAGCGCCCGGGCCGCGTCGGTGTCGCCGGCGCGGACCAGGGCGTTGATCTCCCGGGCCAGCGGGGTGACGTCGCGGATGGAGACCGTCCAGTTGTCGGCGTAGGCCCGCGCACTGGGACCCGACAGGCCGAGCTGGAGCGAGCGGTACGGGAGCGGCCTCAGGTGCAGGTCGCGCTCCGGGTCCCACTGGACGCGGACCGTGGTCTCGCGCACGGACTCCTTCCAGGCGGCGCGGTCGGCGTGCACGCGGCGGGCGTAGTGGGACAGACAGGCCCCGGCGAGGGCCGAGTCGAAGCCGGCGCGGGTGATCTCGACGGCCAGGACGGTCTCCTGGCCGGCCTTGGCCGCCCAGCCGCAGCGGTACATCATCCACAGGAACGACGGCTTGATCCACGTCATCCGCTCGCGCTTCCAGGCGGGCGGGAAGCGTCCGTCGCGGGCCGCCGGGAGACCGAGGGCGGGGGAGTACGCCTGGTACACGGTCACGGTGTCGGCCGTGTGCGCGGCCCGGATCCGGCGGACGGGCTCGGCGGCCGGGTCGGGGCGGTCGTGCGTGGGCGTGGGCGCGGCGGCGGTCGCGGTGTACTGATCGGACATGTCGTCAGGGTGACGCATCCAAGTCCTCGCCGGCGAACCCTTTTTCCGCCGGGCCCGGGGCCGCCCCGGCGGGCCTCAGACCTGGTCCTCCGCCAGTTCCGCCACGCCCGTGATGCGGTGCAGGGCGAACGTGCGCACCTCGTCCGCCGTGTGGTCGTAGCCCGTGACGAAGCCGCCCTCCACCCGCACCGGGGCGATGACGCGCTGGCTCGCCGCCCCTTCGGCGTTGACGTACCCGATCCACACCGCCGACCCCGTCAGCGCCGCCGCCTGCACCGTCGCCAGGGTCTCCGCCGCGCTGGTGCGCGGGAGTTCGCCCGGAGCCGGAGCCGGGGCCGGGGTTCCGTCGGCGGAGGGCGCCGGCTCCTTGCGGACCGCCGTCGCCGCCAGGTCGCCCGCGCGGATCGCCCGTACCGCCGCCCCCAGCAGGGTGGCGTCCGGCACCGGCGGCCCGTCCGGCACCGGCACCGGCGCCGAGCGCGCCGGCGTGCGGTGCGCGTCCGCCCGCGCCACCAGCACGTCCCCGGTACGGGACTCCGCCGCCGGCGCGTAGCCCATCGCCCGCAACCCGTCGAGCAGCGCGCCCGGTTCGGCCTGCGCCGCCAGTACGGTCGGCGCGAGCCGGCGCAGCCCCAGGCCGGCGGACCGCTTGTCGGCGAGGATCTCGCCCAGCATCGCGTCGTCGTCGCAGCGCACGTACGAGGAGGCCGCGCCGACCCGCAGGTGCCCGTGCCGCCGCGCCACGTCGTCGATCAGGTACGCGAGGGGCTGCGGCACCGGGGTGCGGCTGTGCTCGGCGAGGAAGGCGTGCAGGTCGGAGGCGGTGCGGCCGGCGTCGAGGGCGCGGCGCACCGAACCGGGCGTGAACCGGTACACCGTCGCCCCGCCCTTGGACTCCACGTCGGCGAGCACCGCCAGCACCTCGCCGAGCGGCCGGCGCAGCGGGCCGGGGGCCACCGCCGTCAGGTCGGCCTGGAGCAGGACGTGGTCCACCGGTTCGGGCAGCAGCGGCGCCAGCATCGGCGCCGGGTCGCGGTGCTCCAGCAGGGCCCGGCCGAAGGCGCTGAGCGCGCCCCGGCCGGTGACGCCGAGGACCTCGGCCTCGGTCAGCGTCCAGTGCGCGAGGCGGGCGCGCAGGTCGCTCGTACCGCGCGACGGACGTTCCCACGCGAGGCGTTCGAGGAGCGCCTCGGGCTGCGGCGAGGCGCCCTCGGGCAGGTCGGCGAGGAGGTCCAGGACCCGGCGCCGCACCTCGGGGGCGGCGGAGCGGTCCAGGTCGGCTCCGAGCACCGACAGGGTGCGGCCCTTGGCGTCCTGCTCGCCGGCCAGTCCGGCGGTCCGGGTGGCGGGCAGCCAGGCCGCGACCAGCGCCGACCACCTGCGGGCGGGCGGGAGTTCGGTCCAGTCGTCGAAGGCGGGGGTCGGCGCGTACCGTTCGTCGGCCTCCCCGTCGCTCGCCAGGAGCCCGGCCGCGTACGCCAGCTCGATCCAGAACGCCGCCTGCGGCTCGGTGGTGTCCAGCGTGGCGGCGGTCCGCTTCAGGTCGCGCACGGCGAGCCCGCCCGCCCGCAGCACGGCGGGCCCGGCGTGCTCCCAGGCCTTGACCAGTTCCTCCACGACGCCCACCGCGGCCAGGGCCTGCCCGGCGGCGTTCGCGTCCACAAGCCGTGGACGGTGCTCGCGGTCCGCGCCGACCGGCGGCGCGAGGGGCGCCGTCCGACGGTGCGCGAACCCGCCGCGCAGGTGCAGGGCCACCTCGCGGGGCAGGACGACCGTCCGCGCCGAGGCGGGCAGCAACAGGCCCCGGTCGCGCAGCCAGCGCACCGGCGCCGCCGGATTCGGGGTCACCTCCCCGTAGGGCGGACCCCACACCAGCCGGCCCAGCACCTGGTGGGCCTCCGCGGGGGCCTCGTCGAGCAGCGCCGACATCCGCTCCGGGTCCGTGAACAGCCCCGTCAGCGCGGCCACCGCCGACACCGGGTCGTGCGTCGCCGGCAGCCCGGCCGCCGCCACGATCTCCTGGACCCGGGTCGGGGACATCCCGGCCGTGGCCTCCGCGACGGTCGGGCCCAGCCCGGTCGGGGACGGCCGCTGCGCCGAGGGGGCGAGCAGTTCCCGGGCGGTGCGCACCAGGCGCAGCCGCTCGTCGTCGCCCCACACCAGGGCCTGGTCGCGCAGGGTGCCCAGTGCGCGGGGCAGGGCGGCGCGGGCCTCCTCGTCCTCGCCGCCCGTCAGGAGCGACTCCAACACCGGGTACGGGCAGGGGTCCGGGGCCACGGCGAGGGCCTCCGCCGTCTGGAGCGCGAACCGGTCCAGGCGGTCCAGGGCGCGCACCACCGAGGCCCGGGTGCCGGCGCGCGTGGCGAGCTGGGTCACGTCCCCGGGCACCGGGTTCAGCAGGTCCGGGCGGGCGTGCAGGAGGGCGGTCAGCGCGACGTCGTCGCGGGCGCGGAGCGCCTCGGCGAGGGAACGCGGGGCGTTCGCCGCAGCGGGTGCGGCGGAGGTGCTTGCCTCGGGCACGGTGGTCGCCTCCTGGTCACGTCGGCCGGTCGTCGGCCGGTCCCCATCCGGTCCACGGTATCCGCTGCGTCGGCGGCCGCTCCACGGGCGCACGCGCTACCTTCGGGACAGGCGGTACGTGAGGAGCCGGGGCGTGGGGATCGAGAGCGACCAACTGGTCTACGAATATCTGAGCCGTGTCGGGGACTTGGCGCACCGGCGGCAGTTGTCGTCGGGCGACCGGATGCGGTTGGTCGCCGGCCTGCGGGACGAGATCGACCGTCGGCGTGCCACGTACGAACCGGACACTCCGGCGGCGGTACGGCTCATCCTGGACCGGATCGGCACGCCGGAGGAGGTCGTGGACACCGCGGGGCGGACGAGGGCGCCGGCGCCCGCCGTCGTACCGGTGCCGGCGGTGCCGAAGCAGCGGCGCGCGGACCGGGCCGCCAAGGCGACTCAGGCTTCGGCTCCGGCCCCCGTCAACGTCCCGCCGCACCTCGCCGGCGTCGACGAACTCGGCGACTCCGACCGGGGCGAGCCCGACTGGTGGCGGGTCGCCGCCGGCGGCCGGGGTGCCGGGCCGCAGGTGGAGGGTTTTGCGGGCGGCATCGAGTTCCCCGACCTCTTCGACGAGGACCGGGCCGAGGACGCGGACGGGCCGAAGCGGGACGGGGAGCGCGAGCCGGGGAGGGAAGCGGAGTCGGGGGCGGCCGCGAAGTCGGCCTCGGCCGCGCGGCGCCTCGTACGGGCGCTGCGGGAGCGGCGCGAGCGGAAGGCGGCCGGGGCCGAGCCGGAGGCGGGGGCGGTGGCGGGGGCCGCGCCGCGGGCCCGCCCGAACGCGTTCCTGCTGCTGGTGGCGGTGGCCCTCCTGGCCGGGGCCGCCACCGGGTCGTGGATGGTGCTCCTCGTCGGCTGGCTCGCGGCGTTGGCCTCCGGCGTGCTCGGGCCGCGCGAGCGCAAGTGGGCGGTCTTCGGCGTGCCCGGCGCGGTGTTCACCGGGGCGCTGGTGTGGCTGTGGGGCCGGGCCGACGGGCGGTGGGGCGAGGCCCTCGCCGACGACCGGCTGGGGGCGGAGTACCAGGGCATGTGGCCCGCCCTGACCCGCACCGCCGCCGTGGCCCTCGCCGCGTACCTGGCCTGGCGCTCCCGCCCCCGCGGCTAGGCCGTCTCTTCCGGACCGTGCCGGGCCCGCGCCGCCCGGCGCCGGGGGGTCTCCCCAGGCCCGCGGGGCCGAGGGGAAGCCGCGGGCCGTCGCCACCCGGCCGCAGGTGCGGCCGGCGGTGCGGCCGGGGGTTCCACCGGCGGGCGGGGCGGGGTCACGGGCGCGTTGCCGGGGCGTCGTACCGGCTCGGCACAATGGCCGCATGAGTTCCGACAACCCCACCGCGTCCGCCCCCGCCGCGCAGCTGACGGTCGGCTTCGACCTCGACATGACCCTCATCGACTCGCGCCCCGGCATCAAGGCCGCCTACCAGGCCCTTTCCGCCGAAACCGGAACGTTCATCGACGCCGACGCGGCCGTGACCCGCCTCGGGCCGCCGCTGGACGAGGAGCTCGCGTACTGGTTCCCGGCGGAGGAGATCCCGGCCATGGCCGACCGATACCGGGAGATCTACCCCACGTACGCCATCGAGCCGACGCCCGCGATGCCCGGCGCCCGCGAGGCGATCGAGGCCGTCCGGGCCCTCGGCGGCCGGGCCATCGTGGTCACCGCCAAGCACGAGCCGAACGCCCGCCTGCACCTGGCGCACCTCGGCATCGAACCCGACGCCGTCATCGGTTGGCTGTGGGCGGAGGCCAAGGCGGAGGCCCTGCGCGCGTACGAGGCGCAGGTCTACGTCGGCGACCACGTGGGCGACGTACGCGGTGCGCGGACCGCCGGCGCGCTGTCGGTGGTCGTGCCGACCGGGCCGTGCCCGGAGCCCGAACTGCGCGCGGCGGGCGCGGACGTGGTGCTGGCCGACCTCACCGCGCTGCCGGCCTGGCTCGCCGACTACGTCGCCGCCCGCGCCGCCTAGCGGCAAGGCCGGGCGGGAAGGCCTGGCGGGAAGGTCGGGCGGTCGCGCCGCCGCGGCTCAGGCCTGCGAGGCCCGCGCCGCCCGGCGCTGGGCCGCCGCCGAGCGCAGCACGCCCGCCGCCGAGATGGCGAAGCCGACGCCCATGAGCATGCACACGGCCCACGCGTACGACGGGAAGGGATCGGTGCCCAGGAACAACGGTGCCATCGTCGCGAGCGTCGCCAGCGCGCCCACGATGAACACGATGCCGCCGGCCTTCACGAGTCCGTCGCCGGGCCGCGCTTCGTCGGAATGAGGAGTAACAGTCACCTCACCAGGGTAGTTCCCTGGCCGAAGCGGTCACTCCGGGAAGGACCGGGGAACGACTTGTCACCCGTTTCTGGACCATTAGCCTGTGAGGAGGCGGGTCGCTGACCCGCCACACCGCTATCCGGAGCCGCATGCGAACGGCCCACCGGACCCGACGATTACAAGGACAGAGGACGGACGTGCCTACCGGCAAGGTCAAGTGGTTCAACAGCGAGAAGGGCTTCGGCTTTCTCTCCCGGGACGACGGCGGAGACGTCTTCGTCCACTCGTCGGTGCTCCCCGCCGGGGTCGACGCCCTCAAGCCCGGCCAGCGCGTCGAGTTCGGCGTCGTCGCGGGCCAGCGCGGTGACCAGGCACTTTCGGTGACGGTACTGGATCCGGCACCCTCGGTCGCGGCCGCGCAGCGCCGCAAGCCCGACGAGCTCGCCTCGATCGTGCAGGACCTCACGACCCTGCTGGAGAACATCACGCCGATGCTGGAGCGGGGCCGCTACCCCGACAAGGCGCACGGCGCGAAGATCGCCGGTCTGCTGCGCGCGGTGGCCGACCAGCTCGACGTCTGAGCCCCGCCCACCAGGCACCGGTGCCCCGCCGCTCGGAGGAGCGGCGGGGCACCGTCACGTGGTGCGCGGGCGCTACGGGAAGCGCAGCGCGTCCGGCTTGATGGCCGGAACCAGGCCCTCGGCCGCGGCCCTGGTCAGCAGCCCGTGGACGGCCGCGTAGCCGTCGTCGCCCAGCTCGGCGGTGAACTCGTTGACGTACAGGCCGATGTGCTGGTCGGCCACGGCCGGGTCCAGCTCCTGCGCGTGCGCGCGCACGTACGGCCGGGAGGCCTCCGGGTCGGCCCACGCCATCCGCACCGACGCGCGCGCCGACTCGGCCAGCGCCCGCAGCGTCCCTTCGCCCAGCGAGCGCTTCGCGATGATCGCGCCCAGCGGGATCGGCAGGCCGGTGGTGGACTCCCAGTGCTCGCCCATGTCGGCCAGGCAGTGCAGCCCGTAGTCCTGATAGGTGAACCGGGCCTCGTGGATGACCAGGCCGGCGTCCACCCGGCCGGCGCGCACCGCCGGCATGATCTCGTGGAACGGCAGCACGACCACCTCGCCGACCCCGTCGGGCAGGACGTCCGCGGCCCACAGTCGGAACAGCAGGTAGGCGGTGGAGCGTTCGCTCGGCACCGCGACCGTCTTCCCCGTCAGGTCCACGCCCGGTTCGCGGGTCAGCACGAGCGGCCCGCAGCCGCGCCCCAGCGCCCCGCCGCAGGGCAGCAGCGCGTACTCCTCCAGGACCCACGGCAGGACGGCGTAGGACACCTTCAGCACGTCCAGCTCGCCGCGCTCGGCCATGCCGTTGGTGAGGTCGATGTCGGCGAAGGTCACGTTCAGGGCGGGCGCCCCGGGGACCCGCCCGTGCGCCCACGCGTCGAAGACGAAGGTGTCGTTCGGGCAGGGCGAGTAGGCGATGTCCAACGGCCGGGCGTCAGCGCTGCTGGTGGTCATGGCGTTCTCCCCAGTTGACGAGTACGGGCCCCAGGGCCCCGAATCCGGCGGCCAGGGCCGCCAGCGCCTCCCCGATCCGCCAGGCGTCCCGGTCGCGCGGCCCGACGGCGTTGGACACGGCGCGGACCTCCAGGACGGGCAGCCCGTGCGCGGCGGCGGCCTCCGCGACCCCGAAGCCCTCCATCGCCTCGGCCCCGGCGAGCGGGTGGCGGGCGGCGAGTTCGGCGGCGCGCGCGGCGGTGCCGGTGACGGTGGAGACGGTCAGCACCGGTGCGAGGAGCGCCCCGGTGGCCTCCGCGGCGCGGGCGGCGAGGTCGGCGGGCGGCAGGTGCACGGCGCGGCCGAAGCCGAGTTCCTGGACGGAGAGGAAACCGTCGGGGGTCTGGGCCCCCAGGTCGGCGGCGACGAGCGCGTCGGCGACCACGAGCGAGCCGAGCGGGGCGGCGGGCGCGAACCCGCCGCCGATGCCGGCGGAGATGACGAGCGAGTAGTCGGCCAGCGCGAGGGCGGTGGCCGCGGCGGCCGCGGCGGCGGCCGGGCCGACACCGCCGACGAGCACGTCGACGGCGAGGCCGGGCAGGTCCCTGCGGCTGATGAGGTAGCCGCCGGGCAGGGTGCGCGGCTCGGGCGTGACCGGGTCCGGATGAGGGGTGAGACCGGTGGTCACGGAGTCGGCCTCCGCGGCCACCGCGGTCACGACGAGCGCGCGCACGGTTCGCCTGCCTTCGCCTGCGGGGTTCGCTACTTGAGCTTGAGCTTGAAGGACCAGACGGCGAGCGGCTTGCCGTCCGCGCCGACCTGGACGAAGCCGAGCATCTTCGAGGCGGGGGCCTCGCCCTGGCCGCCGGTCGCGAAGACGTCGGCGCCCTGGAAGCTGCGGTAGGTGTTGGAGGAGGGCTCGGTGATCGGCTGGCCGTCGAGCACGGCCTGCCACTTCTTGCCGTCCTCGACGACGTCCGGCTCGACACCGAGGCGCAGCGTGTCGCCGCGGCCGTACTCGACGGTCTTGGCGTCCTTGAGGCCGGTCAGGCACTCCTGGAGGCGGTCCATCGCGAGGTCCTTGCCGGCCTCGGGACGGCACTCGGCCTCCGAGGACACCGAGGAGCTGCCGACGGTCACCGTCGCGAGCGGCGTCGGCTTGTCGCAGGCGGACAGGAGGAGGAGCCCGGCGGACACGGCTCCGAGGGCCGCGACGCTGCGGCGGGCCCTACCCGGGAAAAGCGGTGCGGTCATGAGCCGAAGGCTATCGGGCCACCGGGTCGAGCCGCCGCACGGGGGTCCTCGGTGCGTCCCGGCCGCGCCGCCCGCGCGCGGACGCCCCGCCGCACGGCCCCGACCGCACGGTCGACGGACCCCGAACGGCCCACGGGCGGGCCGGGCGGCCGGGCGGGTGCGGGGCCGGGACCCGTACGGGCGCGCGGGGGCCGCTATGCCACGCGGGGGCGGGTGGAGCCGCGGGGGTGGCGGGGGGAGGTCAGGAACCCGCGCAGGGCCATCGTCGTACCGAGGGCGACCAGGACGGCGGCCACGGCCATGCCCAGGACCCCGTTCAGGGGCAGCGCGATGCCGATCGCCCCGCCCAGCACCCACGCCACCTGGAGCAGCGTCTCCGAACGGGCGAACGCCGACGTCCGCACCGCCTCGGGCACGTCCCGCTGGATCATCGCGTCCAGCGACAGCTTCGCCAGCGCCTGGCAGAACCCCGCCGTCGCCGCCAGCACCGCCATGAACAGCCCGCTGAACAGCAGCGTCGCCAGGATCGCCACGGCGAGCGTCAGCGACAGCACCGCGGCGACGATCGCCTCCGGCGCCCTGGCCCGCAGCCAGGCGCCCACCGCGGTCCCGCAGGCGTTGCCGACCCCCGCCGCGACGCCGACGATGCCCAGCGACACCGCCGCGCTCTGCCCGCCCAGCGGGTGCTCGCGCAGCAGGAACGCCAGGAAGAAGATCAGGAACCCGGACAGGGCGCGCATCGACGCGTTCGCCAGCAGCCCGCACAACACCGAGCGGCTCACCGTCCGCAGTCCGGGCCGCTTCGAGTGGGCCTCGTGCGTGGACAGCCGAGCCCGTCGTTCCCCCTTGGCTTCGTCCACCTTGTGCGGCAGCTGGAACGCCGCGAAGGTCCCCCACACGAAGATCGCGCAGGCCCCGTACAGCGGCCACGGAGGCCCGATCGCGTGCAGCCCGGCCCCCACCGGCGCGGCGGCGCCCGTGGCGAGCAGGCCGGCCAGGGTGACCCGCGAGTTCGCCTTCACGAGGGAGAACGTCGGCGGCAGGAGTCTGGGCACCACCGCGCTGCGCACCACCCCGTAGGCCTTCGAGGCCACCAGGACGCCCAGCGCCGCCGGGTACAGCTCCAGCCCGCCGGTGGCGACCGCGCCCGACATCATCAGTGCCAGCAGGGCCCGCGTCAGCATCGCGCCGGCCATCGCCGCCCGTCGTCCGTGCGGCAGACGGTCGAGCAGCGGACCGATCACGGGGGCCAGCAGGGTGAAGGGGGCCATGGTGATGGCCAGGTAGAGCGCCACCCGTCCGCGTGCTTCGTCCGTGGGGACGGAGAAGAACACCGTCGAGGCCAACGCCACCGTGATCATCACATCGCCGGCGCCGTTGATGGCGTGCAGTTCGATCAGTCGGCCCAGCCCCGATTCACCGGCGCCGTGGGCGTGCGTGGCCCTGCGGATCCCGCGCGCCGTCCCGGTGAAGGGGAGGTGCAGGGCACGTCCGACAGCCCGGCCGGCCCGCCTGGCCGGTCCCGAGCCGTCGGCGGACGACCGTACGGGTGCCACGTGGCCATAGTGCCCCACGGGGCCCGCCCGGACCCCTCCCGGACCCCTCCCGGCATGTCCCGGGGGCCCGATGGACCCGTCAGGGCACCGGAAGGGGTCGTCCGTTGTCCGCGAATCGGACCTCGCATGTGGGCCGAAGGCTTCGGAGGAGGTAGCGTGCGTAGCGCGCCACCGGCGGTTGCACTTGGCCGCGCGCCTCTTCGGGATCCCGCAGAATGGATCTCAGTGGGGTGTGCCCGAGGCCGATCGGGCGCGGACGTCGACGCGGCCCTCTGGTCCGCTCCGCCCGCGCTACGTACGGACGAGACCGACGGGTCGTTGTGGACGACAGTACGGACGGCGCACTCGTGAGACGGCGTAGGAGAGAACGAGACCTGTGAGTGCTGCGACGACGCGAAGCCGTACCCCGCGTACCCCCGCCCCCGACCGGCTGTGCGTGGAGGCGGTAGAGCTCGCCCGCGCGGCGGCCGAGGAGGCCGCCTACCCCGGCGTGGTGGGCGAGCACGTCTCCGTCGTGTCCGAGGGCGACCGGGTCGTCACGCACTTCTTCGAGTGCAAGGAACCGGGCTACCGCGGCTGGCGCTGGGCCGTCACCGTGACCCGCGCCTCCCGCGCCAAGAACGTCACCCTCGACGAAACGGTGCTGCTGCCCGGCGACGACGCCCTGCTGGCGCCCGAGTGGGTGCCGTGGAGCGAGCGGCTGCGCCCCGGCGACATGGGACCGGGCGACCTGCTGCCCACCGACGCCGACGACCTGCGCCTGGAGGCGGGCTGGTCGGGCGAGGACGCCCCGCCGCCGAACTCGGTGGTCTCCACCGAGATGGCCGACCTGGTCGAGGCCGAGGACGCGGAGGTCACCGACCGGGCCGTCGTGCCCGCCCGCGGCTCCATCACGTCCGTCGCCGAGGAACTCGGCATGCGCCGGGCGCGCGTGCTGTCCCGCTACGGGCTGCACAGCGCGGCCGACCGGTGGGACGAGTCCTTCGGCGCGAAGACCCCGATGGCGCAGGCGGCGCCCGCCTCCTGCGTGTCCTGCGGGTTCCTCGTCGCGATCGGGGGCTCGCTGGGGCAGGCCTTCGGCGTCTGCGCGAACGAGTTCGGTCCGGCCGACGGCCGTCTGGTGTCCCTGTCCTACGGGTGCGGCGGCCACTCCGAGGCGGCCGTCATGCCCAAGCCGCCGCGGCCCGCGCCGCCGGTGCTCGACTCGATGGCCGCGGACGCGTTCCCGCTCCGCCCGGCCGCCGACGCCGGCTCCGTCGCGGTGGAGGACCTCGCCCCGGCGGACCTCGGCCACTCCTGAGCCGGAGCCCGACGCCCGGCCCGCGACGCCCGGCCCGACGCCCGACCCGCGACGCCCCCGGCCACGGCCCGCGGGGCGGGAGGCGCGGTGGGAACGGGCGGGCGGGCGGCCGGGTGCGGCCGAACCGGTGGGCCCGGTCGGGCGAGGTGGACGGATCCGCGCGGCGGGCCCCCGTCGTCACCCCCGTGAACGGCGAGGACCGGTGGCCGACGCGGATCCCCTCGCCGACCGGCCCCGATCGGCGTCGTCGCACGGACCGCACGGACCGGACGGGGTGCGCGGAGCACCCCGGTCGACCCGCAGGGCGTCATGACCGGCCACCGCGACGAACGCGGGTGGCCGGAAACAGATCTTAGACCGGCGGGGAGCACCCGCATGTGCACTGCGCGCAGCGATCGTTGACGTTCAGCGCAGGAGGTTTGGACGGGCAACCAGACCGGGGGCGTCCGGGCCCGCCGCGGCCCGTCCCGTCGCGGCCACCGCCGTCTGGCGCAGCTCCGACGGGCTCGTCCCGTACGCCTGGCGGAAGGCCCGGCTGAAGACCGCCGCGCTGGTGAACCCCCACCGCGCGGCGATGGCGTGCACCGCCCGGCCGCGCAGTTCGGGCCGCAGCAGGTCGCTCCGGCAGCCCTCCAGACGGCGACTGCGGATCGTGGCCGCCACCCCTTCGGGCCGTCCCTGGAAGAGCTGGTGGAGCCGGCGCACCGACACGTGGTGGCGGGCCGCGACCACCCCGGGCGTCAGCTCGGGATCGCCCAGGTTGTGGCCGATGAAGGCGTCGATCTGCCGCAGCAGGACCTCCTCGCGGGCCTCGGCGGGCAGGTCGTCGTAGGCGTCGAGGCGTTCGGCCAGGCAGGCCGTCGCCAGCCCGAGCGCGGCCTGCCCCAGCCGGGCCAACTCCCGCTCCCCGCAGCCCTCGGCGTGCGCGTCGACGTCGTCGAGGAACCGGGCCAGGACCGCGCCCGTGCCCCGCGAGGCGGGGATCCGCTGCGCGAGCAGCCGGTCCACCCGATCGGGCCGCAACGGCAGCGAGGTGCGGGGCAGTTGCATGACGACGGCGCGGACCGTGCCGCCGTCCTCGGGCGCGCCGGCCTCGTACGGGTGGGAGGTGTCCCACAGCACGAGGTCGCCGGTGACCGACCCGGAATCGGCGCGCCGCTGCGAGATCCACATCGGGCTGCCCGTCACCAGGGCCAGTTGGTACTGCTCGGGATCGGAACGTCGGATGAGGGTGGGCGTACGGCTCGACCGCAGCGCGCCGTAGGTGAAGGTGGAGATCTGTACGGCGCCCAGGTCCAGCAGGGCGGCGTCGGCGCGGAAGTCGCCGGGGTCGGCGCAGCGGATCGCCGTCGGCGCGAGGGAGCGGTCGATGACGTCGGTGAACCAGCCGAGCCGGTCCCGCGCGGGCACGCCGGCCGAGGACATCCGCACCTGCATCTCCCGTTGCCCCCTTCGCCCGTGACCCCGCCCGTGACGGTTCCGTCGCCAGGGACGCGGGCCGGCCGCCCGCGGTTCCGGGGCGGACGGGGGCGGGGCGGGGGCCGCAGGCGGGTCGGCGGGCCGTCCGGTGTTCAGTCCTTCGGGCGGCGCCGCAGCAGCCGCTTCGCCCCGAGCACCACGAGCGTGCCCGCCACCAGCACCAGGGCCCCCTTGCCGTAGCCGCCGCCGTCCTGCCCGGCCGCGCCGGCGCCGCCCGCCGGGCCCGGAGCGGGGGCGCCGGAGCGCCCCGGGGAGGGGGCGGCGGACGGGTCGGCGCCGGCCGGGGCGACGGGCACCGCCACGACCCGGCTGCCGGCGCCCTCGGCCCCGAACAGCAGCGTCCGCCCGTCCGCGCTGTACGTCACCGACTCGGCCTGCCCCTGGAACGGCGCGCCCACCCGCTCGCCCTCGCCCCGGATCCCGCCGTCCGCCCAGGCCCACGTCCGGGCCGTCAGGTAGCCGCGCAGCGTGAGCCGGGTTCCGTCCGGGGAGAAGGCCCCGTCCGTCACCCAGGGCACGTCCCCGATCCGCCGGAAGACGTTGCGCCCGTCGGCGGAGAGCCGCTCGGGGCCCTCGTACAGGCCGCCTCCGCGTTCGTTCTTGCTCGCGATGTACACCCGGCCCGTCACCGGATGCACCATCAGGGCCTCGGCGTCGCGGGGGCCGTCCGCGTACGTCACCGTGAACTGCTCGGCCCGCACGGTGGCGTCGCCGAGCGTCTTCGGCTCGGGGAAGCGGTAGATCCACACGTGGTCCCAGGTGCCGCCCCGGTTGTCGCCGATGTCGCCCACGTACAGCTGCCCGTCCGGCCCCAGGGAGATCGCCTCCACGTCGCGCGGGGTGCCGATCCCGGTCAGGGTGAGCCGGGCCACCGTCCGGCCGGTCGCCCCGTCCACCGCGTACACGTACGGGCCGTCGTCGCTGTCGTTGTGCGTCCAGTACACGCCCGGGTGCAGCCGGCTCGCCGCCAGCCCGCTCGACTCCTTGATCCGCGGGTCGGTGATGGTGAACCCGGCCGCGCCGGGCGTCTCTGCCGCCACCGCCGCGGGGGCGGCCGTCACAGGGAGCAGGAGGGCGGCGGGGACGAGGGCGGCGGTGACGGTCCGCACGGGCAGCAGGCGCATCCCCCCAGCGTGCCGGCCCGCGCGGAGTGTCCGGCATCACAGCGGCGCCCGTCGGGTGATCCGCGATGATGACCGGATGCGTTTCATGTTCGTCGGCGACTCCATGACCATCGGACGCGCCGGCGACTACACCTGGCGCTACCGGATGTGGCGGCACCTCGACTCCACCCTGGGCCCCGCCGACCGCGTCGTCGGCCCGCGCACCGGCCTCTACGACGCCGCGACCGACGGCGCCGACAGTCACGACTACGCCGCCCCCGACTTCCCGGCGCCCGCCCGACGGCACCTGGCCGGCTGGGGCGAGGGCTGGCAGCACATGGCGCCCCTGATCGGCCCCGCCGTCGCCGAGCACCGGCCCGACGTCCTGCTCGTCTCCCTCGGCCTGATCGACCTCGGCTTCTACACCAGGGCCGACCAGACCGCCGTCAACGTCCGCCGCTTCGTCGAGGCCGCGCGCGGGGCCCGGCCGGCGGTGCGGATGGTGTTCCTGCCGGTCATCGCGAACGTCCGGGCCGAGGAGGACGCCCCCTTCGCGGCGGAGGTGACCCGCTTCAACGAGCTCCTCGCCAAGACCGTGGCCGACCTGACCACCGACGCCTCGCCGATCCTGCTCGCCGCCCGCCCGCAGGGCTACGACATCCACGTCGACACCTACGACGGCACCCACCCCAACGCCGCCGGGGAGCACCGCCTGGCGGGCGAGTTCGCCGCCGTACTGCACCAGGCGTGGGGCATCGGCGGCCCCTACCGCCCGTAGGGCGTGTTGCGAAAACGGCTCAAGGTGGCCTGCTTCAGGCCGACGGACCCTGATCGACAAGATGGGCGCATGGACAGCGAACCTCTGCAGATCCCGCTCGACCGGCTCCGGCACGCCTTCGAGCTGGCACTGCGACACATCGAAGCCTCAGCCGGCAGCACCGTGGCACTCGAACGCGACTACTTCTGGTCCGTCCCGGGCGACGAACTCTACGACGTCCCCGACGAACCGAGAACGATCACGATCGGCCAACTCTCGGAATCGTGGCAGCACCTCGAAGACCTGCTCGCCGACCCGGACCGGGCCTTGGGCTACCACCTGGTCTGGCTCGCCGATGTCCTCCGGGCGATCGGGCACGACACCGCCCGATTGCCACCGCGCGAGGGCACCGGACGACGCGGGCTCGACCGGCGAGATCCGAAAGGGACGACCTGGCGCGGGGCGGACCGCTCGGGTGGTGGCCGCCGCCCGCGGCGCGGGGACGACGACCACCACCGTACGCACGTACGTACGGCTACCGGCTCACCAGGCGAAGGCCTCCGGGGAGGGGCCCGGTCCGGGGAAGACCTCGTCCAGCCCGGCCAGCACCTCCTCGCCCAGCTCCAGCTCCAGCGCCCGCAGCGCGCTCTGAAGCTGCTCGACGGTGCGCGGGCCGACGATGGGGCCCGTCACGCCCGGCCGGGTCAGCAGCCAGGCCAGCGCCGTCTCGCCGGGCTCCAGGCCGTGCTTGTCCAGCAGGTCCTCGTACGCCTGCACCTGCGCCCGTACCGTGCTGTTGGCCAGGGCGTCCGCGGAGCGCCCGGAGGCGCGGCGGCCTCCCTCGACCTCCTTCTTGATGACCCCGCCGAGCAGGCCTCCGTGCAGCGGGGACCAGGGGATGACCCCGAGGCCGTAGTCCTGCGCGGCCGGGAGGACCTCCATCTCGGCGCGCCGCTCGGCGAGGTTGTAGAGGCACTGCTCGCTGACCAGGCCGACCATGCCGCGGCGGGCGGCCGTCTCGTTGGCCTGGGCGATCTTGTAGCCGGGGAAGTTGGAGGAACCGGCGTAGAGGATCTTGCCCTGCTGGATGAGCACGTCGACGGCCTGCCAGATCTCCTCGAAGGGGGTCCGGCGGTCGATGTGGTGGAACTGGTACAGGTCGATGTGGTCGGTCTGGAGCCGCTTGAGGCTGGCCTCGACGGCCCGGCGGATGTTCAGCGCCGAAAGCCGGTCCTCGTTGGGCCAGGTGTCCGCCTCGCGGGACATCGAGCCGTAGACCTTGGTGGCCAGGACCGTCTTCTCCCGCCGGCCGCCGCCCTGGGCGAACCAGGTGCCGATGATCTCCTCGGTACGGCCCTTGTTCTCACCCCAGCCGTACACGTTGGCCGTGTCCACGAAATTCAGACCCGCGTCGAGGGCGGCGTCCAGGATGCCGTGACTGGTCGGTTCGTCTGTCTGCGGACCGAAGTTCATCGTGCCGAGAACGAGTCGGCTGACCTTGAGTCCGGTGCGTCCGAGCTGCGTGTACTTCATGGGACCCAAGCCAACTGCTTCGAGTCCACTCCAGGCAAGACCGGCCCGCCCTCCGGACGGTCCTGCCTGCCGGCCGGCGGAAGCCCTCGGCGTTTCCCGTTGTGGAAACTCCACGGCCTTGCGACGCCCTCGTGTTCCTCGGGAGCATGGGGCGGTACGCAGAGCGGTCGTACCGAGGGGGCAACGCGTGGAGGTCAGGATGCTCGTCACGACCTGCGAGAACGGGGACTGCCCCACGCTGTACGCGACGGACCGGGACACCCTTCTCGTGCAGGGCGAGGTGCCGGCCGACCACGGCCTGGTGATCCCGGCGCGGGAGACCCTGGTGGAGATCCCCCTGGAACTCATCCGGAGGGCCATCCGTGATCAGCTCATCTAGCAACCTGGCGGAGCGGTTCAAGACGTTCGAGCGCGAAGCGTTTCGGCTGGAGATCCTGGACGACTACAACGTGCCGTCGAGCGCGGAGAACCTGCGCGCGTTCCTCGCGGGTGAGGCGCAGCCGGAGGACTACAACGCCGGATGGGTCGAGACGGTCCGGTCGGCCACGCGGGCCGGCAAGCGGATGTACCGGGTGCACATCGTCTCCCGGCCGTTGACGGACTACCTCCGCTACGAACTCGGCTGGGGGTACGTGAAGAACATGACGGGCGGTGAGGAGTTCTTCATCCTGGACGTCACCGAGAAGCCGAACCCTCTGGAAGGGGTGCCGGACTTCTGGCTGTTCGACGAGACCTCCCCGGTCGTCATGAACTACGACGCCACCGGTGCGTTCCTCGGACCGGACTTCCTTGATGCCGCGCGTGCGGCGGAGTTCGTGCGCCACCGGGACACGGCGCTGGCGCACGCCGAACCGTTTGCCGAATGGTGGGCGAAGCACGGCGGGTGAACAGAACGGAACTGGGATCGGCGCTGCGGGCGCTCCGGCGGGCATCCGGCAAGGAGGCCAAGGCCGTCGCGCGTAGCGCCGTCATGTCCACCGCCAAGCTGTCGAAGATCGAGAACGGCCACGTGGCGCCCGGTGTGGTGGACGTGGAGCGCATCCTGACGGCCTTGGAGGTGTCCGAGCGGGTCAAGGCCGAGTACATGGCCGCAGCGCGGGCCCAGGCCACGGAGGCGACGGCCTGGCGGCTGGTCCGGCGGATGGGCTTCCACCGGAAGCAGGAGGAGATCCGGGCGCTGGAAGCCTCGATGGGGCTCCTGCGGCTGTTCCAGCCGTCGCTGGTCCCCGGGCTGTTGCAGACACCCGAATACGCGCGGGCCGTGTTGCGGGGCAAGGGACTGAGCGAGGACCGGCTCGCCCGGACCGTCGGAGCTCGGATCGAGCGTCAACAGGTGTTGTACGACGCCGACAAGCAGCTCCGCTTCGTCATCACGGAACCCGTGCTGCGCTGGCGCATCCTTCCCCCCGCGATGATGGCCGGACAGCTGGACCGCATCGCCTCCGTCTCCCGCCTGCCGAACGTGGACGTCCGCATCGTCCCCCTGGACCGTCCGCAGACCGATGTGCCCGGGCACTCCTTCGTCATTCGGGACGACCGCATGGTGACCGTCGAGACCACACACGCCGAGGTGGTCGTGACCGATCCCAGGGACGTCGCCCTGTACGTCGACAAGTACGAGCGCTTCGCCTCGGTGGCGACCGTCGGAGACGCGACGCGAGCACGGCTCGCGGAGATCCGCGACGGGTTCTTGCGCGAACGGGAAACGGGCTAGATCCCGCTGACCGGCGGCTGGACCATCGTGCTCACCGATGGAGCGAGCGGGAGGCGCACGACATGAGCAGAGCGCGGACGACGATGTCGGGGCCGGTGTACCTGTCCTTGCCGAACGTGCCGCCGGGGCCGGTGGACGGGTGTGGGGTGTGCCGGGCCCTGGTCGCGCAGCGGCGGGAGGACCGGGGGCGGGGCGACCTGTCGGCCGTGACCGACGCGGACGTGGAGCTCCGCAACCACCCCCACCGGGATCGGAGGCCGTGATGACGCGTTCGGTGCTGCGGTACGTGCAACACCGCATCGGTCGGCATCCGGGGACGGACGTGACCTTCGAGGCCGAGTGCCTGCGCTGCGACTGGCAGGCCCCGGCCTGCGACGACGGGGCGGCGGTGGACGTGGCGTGCATGAGCCACACGGGCCGGACGGGGCACCGGGGGTTCCGCCGCCGGTGCACGTCCTTCGCGTGGGTCGAGCGCACGGGGTAGGCCCGCGGTCCGACCGTCGGTCCGGGTACGCCGGGGCGGGCCGGGGCGGGTGGGGCTACTGGCCTACGGCGGCCGCCACGGCGACGACGAGGAACATCAGCACGAGCACACCGGCCATGACACGGTTTCTGGTCTTCGGGTCCACCCGTCGAGACTAACGCGGCGGCCCCCGGCACTCGTGCCGGGGGCCGCGAGACTTCCGTCATGCCGGGGCGGGGGCGGCCCCGGCGCCGGCTCAGCCGCCCACCGGCACCAGGGCCGCTTCCCGGCCCACGCGGGCGGCGCGCGGGCGGGCCACGGCCACGTAGCTCGCGGTGCCCAGGGCCACCGACTCGTCGAGCCGGCCCGCGTTGAACCAGATCTCGTCGTGCTCCAGCAGCGCCGGGTCGACCACCACCTCCACGGTGGGGTCGAAGCTGATCGGCATGATCGAACCGCTGACGCAGCCCGTCAGGCGTTCGGCGACCTCGCGCACGGCGAAGGAGGCCTTCGTGCCGCCGTACTCGTCCCGTACGGCGTCCAGGTCGACCCGGTGGTGGCCGGGCACCACGGCGATCACGTAGCGGCGCTGCTTGCGTCCCAGCGCCACTCTGATGACCATGCACTTGGCCGCCTGTTCGAGGGGGTGGCCGCGCAGGAGGCTGGCGAGTTCGGTCCGCCCCTCCGGGGCGTGGCGCAGCAGCCGGTAGTCGGCTCCCGAGCCCGCGAGGAGGTCGATCAGACGGGCGTAGCTGTCCGCGATCGCGGTCGCAGAGGTCACAACGGTCCTTTCCGGAAACTTCGTTGGCGGTGACTCAGCGCTCGCGCAGCTCCAGGGTGCAGCACTTCACGCTGCCGCCCGCCTTCAGGAGCTCGGAGAGGTCGACTCCGATCGGCTCGAAGCCGCGTGCGCTGAGCTGGGCCTTCAGGCCGGTGGCCGCCTCCGGCAGCAGCACGTGGCGGCCGTCGGAGAAGGCGTTCAACCCGAAGGCCGCGGCGTCCTCGGCGGTGGCGAGGATCGCGTGGGGGAACAGGGTGGCGAGCACCGACCGGCTGCCCTCGGAGAAGGCGGCCGGGTAGTACATGACCTCGTCGTCGCCGAGCACGGCGAGCGCCGTGTCCAGGTGGTAGTAGGCCGGGTCGACGAGGGTCAGGCTCGTCACGGGCAGCCCGAAGAACTCCTGGGCCTCGGCGTGCGAGCGCGGGTCGGTGCGGAAGCCGGTGCCGGCCAGGAGCCGGCGGCCGACGGTGAGGAAGTCGCCCTCGCCCTCGTTGACGTACTCGGGCCACAGCAGTTCGGTGTGGCCCCGGCGGGCGAACCAGTCGAGGTACGCGGGGCCCTCGGCGGTGCGCTGGACGTGCCGGAAGCGGGCCCCGTACACCTTGCCGTCGACGACGGTGGCGCCGTTGGCGGCGAACACCATGTCGGGCAGGCCGTCGACCGGTTCGATCTCCTCCACGACGTGGCCGAGTTCGAGGTACAGGTCGCGCAGCCGCTCCCACTGGCGGACGGCGAGGGCGGTGTCGGTGCTCTTCTCCGGGTGCATCCACGGGTTGATCGAGTACGTGACGTCGTAGTGCCGCGGCCGGCACATCAGCAGTCGGCGTCGGGTGGCGACGCGCGAGGGGGCCGGGAGGGTGGTGGTCGCGGCGGGCTCGGTGAGCGGCACGGGAACTCCTTCAAGGGTGGCTGGAGGGACTCCGGGTCGCGCGCGAGGTGGCGCGGGCGACCGGCGGTGCGTGCGGTTGCGTCAGCGGGCGGAGGGGAGCGGGTGCTCGCCGGGAGCATGCCGGTATCGCCTTTACTGCTTCTGTTTCACCGGAATCCGGATTCCGCGCCACGAAGTACGGGCGACGCCCGCGTGAACCGCTTCGGAACGTCGGCCCGAGCGGCGCGGGAGGAGGAGCGGGAGCGGCGCCGGCGGCCCGGTCAGCGGCCGGTCAGGGGCCAGTCGGCGACGGTCTCGTAGCGGGGCCGTTCGCCCGGGATCCCGCTGGTGGGGAGGTTGCTGCGGACCAGGCTGAGGCGCTCCGCGCGCCAGCGGGCGCCCTCGAAGGCGGCGAGCCCGTCGAGGTAGGGGGTGAGGTCGGCGTGGGCTCCGGTGCGGGTGCGGGCCAGGGTGACGTGGGGGGTGTAGCGGTGGTGGCCCTCCATGGGGACCCCGGCGCGGCGGGCGGCGGCGTCGGCGCGTTCGGCGAGCATCCGCAGGGCGTCGAGGTCACCGGCGGCGCCGACCCACAGGGAGCGGGCGCCGAAGTGGCCGGCGCCGCGCAGGCGCAGCGGGAAGGGGGCGGTGCGGGAGGCGGCGCGCCCGAGCCGGGCGTGCAGATCGGGCAGGACCTCGTCGCGGACCTCGCCCATGAAGGCGAGCGTGAAGTGTCGGCCGGCCTCGGCGGTCCAGCGCAGCCCCTCGTCGGCCGGCAGCGCGGCGAGGGCCGTGCGCAGTTCCCCGAGGGCCTCGGCCGGGGGCAGCACCGCGGCGAACAGCCTCATCCTCCGACGATAGCCCGACCGGCCCCGCCCCTCGGGGGGACGGGGCCGGTTTCAGCCGCCGGGCCGCCGGGCCGCCCGGCCGCCGGGCCGTCAGGCGGCGGTCGCGAGCTCGCGGGGCCGCGCGGAGGGGACGAACGTGACGCCGTGGCGGCCGACGCGCAGCCGCAGGTTGCCGACGCGCGACAGCACCAGGCCGACGCCGAGCGCCGCCACCAGGGAGATCAGTCCGCCGGAGGCCATGCCGACGCGGGCCCCGTAGGTGTCGGTGATCCAGCCCACGAGCGGGGCGCCGAGCGGGGTCCCCCCGGTGAAGACCATCATGAACAGCGCCATGACCCGGCCGCGCATCTCGGGGTCGGTGGCCATCTGGACGCTGGAGTTCGCCACGACGTTGACGGTCAGGCCGAACACGCCGACGGGCACGAGCAGCGCGGCGAACAGCCAGAAGCCGGGCGCGAACGCCGTCGCCAGCAGCAGGACGGAGAACAGTCCGGCGGCGGCGACCAGCAGCCGCAGCCGGGTGTGGCCGCGTCGGGCCGCGAGCAGCGCGCCGATCAGGGAGCCGGCCGCGATCAGGGTGTTGAACAGCCCGTACGTGCCCGCGTCGCCGTGGAAGACGTCGCTGACGAAGGCGGACAGCCAGATCGGGAAGTTGAACCCGAAGGTGCCGATGAAGCCGACCAGGACGATCGGCCAGACCAGCTCGGGCCGCCCCGCGACGTAGCGCAGGCCCTCCCGGAGCTGGCCCTTGGCCCGCGGCTGCGGGGTGACGGGGTGCAGCTCGCGGCTGCGCATCAGCAGCAGCGCCGCGATGGGCGCGGCGAAGGACAGTCCGTTCAGCAGGAAGGCCCAGCCGGATCCGACGGCGGTGATCAGCACGCCGGCGATCGCCGGGCCGACCAGCCGCGCGGACTGGAAGTTGGCGGAGTTCAGGCTGACCGCGTTGGCGACCTGCGCGGGACCGACCATCTCGGAGACGAACGTCTGCCGCGCCGGGTTGTCGACGACGGTGACCAGGCCCAGCAGGAAGGCCGCGAGGTAGACGTGCCACACCTGGACGTGCCCGGCCAGGGTGAGGACGGCGAGCGCGACGCCGGTGAGGCCCATGGCGGCCTGCGTGCCGATCAGCAGCGGTCGCTTGGGCAGCCGGTCGGCGAGTACGCCTCCGTAGAGGCCGAAGAGCAGCATCGGCAGGAACTGCAGCGCGATGGTGATGCCCACGGCGGACGCGGAGCCGGTCAGTGAGAGGACCAGCCAGTCCTGCGCGATGCGCTGCATCCAGGTGCCCGTGTTCGAGACGACCTGGCCGGTCGCGAAGAGCCGGTAGTTCCGGATCCTCAGCGAGCCGAACATGGAGTTCCGGCTCGCCGCCGCGACGGGGGTGGTGGGGGTGGATGTATGGCCGGGTGCGGAGTCTGCTCCGGTTCCCGTACTCAAAAGCGTTCGCCTCCTGGCGTCGTTCCTTACAAGTGCGCGAGCTTCTCCAGGACGGGTGCGGCCTCGCGGAGCTTGGCCCATTCGTCCTCGGTGAGCTCTGCCGCGAGCCCGGCCAGGAAGGCGTTGCGCTTGCGGCGGCTCTCTTCGAGCATCGCCTCGGCCACCTCGGTCTGGCTGACCACCTTCTGGCGGCGGTCGTCGGGGTGCGGCTCCAGCCTGACCAGGCCCTTGGCCTCCAACAGCGCGACGATGCGCGTCATCGAGGGCGGCTGCACGTGCTCGCGTCGGGCCAGCTCACCGGGGGTGGCCTGGCCGCAGCGGGCGAGGGTGCCGAGGACCGACATCTCGGTCGGGCTCAGCGATTCGTCGACGCGCTGGTGCTTCAGGCGTCGGCCCAGCCGCATGACGGCGGAGCGGAGATCGTTCACGGCGGCAGCGTCGTCGCCATGGGAAAGGTCAGGCATGTCTTTAGAGTAACTCATTACTTTTCCTAAGTACCACCGGGTTACGGTCCCGACCCGCATCACTCGTACGGGTGAGCCGCCGGCGGAAAGTGACACGCGTCGGCACCGTGTGGCCCGACCCTGTCGGGCATGGGGACACATGTGCTGAGCATGCGCATAGACGGGGAGCTGTTGGACCGGCTCCGGCACCATGCCGCCAAACGCGGAATGAGCGTCCAGGACTATGTCGTCCGGACGCTCATTCGCGACGATTTCGACGAGCGGTTCAAGGCCGCCGTCGACGAGACGGAGAAGTTCTACGGGCTGACGTAGCGCTTTCGCGCGCGCGTACCCGTGGCCGCTCTCCGGGCGGGACCGCTACGTGAGGCCCAGGGCCGGCATCGCGTAGTAGAAGACGAAGACCGCCGAGACGACGTACATGGCGGCCGGGACCTCGCGGCCCCGGCCCGCCGCCAGGCGCAGCACGCTGAAGCTGATGAAGCCGATGCCGATGCCGTTGGTGATCGAGTAGGTGAACGGCATCATCACCATGGCCAGGAAGGCCGGGACGGCGATGGTGAAGTCGCTCCAGTCGATGTCCTTGACGGAGCCGGCCAGGATCAGGAAGCCCACCGCCACGAGGGCGGGGGTGGCGGCCTGCGACGGGACCATCGTGGCCAGCGGCGTGAGGAACAGCGCCACGGCGAAGAGGCCGCCGGTGACGACGTTGGCCAGGCCGGTGCGGGCGCCCTCGCCGACGCCCGCCGTGGACTCCACGAAGCAGGTGGTGGCCGAGGATGAGGTGGCGCCGCCGGAGGCGACGGCCAGGCCGTCGATGAGCAGGACCTTGTTGATGCCGGGGAAGTTGCCGTCCCGGTCGATCAGCTTGGCCTCGTCGCCGACGCCGAGGATCGTGCCCATCGCGTCGAAGAAGCAGGACAGCAGGACGGTGAAGACGAACAGGATCCCCGTCAGCAGTCCGACCTTGCCGAAGCCGCCGAAGAGGCTGACCTGGCCGACGAGCCCGAAGTCGGGGGCGGCCACCGGGTTGCCCGGCCACTGCGGGACGGTCAGGCCCCAGGCCTGGTCGGGCAGGTCGCTGACGGCCTGGACGAGGACGGCGACCAGGGTCATCACGACGATGGAGATCAGGATCGCGCCGGGGACCTTGCGGATGAGCAGGGCCAGCGTGAGCAGGACGCCGATCACGAAGACCAGCACCGGCCAGCCGTCGAGGTGCCCGTTGCCGCCGAGCTGGAGCGGGACGGTGGTGTGCGCGGCGTCCGGGATGCGCGAGACGAAGCCGGAGTCGACCAGGCCGATCAGCATGATGAACAGGCCGATGCCGATCGCGATGCCCTTGCGCAGGCCTCCCGGGACCGCGTTCATGACCCGCTCGCGCAGGCCGGTGGCGACCAGCAGCATCACCACGAAGCCGGCGAGGACGACCATGCCCATGGCGTCGGGCCAGCTCATGCGCGGGGCGAGCTGGAGCGCGACGACGGTGTTGACGCCGAGGCCGGCGGCCAGCGCGATCGGCACGTTGCCGATGACACCCATGAGGAGGGTGGTGAACGCGGCCGTCAGGACGGTGGCGGTGACGAGCTGGCCGCCGTCGAGCTGGTGGCCGTACATGTCCTTCGCGCTGCCGAGGATGATCGGGTTCAGCACGATGATGTAGGCCATCGCGAAGAAGGTCGCGAAGCCTCCGCGGACCTCGCGGGCCACGGTCGAGCCGCGCTGCGAGATCTTGAAGAAGCGGTCCAGGCTGCTGGTGGGGGCCGCGGCGGGTGCCGAGGTGCTCATGCGGTCCTCAAACTGGTTGATTTAGTGGTTCGTACGAAGAAAACCGGCCGTAGGCAAACCGTTTCAGTATGAACACATGAACGAAGGCCAGTCCATCTCCGCGCGTAGACCCCATTTCGCGCCACCTAGACTGGACGCCATGGCGAAGTGGATTGCTCAGCACGAGGCGCCCGAGCCCCTTGAGGGTCCGGTGGTCGCCACCATCACCGGCGGCACGATCCTCTGGTTCGCCCTGTTCCTCGTCCAGCTCCCGTTCTACGGATGGTTCGCGGACCGGGACCTGCTGTGGTGGCTGTGGACCTGCGCGGCCGGCGGCGGGCTCGGCCTGATCGGCATCTGGTACGTCCGGGGCCGCGACGCCGCGCTCAAGCGCCACGCCGCCGAGCAGTCGGCCGCACCGGCCGAGCGGGCCGCCGGCGAGGCGGACACCACCCCTGACGCCACCCCCTGACGGCGCCCCCTCGCGCACCCCCGACGACGCCGGCCCCCCGCGCCCCTACCGGGGGACGATTCCGCTCATCCTGAAGTCGGATCTTCCGACCGCTCGACGGGTGAAGCGTTCGAACCGCCCTTACCGTCGGAAGCATGACTCAGCGGGCGAAGATCGACCACGACGGGCCCGAGCGGGCCGGCGGAGCCGCCATCGACGCGGGAGCCGAGCTCGATCCCGTCCACCCGATGAAGCCGCCCGCCCCCCGCTTCAAACCGGGCGGCCTCAGCACCGCCGAGGTCGCCGAACGCGTCGCGCGCGGCGAGGTCAACGACGTCCCGGTCCGCTCCTCGCGCTCCACCGCCGACATCGTCCGCGGCAACGTCTTCACCCGCTTCAACGCGATCATCGGCGTCCTGTGGGTGATCATGCTGATCGTCGCCCCCATCCAGGACAGCCTCTTCGGCTTCGTGATCATCGCGAACACCGGCATCGGCATCATCCAGGAACTGCGCGCCAAGAAGACCCTCGACGGCCTCGCCGTCATCGGCGAGGCCAAACCGAGCGTCCGCCGCGACGGGGCCACCGCCGAGATCTCCACCTCCGAGATCGTCCTCGGCGACGTCGTCGAACTCGGACCCGGCGACAAGGTCGTCGTCGACGGCACCGTCGGCGAGGCCGACGGCCTGGAGATCGACGAGTCCCTGCTCACCGGCGAGGCCGACCCCGTCCTGAAGAAGCCCGGCGACCCCGTCATGTCCGGGTCCTTCGTCGTCGCCGGCGGCGGCGCCTTCA
The DNA here is from genome assembly GCF_040650855.1 of Streptomyces sp. NPDC048606. Classification (NCBI taxonomy): domain Bacteria; kingdom Bacillati; phylum Actinomycetota; class Actinomycetes; order Kitasatosporales; family Streptomycetaceae; genus Streptomyces; species Streptomyces sp. NPDC048606. The sequence goes on along the minus strand of NZ_JBEZIB010000011.1, from coordinate 77,790 downwards.
CCGCCACCAAGGTCGGCCGCGAGGCCTACGCCGCCCAGCTCGCCGAAGAGGCCTCCCGCTTCACGCTCGTCCACTCCGAGCTGCGCTCCGGCATCTCCACCATCCTCAAGTACGTCACCTGGATGATGATCCCGACCTCCATCGGCCTGATCATCAGCCAGCTCGTCGTCAAGGACAACAACCTCAAGGACGCCATCGCCCGCACCGTCGGCGGCATCGTGCCGATGATCCCCGAAGGCCTCGTCCTCCTCACCTCCGTCGCCTTCGCCATCGGCGTCATCCGCCTCGGCCGCAAACAGTGCCTGGTCCAGGAACTGCCCGCCATCGAGGGCCTCGCCCGCGTCGACGTCGTCTGCCTCGACAAGACCGGCACCCTCACCGAGGGCGGCATGGACGTCACCGAGCTGCGCCCCCTCGGCGGCGCCGACCCCGCCTACGTCCAGAAGGTCCTCGGCGCCCTCGGCGAATCCGACCCCCGCCCCAACGCCAGCCTCCAGGCGATCATCGACGCCTACCCCGACAGCGCCGAATGGCGCTGCACCGAATCCCTGCCCTTCTCCTCCGCCCGCAAGTACAGCGGCGCCAGCTTCAGCGAGGGCGACGGCGAGAACAACACCTGGCTGCTCGGCGCCCCCGACGTGCTCCTGCCCGCCGGCGACCCCGCCCTGGAGGAGATCGACTCCCTCAACGAGCAGGGGCTGCGCGTCCTGCTCCTCGCCCGCTCCACCCGCGAGCTCGACGACCCGGAAGTGGCCGGCGGCGTCCGCCCCACCGCCCTCGTCGTCCTCGAACAGCGCCTGCGCCCCGACGCCGCCGACACCCTGCGCTACTTCGAGGACCAGGACGTCAAGGCCAAGGTCATCTCCGGCGACAACGCGGTCTCCGTCGGCGCGGTCGCCGGCAAGCTCGGCCTGCCCGGCGCACAGCACACCGTCGACGCCCGACGGCTGCCCACCGACAAGGCCGAGATGGCGGCCGTCCTCGACGCGAACGCCGTCTTCGGCCGCGTCACCCCGCAGCAGAAGCGGGACATGGTCGCCGCCCTCCAGGCCAACGGCCACACCGTCGCCATGACGGGCGACGGCGTCAACGACGTCCTCGCCCTCAAGGACGCCGACATCGGCGTCTCCATGGGATCGGGCTCCGAGGCCACCCGCGCCGTCGCGCAGATCGTCCTCCTCAACAACAGCTTCGCCACCCTGCCCTCGGTGGTGGCCGAGGGCCGCCGCGTCATCGGCAACATCACCCGCGTCGCGACCCTCTTCCTCACCAAGACCGTCTACTCGGTGCTCCTCGCCATCCTGGTGGTCTGCTCCCAGGTCGAGTACCCGTTCCTGCCCCGGCACCTGACGCTGCTGTCCACCCTCACCATCGGCATCCCGGCCTTCTTCCTCGCCCTCGCCCCCAACAAGGAACGCGCCCGGCCCCACTTCGTGAAACGGGTCATGCGCTACGCCATCCCCGGCGGGGTCGTCGCCGCCGTCGCCACCTTCGTGTCCTACCTCGTCGCCCGCGCCCACTACAGCGGCCCCGACGCCCTCAAGGCCGAGACCAGCGCGGCGACGCTCACCCTGTTCCTCACCTCGATGTGGGTCCTCGCGATCATCGCCCGCCCCTACACGTGGTGGCGCGTCGGCCTGGTCGGCGCGATGGGCGCCGCCTTCCTGATCGTCCTCGTCGTCCCCTGGCTCCAGGACTTCTTCCAGCTGAAGCTGGTGGGCGTGACGATGCCCTGGATCGCCGTGGGCATCGCCGCGGCCGCCGCCGCCCTGATCGAGGTCACCTTCCGCTGGGTGGACCGCAGGTTCCCGGCCTGACCCGACGGGGCCGGCCCCGGGCATCCCGCCCGGGGCCGGCCCCGTTCCGCTTCCGTCGCGTCCCGACCCGTCCTAGTCGAACCAGCGGTCGCGGGCCAGTTCCGCCGTGCGGGAGGGGTCCTCCAGCAGCGCGGCCACCTCGAAGCGGCGCGGCCACTGACCCGCCGACCAGGCCAGACCCGCCGCCACGCCCTCCAGGGTCGCCGCGTGCAGGGTGCCGTCCGGGGTGAGGCGCCAGTCCAGTTCGGTGCCGCCCGCGACCAGTTCCTCGTGCTCCAGGTACGTCGCCGGGGTCGCGGGGCCCAGCAGGATCCGTACGGACTCCGGCACCTCGTGCTCCTCGCCCGGCGTGCTCACCTCCGCCGGGACCGTCCCCGACAGGCGGCGGACCTGGAAGAGGTCCGCCAGGTCGCCCGCGCGGGACGGGGCGACCGGCAGCAGGGCCAGCCCCCCGGTCAGCGGCAGCAGGTCCGGGGCGTCGGCCACGATCGCGTCGGCCGCGTCCACGACGACCACCTCGCCGTCCACCACCGCCCGCAGCTCGTCCGGCAGGGTGACCTGCTCCGGGTCCAGGTCCGCCAGGGCCCCGTAGAGCCCGTGCAGCCGGCGGGCGCTCACCTCGCGGTCCGGGTCGGCGAGCCGCCCCAGCAGCTCGGCCGCCCCGCCGGGCTCCTCCAACAGGGCCGCCACGGTGGTGCGTACGCCGAGCGCGTGCAGCACCTGCGCGTCCTCGAACCCCGTCGCGTCCGCGGGCGTGTACAGCCCCTCCAGCAGCGGATCCCCGCCGGCCGCCCGCAGACCCGCCGGACGACGGCCGTCGATCACCGGGTGGTCGCGCAACCACCAGGCGGTGTACGGGCGCACCGACCGCGTCGTGCCGTCGGGCAGCAGGACGCGCACGGGCTGGGTCAGGGCGTCGCGGAAGGGCGGCCGGGCCAGCATCGCCAGGGCCTGCGGCCAGCAGTCGTCGTCGACCAGGTCCAGATCGCGGACGGCGACCAGCTCGGTGGCCACCGGCGGCACCGGGGTGTCCGGCAGCTGGTCGAGGAGGTCCTCGCACCACACGTCCACCGCGTCCAGCAGACCGGCGTCGTCCGGTTCGGCGAAGTCCCCCTCGCGGGGCTCCAGCTCGTCCGGGTCGAGGACCACGTCGGTGGCGCGGACCAGCTGGAAGGCGGTCAGCACGCCACAGGCCGCGAGGGTGTCCGCGTCCCAGCGCCCGGCCAGCTCCGCGTCCAGGTACGGGATCTCGTCCTCGCGCAGTACGGAGGCCAACGCGCTGCCCGCGAGCAGCAGTTCGCCGGCCGGGGTGGGCTCGCCGTCCTCGTCGGGCAGGGCCAGCGCCCCCAGCCAGGGCTCGTCGCCCGGGGCCAGGTTCGCGTCCCGCACCAGGGTCAGGACGACCTCGGCCAGCTCCTCGGCGTCCAGGGAGTCCGCGTCCTCGTCCCACACCTCGCCCGCTTCCAGGGAAGCGGCGACGGCCGCCCGGATCTGCGGGGTCGTCAGCACGGCCCGGGCGGTGGCGGGCAGCGCCCCCAGCTTCTCCAGCAGCGGGTGCGCGGCCTCCGGGTGGGCCACCTTCAGCCCGAGGCGGGCCAGGCTCGTCGGGGTGTCGGCGTAGGGCAGCAGGACGTGGCGGGGGCCGATGGTGGTGCGGCCGTCGGCCAGCGGCACCGGGAGCCCGGACAGCCGGTCGGGATCGACGCCCGCCAGCGTGTCGTACAGCCGGTGCCACCACTCGGGGGTGCGCTCGATCCCGGCGATCCGCTCGATGGCCTCGCCGAGCGGCAGCCGGCCGACACCGAGGGTGCGCAGCTCGGGGCGGCGCTCCAGGCCGGCGGGCAGCAGCGTCGGCAGGACCTCCGCGAGGACCCGTACGGTGTCGGCGCCGGCGCCCTCCACCACCTCGGCCTCGAAGGGCCGCAGCCGGGTGTGGTCCTCGGAGGGGGCGGCCGGCGCGAGGAACCCGATGCGGGGCAGCCGCCCGAGGACGGCGCCGCGCAGGGCCCCGTCCAGTTCCCCCTTGCCGAGCGGGCCGGGCACCAGGTCGACGAGGGCGGTGCTCACCGGGTCCCAGGCGCCGAGGAGTTCGGCGTAGGCCTCGGCGGCGCGCTCGACGAGGAAGTCGGTCAGCGGCCCCGGCGCGGGGTGGCGGCGCGAGGTGTCCAGCGGCAGGGAGGCGATGAGCAGGGCGGGGATGCCCAGCGGCTCGTCGGTGGGGGTCGGCGCGTGCACGACGGGCGCGGTACGGGGACGCTCGGGTGCCCCGTCGGCGTCCACGGGCGCAGCCCAGGTCACGGTCCAGGTGGGGCGCAGCCGCTCCTCGACGGGCCGGTCGGCGAGGAGTTCGGGGGCGATGGCGCCCTCGTGGCGCACGGTGCGCCAACGGTGGGTGCCGGAGGCGGAGTCCTCGATGACGGTGTACGGGCCCTCGGTGCGCCGGTAGAGGGTCCGGGAGCCGCTCGCCGGGGTCTCCACGACGACCTCGCGCAGTCCGGGCAGGGTGAGCAGCAGGGCGTCGTCGACGCCGTCCAGCAGGCGTTCGGCGAGGTCCTCGGCGGCGGTGTCGCGCAGCGGGAGGACCACGACGGTGTCGTAGCCGTCGGGGGCGGTGCCCTCGGCGGGCAACGGCAGGCGCAGCAGCGGGACGTGGCCGTCGCGGCGGCGCAGTTCGTCGCCGAGGCCGGGGCTGCCCACGGCGGCGTCGCGGGCCAGCTCCCGGGCCTCGGCGAGGGACCAGCGCACGCCGCCGTGCCGGCCGAGGACGGCCGGTTCGTCGGAGACGGCGAGGACGGCCGCGAAGCCGACGCCGAAGCGGCCGACGGCGCCCTGGTCGTTCTCCCGCTTCGCGGAGGCGCGCAGGGTGGACAGGGACTCCACGCCCGTGGCGTCCAGCGGGGCGCCGGTGTTGGCCGCGGCGAGCACCGCGTGACCGTCCTCGGCGGCGTGCAGCGTCAGCCGCAGCCGGCCGGGGACCCCGGCGCGGGCGGCGGCGTCGGCGGCGTTCTGCGCCAACTCGACGACCAGGCGGTCGCGGTAGCCGCCGAGCGCCAGGTCCTCCTCGGCGTTGGCGTCCTCGCGGAACCGGGACGGGCCCGAGCCCCAGGAGTCGAGGACCCCGCGCCGCAGCCGGGCCGTGCCGAAGGGGTCCACGCCGCTCTGGGCCGCCGTCACTCGCACGCTCACGCCGCTGCCTCCAAGATGTGCCGGGTCGGGGGCCTCCTGCCGCGGACCCCGAACGCCCTGAAGGTATCGCGTGCGTGGCTACGCCTTGCCCGTGAGGTGCGCGAACACGACGACGTTCGCGTCCCAGTGGCGGTCCGCGGTGAGGTTCCCGCCGCAGGTGATCAGGCGGAGTTCGGCCGCCCCGTGGGTGTCCCCGTAGACGCGGTCCGTCGGGAAGGCGTCCTTCTTGAAGGTGTCGACCTCGTCGACGGCGAAGACGGCGGTGGTGCCGTCGGTGCGGTGGACCTCGATCTTCTCGCCCTTCGTCAGCTTCCTGAGGTCGAAGAAGACGGCCTTGGGAGCCTGCGGGGTGTCCATGTGGCCGACGATCGCGGCGGCGCCGGGCTCGCCGGGGGTGGGGCCCTCCTCGTACCAGGCGGCGTCCTGGGGTTTGGCGAAATCGGGCTCCCGCATGACGCCCCGGGAATCCAGTCCGACGGTGTCGAGGGGGGCGTCGACGGAGATGTCGGGGATCTCGACGCGGTCGGGTACGGACGGCGCCAAGGCGGAGACGGCGTGGGCGCTCTGGCCGGTCGCGCTCCCGGAGGCCTTGGCGGGGGAGCCGTCGGCGGAGGCGGCGCCGCATCCGGAGACGAGTCCGGAGACCAGGCCGCAGACCAGGAGGAGGGCGAGGGCCGGGGCCGCCGCCGGGGCGGCGCCCCGGCGGTGGCGGCGGAACTCAGACATCGAGGCTCGGGAAGGCCTGGTCGGCGGGCGCCTGACCGGTGTTGACGGAGCCCTTGGGCGTCTTGTGCTCGCTCGGCTTCAGGGGGGTCACGGGCTTCACGGGCTTCACCGGCTTCACGGGGGTGATCGGCTTGACGTCCGGGTTGTCCTTGGCCTCCGTGGAGAACTTCACCGTGTCGAACTTCTTGCCGCCCGCGTAGGCGTCGACGCCGTAGTAGCCGGTCTTGACGTCGGCGGCGACGGTCGCCGTTCCGGTGAAGGTGCCCTTGCCGTCGCCCTTGAGCTCGACCTTGCCGCCGGCGAAGGCGAGCGAGGAGACGGAGGCGTCCTTCTCGGCCGTCTTGACCGTGACGAGGACCTTGTCGCCCGGGTGGCCGGAGTCCTTGGAGAGCCGCAGGGTGGACGGCGCCGGGGTGGGCTTGGGGGTGGGGGTGCCGCTCGGGCTCGCCGTGGGAGACGGGGAGGCGGGCGGGGTGCCGTCGGCGGCGAAGGCGGTGGCGGTGCCGCCGAGGGCCATCGACGAGGCCAGGACGATCGCCGAGAGGGTGAGTGCCTTGCGCATGGGATCTCCTCCTGAACGGGCCGGGACCACTTCCCGACACACCAGACATGAGCGACATCCCGGGCGCTTGGTTGCAGGGGGGTCCGCGCCCGCGACGGCCCCCGGTCGAAGGTCCCGACCGGGGAACCCGCAGGCCACGCGCCAGGTCCGGATGCTCCGTTTGCGGGCGCTTTGCCGCGATTTTTGGGACGAAGGTCCCGAGGCCGCGTCCACAACGCCCTGGCCGACACCGCCGGTTCCGGCGCGGCCCTCGACATCCACGCCACCACCGCCTACGGCGACATCACCACCCACACCCTGTGACCCCGCACGCGCCGGAGCCCCCGGCGCGCACAGGGCGCCGGGGGCTCCGCGGGCACCTCCCGCGGGGTGCGGGAGGTGCCGTCAGGCGAGGGGTGTCAGAGCTGCTCGATCACGTAGTCGACGCACGCGGTGAGCGCCTGCACGTCCGCCGGGTCGATCGCCGGGAACATGGCGATGCGCAGCTGGTTGCGGCCCAGCTTGCGGTACGGCTCCGTGTCCACGATGCCGTTGGCGCGCAGCACCTTGGCGACGGCGGCGGCGTCGATCTCGTCCGAGAAGTCGATCGTGCCGATGACCGCCGAGCGCTTGTCGGCGTCCTGGACGAAGGGGTTCGCGTACTTCGAGGCCTCGGCCCAGCCGTACAGGTTCCGGGCGCTGGCCGCCGTACGGCCGGTGGTGAACTCCAGGCCGCCCTGGGAGTTCATCCACTTCAGCTGCTGGTCCAGCAGGAAGAGCGTGGACAGCGCCGGGGTGTTGTACGTCTGGTTCTTCAGCGAGTTGTCGATCGCCGTCGGCAGCGAGAAGAACTCGGGCACGTGCCGGCTGCCGGAGGCGTGCACGCGGGCCGCGCGCTCCAGGGCCGCCGGGGAGAACGCCGCCAGCCACAGGCCGCCGTCGGAGGCGAAGGACTTCTGCGGGGCGAAGTAGTAGACGTCGGTCTCGGTGATGTCCACCGGCAGGCCGCCGGCGCCGGAGGTGGCGTCCACCAGGACGAGCGACCCGGCGTCCGCGCCCGCGACGCGCTTGATCGGCGCCGCGACGCCCGTGGAGGTCTCGTTGTGGGTGTACGCGTACACGTCCACGCCCGCCTCGGCCACCGGCTCGGGGTGCGTGCCCGGCTCGGAGGAGATCACCGAGGGCTCGTCCAGCCACGGCGCGAGCTTCGCGGCCTTGGCGAACTTGGAGGAGAACTCGCCGAAGGTGAGGTGCTGCGACTTCCGCTCGATGAGACCGGCGGTCGCGATGTCCCAGAAGGCGGTGGAGCCGCCGTTGCCCAGGATCACCTCGTAGCCCTCGGGGAGGGAGAAGAGGTCCCGGAGTCCCTGACGCACCGAGCCGACCAGGTTCTTGACCGGGGCCTGGCGGTGGGAGGTTCCGAGCAGGGAGGTACCGGTGGCGGCGAGGGCGTCCAGCGCCTCGGTCCGCACCTTGGAGGGGCCCGCGCCGAAGCGTCCGTCGGCGGGCTTGATGTCAGCGGGAATCTGGATCTCGGCCACGAGCGGAGCGTATCGGGTCCCGCGACCGGCTTCTCACGGGCGTCCACCCGGTGAGACGCGACGGGCGCGCGAGCGCGGCGAGAGCGCAGTACGAGCCGGTGTACGGCGGTGCCGGGTTGTCTGTGTTGCGGCCCTCAAGGTCGATGTAAGGCAAAACACGCGGGCATGGCCCTTACATGCGGCTTAGTCTGGATTCATGCACGGCCCCTCCTCGTCCCCGACGACCTCCCCCGCGACATCGCCGCCCTCGACCACGGCCCCCGTGGCCGAGGCCTCCGCGCCCGGCGCCCCCTCCACCCCGCCGACCGGTCCGGTCGGGTCCCTGCGGACCCGGTTCGGTCCCGTGGCGCTCGTGGTCTCCGCCGGGGTGTCGGTGCAGTTCGGCGCCGCCCTCGCGGTCATGGTCATGCCCCGGGTGGGGGCGGCGGGCGTGGTCAGCCTGCGCCTCGCGGCCGCCGCGCTGGTCCTGCTCCTGCTGTGCCGGCCCCGACTGCGCGGGCACACGCGCGCCGACTGGGGCACGGTGATCGCGTTCGGTGTGGCCATGGCCGGCATGAACGGGCTGTTCTACCAGGCCATCGACCGGATCCCGCTCGGCCCCGCCGTGACGCTGGAGGTCCTCGGCCCGCTGGCCCTGTCCGTGATCGTCTCGCGCCGGCTCGTGAACCTGCTCTGGGCGGGCCTGGCCCTCGGCGGAGTGGTGCTGCTGGCCGGGCACGGCGGCGGCGCCGGCTTCGGCGGCCTCGACCCGCTGGGCGCGGCCTACGCGCTGGGCGCGGGCGCCATGTGGGCGGCGTACATCGTCTTCAGCGCCCGTACGGGCCGCCGCTTCCCGCAGGCGGACGGCCTCGCGCTGGCGATGGCGGTCGCGGCCGTGATCTCCCTGCCGCTGGGCCTGGCCGAGGCCGGGTCCGCCCTGGTGGTGCCGAGCACGCTGGCGCTGGGACTCGGGGTGGCGGTGCTGTCGTCCGTCCTGCCCTACACGCTGGAACTGCTCGCCCTGCGGCGGATGCCGGCCCCGACCTTCGCGATCCTGATGAGCCTGGAGCCGGCCATCGCGGCCACGGCGGGCTTCCTGGTCCTGAACCAGGCGATGACCACGCTCGACGCGCTCGCCATCGCCCTGGTCATCGCGGCCAGCATGGGCGCGGTGCGCTCCCAGACCGGCCGACGCGCGCCGGCGGAGCCGGGCCCGACCCCCGCCTGACGGCGCCGGCGCGCCACCGGGCCGCGCCCGGTCAGGCGCCCGCCCCGGTGCTCCACGGGTCGACCGGCAGGTCCACGCGGGACGGCGTCGGTTCGGGGGAGGTGAAGGCCAGCGTGGCGCGGGGCAGGTTCGCGTCCGCGTGGAAGGCGTCGCGGGCGGCCAGGACCAGCAGCAGCCGGTGCCCGCGCGGGACGTCGTGCGCGACGGCCTGGAGCACGATGTCCGCCGGCACCAGGCTGTCCGGCGGCGAGTCGAGGTCGCTGTACGGGGCCTGCGTGAGCGGCCGCGTGGAACCGTCCGGGGCCAGGTCCAGCAGCCGGGCGACGAAGCTGGAGCCCGGGTTCGCGGCCCGGTAGGTGACGCGCAGGCGCGGGGCCCCGCGCAGCCGGGCGGTCTCCGCGAGCGGGGCCGAGACCCAGGAGACGGCCCCGCTCCGCCGGTCCCCGGCGCACCGGGCGGGCGCGTCGGGCGGGGTCGGGTCGGGGGAGGGGAGGCGAACCGGGTCGGCGGCCGGATCGGCGGCCGCACGGGCGGCCGGGCCCGCGGTCGGATCGGCGGCGGGGTCTGTGGCCGGGTTCGCGGTCGGGTTCGCGGTCGGGTCCGCGGCGGGGTGCGCGGCGGGGCCCGCGGCCGGGTCGGGGGCGTCCACGCCGCACAGCACGTGTGCGGACCAGCCCGGGTCGGGCGCGTCGGCCAGTTCCCCGGCGCCCGTCAGGTACAGGCGGTGGAGCGGGCCCGTGAAGGTGGGCCAACCGGGGCGGTGCTCCAGGCGCCCGGTCCCCGTCACCTCGCCGACCACCCGGCCCTCGGAGTCGATGCCGTTGTCGACGCCGCGCAGGTGGTGGTCGAACCAGCGGTGCGCGTCCGTCCAGGCCCGGTCCGGGCGTCCCAGCAGCCCCGCCGTGGCGGGGCCGTCCCCGGCGGGCCCGTCGGCGGGACGGTCGGCGGTGAGGTCGAGCCGCTTGGGGCCCGTCAGCTCGTCGAAGAACCGCAGCGTCTGGTTGACGGGGAAGAGGGGGTCCTGCCAGGACTGCGCGAGGAACACCGCCACCCGGCTGCGGGCGTACTCCTTGAGGTGGGTGACGGGCGAACGCCGCTCCGCCCACTGCCGGGTCGCGGCCCGCTCCCGCCCGGTCAGGACGTTCTCCAGGGCGCGTTCCGTGCGGGGCGAGAGCCGGGCCCGCACGGCGCCGGTGAGCAGCGCGTGCACGGCCGCGGTGCGGCGGGTGGCATTCTCGTAGAGCACCTCGCCGAGGTCGCCCCAGCCGCCGAGGGCCGCCACCGCGTCCACCCGGGCGTCGTGGGCCGCGGCCAGTTGGGCGATCCCGGCCCCGTACGAGAACCCGAGGAACCCCGCCCCGGTCACGCGGCCCGCCGCCCGCCCGGCCAGGTGGTCCAGGGCGCGCCGGGCGTCGGTCACGTCGAGGGGGCCCGCGAAGTCGACCTGCCCCTCGGAGGCGCCGAAGCCGCGCGGGCTGTAGGCCAGCACGTCGTAGCCGCGCGCCGCGAGCAGCGCCCCCTGGACGGCGTACGTCACCCAGCCGAGGTCGCTCCAGGGCGCGGGCAGCACCACCACCGGGCGCGGTCCGGCGTCGGAGTGCCGCCACAGCGCGGCGTCGAGCCGGTCCCCGCCGGCGCCGGTGACCCGCTCCCGGCCGAAGACGGCGACGGCACGCGCCGCCTCGGCCACGGCGGCGAGCTCGCGCGGCAGTGCGGAGAGGTCGCCGCCCCGCTCCAGGGCGTCGGCGAACGCGGTGAGGGCGGCGGCGGGCAGGACGGGCAGGACGGGCGGGTTCGGGGGTTCGGGTCGGGCGCCCGGGGCGGGCCCGCGGGAGGGTGCGGGCCGGTCGCTCCGGCCGGAGGGGGCTGCTCGTTCCACGGCGGGTTCATCCTCGTCGTCGGTCGGCACGGACGTGTTCGGATGCGGCCGCGCCGGTGGCTGCGACTGCGGCTGCGACCGCGCGGCGCCCCCAGTATCCGCACGGCCGGCGGGGCCTTCCCGGGGGTCCGCGCGGGGACGGCCGGATCCGCCCCGTCCGCTCCGCGCCCCGCGCGGGCCCGCCGCGCTGGACGGACCGTGCGCCGCCCCGGGGCCGCGGCCCTCCGCGCCGGGAGGCCCGACTGGCGCGAAGCGGCCAACGTGCGCGCGCCGCGACCGCCCCGCCCCCGTCCCGCGTCCGTACCGCCAACACCGCTGAGCTGTACGGATGTTGAAGGAGCGCGGGAAGGGGCGGCAGGGGTGCGGGAGGCGCGGCAAAAAACAATGCAAGCATGCTTGATTGTTTTGTGGGGCCCTGCCAGGCTTCCCCTCACGCCGAGAGGGGAGCACCACCGTGCCCGATCCGTCCGCCGTCGCCGTCTTCACCGACCTCCGGGACGAGAGCCTCGACCTCGACCTCCTCGTCGGGGCGCTGCCCGGCCCCGACTGGGCCCTGCCGACCCCCGCGAGCGGGTGGAGCGTGGCCCACCAGATCGCCCACCTGCACTGGACCGACCGGGCCGCGCTGCTCTCCCTCACCGACGCCGAGGGCTTCGCCGAGATGGCCCTGGCGGCCCTCAAGGCCCCCGACACCTTCGTCGACGAGGGCGCCGAGGAAGGCGTACGCCTGGCACCGGCCGAGCTGCTCGCCCGCTGGCGGTCCGGCCGGGCCGCGCTCGACGCGGCCCTCGCCGCGGCCCCGCCCGGCGCCCGGTTCCCCTGGTACGGGCCCCCGATGAAGGCCGCCTCGATGGCGAGCGCCCGCCTCATGGAGACCTGGGCGCACGGCCAGGACGTCGCCGATGCCCTCGGCGTGCGCCGCGCCCCGACCGCCCGGCTGCGGCACGTCGCGCGGATCGGGACGCGCACCCGCGACTACGCGTACGCCCTGCGCGGACTGACCCCGCCCGAAGGGGAGTTCCGGGTGGAACTCGACGCTCCCGACGGCTCCGGCACGTGGGCGTACGGGCCGGCTGACGCCGCAGGGCGCGTCACCGGGCCCGCCCTCGACTTCTGCCTGCTGGTCACCCGCCGGGCCCACCGCGCCGACCTCGCGCTGACCACCACCGGCCCCGAAGCAGACCGCTGGCTCGACATCGCCCAGGCCTTCGCGGGCCCCGCCGGCCCCGGCCGCGCCCCGGCGGGCGGCGCGCGGTGAGCCGCCGTCCGCTGCGCGTGGGCAACGCCTCCGGCTTCTACGGCGACCGCCTCGGCGCGCTGCGCGAGATGCTGACCGGCGGCCCGCTGGACGTGCTGACCGGGGACTACCTCGCCGAACTCACCCTGCTCATCCTGGGCCGCGACCGGCTGAAGAACCCGGACCTCGGCTACGCCAAGACCTTCCTGCGGCAGTTGGAGGACGGGCTCGGACTCGCGCACGAGCGGGGCGTACGGATCGTCACGAACGCGGGCGGCCTCAACCCGGCCGCCCTGGCCGGCGCCGTACGGGAACTCGCCGCGAAGGCGGGCCTGCCGATCTCGGTGGCCCACGTCGAGGGCGACGACCTGATGCCCTGGGGGCAGGGGGCGCTCACCGCCAACGCCTACCTCGGCGGCGCCGGGATCACGGCCTGCCTGCGGGCCGGCGCCGACGTGGTCGTCACCGGCCGGGTCACGGACGCGGCCCTGGTCAGCGGCCCGGCCGCCTGGTGGTTCGACTGGGGCCCCGAGGAGTACGACCGGCTCGCGGGAGCGGTCGTCGCCGGGCACGTCCTGGAGTGCGGGACCCAGGCCACCGGCGGCAACTACGCCTTCTTCGCCGACCACGACGTCCGCCGGCCAGGCTTCCCGCTCGCCGAGATCCACGAGGACGGCTCGGCGGTCGTCACCAAGCACCCGGGCACCGGCGGCGCCGTCACCCCGGGCACCGTCACCGCCCAACTGCTGTACGAGACGCAGGGCGCGCGCTACCTGGGCCCCGACGTCACCGCCCGCCTCGACACCGTCCGCCTCGCACCCGACGGCCCGGACCGGGTACGGATCGACGGGGTGCGGGGGGAGGCGCCGCCGGACACCCTCAAGGTGGGCGTGACCCGGATCGGCGGCTGGCGCAACGAGGTCGTCTTCGTCCTGACCGGCCTGGACGTCGAGGCCAAGGCCGCGCTGGTGCGCGAGCAGATGGCCGGGCCGCTGGAGGGGGCGGCGTCCCACACCTGGACGCTGGCCCGCACCGACCACGAGGACGCCGACACGCAGGAGGCCGCCAGTGCCCTGCTGCGGCTGGTGGTCCGCGACCCGGCCCCGGAACCGGTCGGCCGGGCCCTGACCTCGGCGGCCGTCGAACTCGCCCTGGGCAGCTACCCGGGCTTCCACGTCACCTCCCCGCCCGGACCGGCGCAGCCGTACGGGGTGTTCGCCTCGGCCCTCGTCCCGGCCGCCGAGGTCCCCCACACGGCGGTCCTCCCCGACGGCACCCGCCTGCGCGTCGCCCCGCCGCCGTCGCCCGCTCCGGGGAAGCCCGCGACCACCGCGGCGCCCGCCCCCTCGCCCGACGCGGCGTCCCCTCCGGAGGCCATCCCCGCCCCGGCGCCCGACGCGAGGGCCACCCGGGCGCCCGACGTGGCGTCCGCCCCGGCACCCGCCCCCGCCCCGGCGTCCGATGCGGCGGCCATCGCCGCCCCGGCGCCCGACGCGAGGGCCACCCGGGCGCCCGACGCGGCGTCCGCCCCGGCACCCGCCTCCGCATCCGCCCCCGCCCCCGCGCCCGGCGCGGCCCGCGTCGAGGCGGGCCCCGAACGGCCCGGGGCCCGCGGCGCCGGTGGGGCCACCACCCGGGCCCCGCTCGGGGCCGTGGCCGGCGCCCGCAGCGGCGACAAGGGCGGGGACGCCAACATCGGCGTCTGGACCCGGACCGACGAGGCCTGGCCGTGGCTGCGCGACACCCTGACGGTGGAGACCCTGCGGGCCCTGCTGCCCGAGACCGCCGCGCTGCCCGTCACCCGGCACGAGCTGCCCCACCTCAACGCCCTCAACTTCACCGTCACCGGGATCCTCGGTGACGGCGTCGCCTCCGGCCACCGCTTCGACCCGCAGGCCAAGGCCCTCGGCGAATGGCTCCGCGCCCGCCGCCTCGACATCCCGACGCACCTCCTGCCGCCGTCCGCCCCGGAGGGGACCCGATGACCCGCCTCGCCACCACCGTCGACCCGCTCGACCCGGAGCACGCGCAGGCCCGTTCCGCCGCCCTGGAGCGCCTCGCCGCCCTGGACGTCGAGCACGCCAAGGCCCTCGCCGGCGGCGGGGAGAAGTACACCGCCCGCCACCGCGCCCGCGGCAAGCTCCTCGCCCGCGAGCGCGTCGAGCTGCTCCTCGACCCCGACACCCCGTTCCTGGAGCTGTCCCCGCTCGCCGCCTGGGGCAGCGACTACCCCGTCGGCGCCTCGATGGTCACCGGCATCGGCACCGTCGAGGGCGTCACCTGCCTGATCACCGCCAACGACCCCACCGTCCGCGGCGGCGCCAGCAACCCCTGGACGCTGCGGAAGGCGCTGCGCGCAAACGAGATCGCCCGGCGCAACCGCCTGCCCGTCGTCAGCCTCGTCGAGTCCGGCGGTGCCGACCTGCCCTCGCAGAAGGAGATCTTCATCCCCGGCGGCGCGATCTTCCGCGACCTCACCCGGCTCTCCGCCGAGGGCATCCCCACCGTCGCCGTCGTCTTCGGCAACTCCACCGCCGGCGGCGCGTACGTCCCGGGGATGTCCGACCACACGGTCATGATCAAGGAGCGCTCGAAGGTCTTCCTCGGTGGCCCGCCGCTCGTGAGGATGGCCACCGGCGAGGAGAGCGACGACGAGTCCCTCGGCGGAGCCGACCTGCACGCCCGCACCTCCGGACTCGCCGACCACTACGCCCTCGACGAGTACGACGCGATCCGACAGGCCCGCCGCATCGTGGCCCGCCTCAACCACCGCAGGGCCCACCCGGAGCCGCCGGCCGGCGCCGAGCCCCTGTACGACCCGGAGGAACTCCTCGGGATCGTCCCGCCCGACCTGAAGACCCCCTTCGACCCCCGCGAGGTCATCGCCCGCATCGTCGACGGCTCCGACTTCGACGAGTTCAAGCCGCTTTACGGAACCAGCCTCGTCACCGGCTGGGCCTCCCTGCACGGCTATCCCGTCGGCATCCTCGCCAACGCCCAGGGGGTGCTGTTCAGCGCCGAATCGCAGAAGGCCGCCCAGTTCATCCAGCTCGCCAACCAGCGCGACATCCCGCTCCTGTTCCTCCACAACACCACCGGCTACATGGTCGGTCGGGAGTACGAGGCCGGCGGCATCGTCAAACACGGCTCCATGATGATCAACGCCGTCTCCAACTCGCGCGTCCCGCACCTGTCGGTGCTCATCGGCGCCTCCTACGGCGCCGGCCACTACGGCATGTGCGGACGGGCCTACGAGCCCCGCTTCCTCTTCGCCTGGCCCAGCGCCAAGTCCGCCGTCATGGGCCCCCAGCAGCTCGCGGGCGTGCTGTCGATCGTCTCCCGCCAGTCGGCCGCCGCCAAGGGGCTCCCGTACGACGAGGAACAGGACGCCGGGATGCGCGCCTTCGTCGAGGCCCAGATCGAGTCCGAGTCCCTGCCGATGTTCCTGTCCGGGCGGCTGTACGACGACGGGGTCATCGACCCCCGCGACACCCGTACCGTCCTCGGCCTGTGCCTGTCGGCCGTCCACAACGCCCCCGTCGAGGGCGCCCGCGGCGGCTTCGGCGTCTTCCGGATGTGAGCCCGCACATGACGAACGCGATGAACCCGACCGACCCGACCACCCCGAAGAACCCGACCTCCCTGACCTCCCTCCTCGTCGCCAACCGGGGCGAGATCGCCGTCCGCGTCCTGCGCACCGCCCGCGCGATGGGCCTGCACACCGTCGCCGTCCACTCCGACCCCGACGCCGACTCCCTGCACGTCCGGGAGGCCGACGCCGCCGTCCGGCTGCCCGGCGCCGCCCCCGCCGACACCTACCTGCGCGCCGACCTGCTGGTCGAGGCCGCCCGCGCCGCCGGCGCCGACGCCGTCCACCCCGGGTACGGCTTCCTCTCCGAGAACGCCGACTTCGCCCGCCGCGTCCTGGCCGCGGGCCTGGTCTGGATCGGCCCGCCACCCGAGGCCATCGAGGCCATGGCCTCCAAGACCCGGGCCAAGGACCTCGTACGGGCCGCCGGGGTGCCCCTGCTGGAGCCCGTGGACCCGGCCGCCGCCACGGCCGCCGACCTGCCGCTGCTGCTCAAGGCCGCGTCCGGCGGCGGCGGGCGCGGCATGCGGATCGTGCGCGACCTCGACTCCCTCAAGGAGGCCCTCGACACCGCCCGCGCCGAGGCCCTGTCCGCCTTCGGGGACGGTGAGGTCTTCGCCGAGCCCTACGTGGAGCGGGGCCGCCACGTCGAGGTGCAGATCCTCGCCGACGACCACGGCACCGTCTGGGCCCTCGGCACCCGCGACTGCTCCCTCCAACGCCGCCACCAGAAGGTCATCGAGGAGGCACCCGCCCCCGGCCTGCCCGCCGCACTGCGCGAGCGGCTGCACACCGCCGCCGTGGCCGCCGCCCGGGCCGTCTCCTACCGGGGGGCCGGCACCGTCGAATTCCTCGTCGGGGACGACGGCCGCCCGTACTTCCTGGAGATGAACACCCGCCTCCAGGTCGAACACCCCGTCACCGAGGCCGTCTTCGACCTCGACCTCGTCGCCCTCCAACTGCGGATCGCCGAGGGCGCCGCCCTGCCCGCCACCCCGCCGACCGCGACGGGCCACGCCGTCGAGGCCCGGCTCTACGCCGAGGACCCGGCCCGGCAGTGGCGCCCCCAGACCGGCACCCTGCACACCCTCGACATCCCCGGAGCCGTCCGCGTCGACACCGGCTTCACCGCCGGGGACACCGTCGGCGTCCACTACGACCCCATGCTGGCCAAGGTCATCGCCCACGCCCCCACGCGCGCCGAGGCGGTGCGCATCCTCGCCCACGCCCTGTCCCGGGCCCGGATCCACGGCCTGACCACCAACCGCGACCTCCTCGTACGCTCCCTGCGCCACCCCGACTTCGCCGCCGCCCGGCTCGACACCGGCTTCTACGAACGGCACCTGCCCGCCCTGACGGCCGACGGCCCCGACCCCGCCCTGGCGGTCCTCGCCGCCGCCCTCGCCGAGGCCGCCCCCGCGCCCGGCGCCCCCCTCGCCGCCCGCCTCGGCGGCTGGCGCAACCTCCGTTCCGCGCCCCAGAGCCGCCGCTACACCGTGGACGGCGCCGAGTTCGAGGCCCGCCACCGGCCGGTCGAGCACCCCGGCGTCCGGGTCGTCGAGGCCCGGCGGGAGCTCGTCACGCTCGAAGTCGACGGCGTCCGGCGGATGTTCCACGTGAAACATCGGTCGAACGAGCCGGACGGGCGCCCCGAGATCCACGTGGACTCCGTCCTCGGCTCCCACACCCTCGTGCCCGTGCCCCGCTTCCCCGACCGGCGGGACCGCACCGAACCGGGCTCCCTGCTCGCCCCCATGCCCGGCACCGTCGTCCGGATCGCCGAGGGCCTCGCCCCCGGCGTCGCCGTCACCGCCGGGCAGCCCCTGCTCTGGCTGGAGGCCATGAAGATGGAGCACCGCATCCTCGCTCCGGCCTCCGGCACGCTCACCGCGCTCCACGCCGCCCTCGGCCGCCCGGTCGAGTTCGGCGCCCTGCTCGCCGTAGTCCAGGAGGAAACGCCGTCATGAGCCCCGCCGCCGTCGAAGTCGAATCCGAGGAACACCGCGCCCTGCGCGCCGCCGTCGCCGCCCTCGGGCAGCGCTACGGGCGCGAGTACCTCGCCCGCACCGCCCGCGAGGGCCGCCACCCCGACGAGCTGTGGGCGGACGCCGCCAAGCTCGGCTACCTCGGGGTCAACCTGCCCGAGGAGTACGGCGGCGGGGGCGGCGGCATCGCCGAACTCTCCCTCGTCCTGGAGGAGCTGGGCGCGGCCGGCTGCCCGCTGCTGATGATGGTGGTCTCGCCCGCCATCTGCGGCACGGTCATCGCCCGCTTCGGCACCGAGGCCCAGAAGCGGGCCTGGCTGCCCGGCCTCGCCGACGGCAGCCGCACCATGGCCTTCGGCATCACCGAACCCGACGCCGGCTCCAACTCCCACCGCATCACCACCACCGCCCGCCGGGACGGCGACGAGTGGGTCCTCACCGGCCGCAAGGTGTTCATCTCGGGCGTGGACATCGCCGACGCCACCCTCGTCGTCGGCCGCACCGAGGACGCCCGCACCGGACGCCTCAAGCCCTGCCTGTTCATCGTCCCGCGCGACGCCCCCGGCTTCGGCCGGACCGTGATCGACATGGAACTCCAGGCGGCGGAGAAGCAGTTCGAGCTCGTCCTCGACGACGTGCGGCTGCCCGCCGAGGCGCTGGTCGGCGACGAGGACGCGGGCCTGCTGCAACTCTTCGCCGGCCTCAACCCCGAACGGATCATGACGGCCGCCTTCGCCATCGGCATGGGCCGCCACGCCCTCGCCCGCGCCGTCGACTACGCCAAGACCCGCCAGGTGTGGCGCGAGCCCATCGGCGCCCACCAGGCCGTCGCGCACCCCCTGGCCCAGGCCCACATCGAGCTGGAGCTGGCCCGCCTGATGATGCGCAGGGCCGCCCACCTCTACGACGCCGGCGACGACCTCGGCGCGGGCGAGGCCGCCAACATGGCCAAGTACGCCGCCGGCGAGGCCTGCGTGCGCGCCGTCGACCAGGCCGTCCACACCCTCGGCGGCAACGGCCTCACCCGCGAGTACGGACTCGCCTCGCTGATCACCGCGGCCAGGGTCGCCCGCATCGCCCCGGTCAGCCGCGAGATGATCCTCAACTTCGTCTCCCACCAGACGCTGGGCCTGCCCAAGTCCTACTAGGAGCATCCGGGAGGGGTGGGGAGGGGCGGGGGGAGGAGCCGGGGCGCGGGGCGGGATTTGGCGGCGGGCGGCGCCGCTTGCACACTCTGATCCACAAGGGGGCGCCGCACGCCGCACCCGCCCCGGACGGCACCCGCACCACCCGCACCACCCGCACCGCGTCACCCCGCTCCCGCGTCACCCCGCTCCCGCACGGCCCCGCCCGTCCCGGCCCGCCGCCCGTCCGCCCCGCGCCCCGCCCTCCGGAGGAGACATGCCCCCACTCGTACAAGCCGGCCAGGCGAACGGCGTCACCACGCTCACCCTCGACTCCCCGGCGAACCGCAACGCGCTCTCCACCGGACTCGTCGCCGAGCTGCGCGCCGCTCTCGCCGCCGCCGGCGCGGATCCCGAGGTCCGGGCCGTCGTCCTCACCCACACCGGCACCACCTTCTGCGCCGGAGCCGACCTGAAGTCCCCGTGCGCCCCCGCCGACTTCCTCGCCCTGCTGCGCGAGGTCGTCACGCTGCCCAAGCCCGTCGTCGCGCGCGTCACCGGACACGTGCGGGCCGGTGGCCTCGGGCTGCTCGGCGCCTGCGACATCGCCGCCGCCGGGCCCGCGTCCACGTACGCCTTCACCGAGACCCACCTGGGCCTGGCCCCGGCCGTGATCTCGATGCCGTTGCTGCCCCGCCTCGACCCGCGCGCGGCCTCCCGCTACCTGTTGACCGCCGAGGCCTTCGACGCCGCCGAGGCCGCCCGCGTCGGACTCCTCACCCTGCACACCGACGGGGACGTGGACGAGGCCCTCGCACCCGTCCTCGCCGGCCTGCGCAAGGCCGCACCGCAGGCCCTGGCCGAGACGAAGGCCCTGGTCAGCGCGCCGGTACGGGAGGCGCTGGAACGCGACGGCGCCCGCCTGGGCGAGCTGTCCGCCCGCCTCTTCGCCTCCGACGAGGCCCGCGAGGGCATCACCGCCCGCTTCGAGCGCCGGGACGCCGCATGGGTACGGTGACCGGCCCCAAGCAGGCCCGCAGCCGGGTCACCCGACGCCACCTCCTGGAGGCGGCCGTCTCCTGCCTCGCCGAACACGGCTGGGCCGGCTCCACCGTCGGCGTCGTCGCCGAACGCGCCGGCGTCTCGCGGGGCGCCGCGCAGCACCACTTCCCGACCCGCGAGGCCCTCTTCACGGCCGCCGTCGAGTACGTCGCCGAGGAGCGCTCCACCGCCCTGCGCGAGCTGTTCCACACCGCACCCGCACCCCGCCCGGCCGTGGTCGAGGCCCTCGTCGACCTGTACACGGGCGCCCTCTTCCGGGCCGCGCTGCAACTGTGGGTGGCCGCCTCCAACGAGGACCAGCTGCGCCCGCAGGTCACCGAGCTGGAGGCCCGCGTGGGCCGCGAGACCCACCGCATCGCCGTCGAGCTGCTGGGCGCCGACGAGTCCGTGCCCGGCGTACGGGAGACCGTGCAGGGCCTGCTCGACATGGCCCGGGGCCTGGGCCTGGCCAACGTCCTCACCGACGACACGGCCCGCCGGGCCCGCGTCGTCGCCCAGTGGTCCCGGATCCTGGACGCCGCCCTGACCTGACGCGACGGGGCGCCGCCCCCCGGTGCGGGGAGCGGCGCCCGTGGTCGCGCGCGGACCGTGCCGGATCAGGCGGTCGCGACGATGTCCGCGTAGCCCTCGATGTCGCGCGGGTCGCGCCGGCCGGGGCCGACGTAGCGCGCCGACGGGCGCACCAGGCGGCCGGTGCGCTTCTGCTCCAGGATGTGCGCGGACCAGCCGGCGGTGCGGGCGCAGCTGAACATGGAGGTGAACATGTGCGCCGGGACCTCCGCGAAGTCCAGCATGATCGCGGCCCAGAACTCCACGTTCGTGGCGAGGACCCGGTCGGGGCGGCGGGCGTGCAGCTCCTCCAGCGCGGCCTTCTCCAGGGCGGCGGCCACCTCGTAGCGCGGGGCGTCCAGCTCCTTCGCGGTGCGGCGCAGGACGCGGGCGCGCGGGTCCTCGGCCCGGTACACGCGGTGCCCGAAGCCCATCAGGCGCTCGCCCTGGTCCAGGGCCTTCTTCACGTACGCGACGGCGTCGCCGGTCCGCTCGATCTCCTCGATCATGCCGAGGACGCGCGAGGGGGCGCCGCCGTGCAGCGGGCCGGACATCGCGCCGACCGCGCCCGACAGGGCGGCGGCCACGTCGGCGCCGGTGGAGGCGATGACGCGGGCGGTGAAGGTGGAGGCGTTCATGCCGTGCTCGGCAGCCGAGGTCCAGTAGGCGTCCACGGCCTTGACGTGCTTGGGGTCGGGCTCGCCCCGCCAGCGGATCATGAACCGCTCGACGACGGAGTCGGCCTTGTCGATCTCGCGCTGCGGGACCATGGGCAGGCCCTGGCCGCGGGCGGACTGGGCGACGTAGGACAGGGCCATGACGGCGGCCCGCGCGAGGTCGTCGCGGGCGGTGGCCTCGTCGATGTCGAGCAGGGGTTTCAGGCCCCAGACCGGGGCGAGCATGGCGAGCGCGGACTGCACGTCGACGCGGATGTCGCCGGAGTGCACCGGGATCGGGAAGGGCTCGGCGGCCGGCAGGCCCGGGTTGAACGCTCCGTCGACCAGCAGGCCCCACACGTTCCCGAAGGAGACGTGGCCGACCAGGTCTTCGATGTCCACCCCCCGGTAGCGCAGCGACCCGCCTTCCTTGTCGGGCTCGGCGATCTCCGTCTCGAACGCGACGACCCCTTCGAGTCCGGGTACGAAATCGGACATCAGGCGGCTCCTCAGATAGTGCGAACACGCGCGGCTCCCGGCGTGATTCGCGGTCCGGCGCGGTCATCCCCGTTGATGCCCGGCACGGCCGATGGTCACCCTCGCGGGGCCCCTCGGACCGGCCCCAAGATTTTGTCCGTTCCGCTTGTGGTTCGGAAGCGTGACATACGGCACACCGGCCGCCGGTGTCCTGGTGCAGGATGGCGGCGTGACCCATCAGGACCTTGACCCCGCCGTCATGCGCAGGCAGTACCGCTCCGAGATCGTCCTGGAGGAGGGCCTCGCGGACGACCCGATGGCGCAGTTCGCCCGCTGGTTCCGGCAGGCGGCCGTCGCGCACGTCTTCGAACCGAACGCCATGATCGTCTCGACCGCCGACGCCGCCGGACGCCCCAGCTCCCGCACGGTGCTGCTGAAGCGGTTCGACGACCGGGGCTTCGTCTTCTTCACCAACTACGGATCCCGCAAGATGCGGGAGATCGACGAGAACCCGTTCGCCTCGCTCCTCTTCCCCTGGCACCCCATCGCCCGCCAGGTCGTCGTCACGGGCTCCGCCGAGCGGATCGGCCGCGACGAGACCGCCGCCTACTTCCGCTCCCGCCCGCACGGCTCGCAGCTGGGCGCCTGGGCGAGCGAGCAGTCCCGGGTGATCGGCTCGCGCGAGGAGCTGGACCGCCGCTACGCCGAGCTCGCGGAGCGCTACCCCGAGGGCGAGCAGGTGCCGGTGCCGCCCGAGTGGGGCGGGGTGCGGGTGGTGCCCGACGCGGTGGAGTTCTGGCAGGGGCACGAGAACCGCCTGCACGACCGGCTGCGCTACGTCGCGGACGACGGCGAGTGGCGGGTCGAGCGGCTCTGCCCGTAGGCCCTCGGGGCCGGGACGTCGGCGCCGGCCTCGGGCTCGGCGCCGGGAACGCAGACGACCCGCGGGCTCGGGTTCCTCTCCTGCAGTGAGAGGAGCCGGCCGGACGTGCCGGCGAGCCCGCGGGTCGGGTGACTGCTTGGGATTGGTACCGGGCTCTACGCCTGGCACCGCACTGGGTGCGTTGCTGACGACGGGCCCTAGCCCGCAGCCACCTCACGCGTCCGGTTTCCGTACATTTCGGGAACCACCTCCCTTCTCGTGTACGGCAGAGCCTAGGCCCGCCCCGGGAGCGCCTCAACCGATTTATCGGGGCGGGATTTCGACCTCCCGAAATGCCCTGCAACTTCCCTGTTTTGCAAGGGAGTTACTCCTTACACTGACCCTCCCGCACCGGGGCCGTCGGGGAGGGGTGTCATGAGCGCACGACTTCTGCCGCGCGAGTACCGCGTCCACGCCCGACAGATGACCGCCGTCTACGTCGCCGTCGGCATCGGCACACCCGGCGTCGCCCTGTCCGTCATGAACCTCGACGACGCCCCCGGCGGGGTGAAGGCCCTGGTCATGGCCGTGATCCTGGTCTTCTTCGGCTGGCTGGTGTGGGCGTCGAAGCGCTGCTCCACCTCCGCCGACCTCCAGGGGATCCGGGTCCGCCGCTTCACCCGGAGCCGCCGCCTGGCCTGGGAGGACGTCCAGGACATCCGGGCCGTGCCCCATCCGGGTGCCGCCCTGGCCGGGAGCGGGCCGAACCTGGTCTCGTACGCCTACGACTCCACCGGACGCCGCCTCCGGCTCGTGTACGTGGACGACGACCACGTGGACGTGCGGCGCGAGGTCGACGCCCTGCGCGCCGCCTGGGAGGAGCTGCGCGGCCCCGACTGGGAGGCCGAACCGCCGGCGCTGCGCCGCATGGACCGGCAGGCGGCGCGCGAGCGGCGGACGGTCGCCGCGCTGATGTGGGGCACGGTGGGGATCGTGGTGGCCTTCCTGGTCGCGATGGTCCTGCTGGTCACCGCCGACTGACGGCCGCCGCGGCGACCCGCGCGCACGACCGCCGCGGGCCGCCGGCCGGTATCGCACGGAACATTCCGGGACGATTCCGGGAAGTGCGTGTGGTGTGCGTCACGTTCCAGTTGAATGATCTGACGTGCCGCACACGCGAACACCTGCGGGGGGTGCCGGGTGAGTGCTTCCGGACGTGGTGAGACCACCGACGATCTGCTGGCAGCGCTGCTGGACGGGATGGACGCCGCCCTGTGCGCGTTCGACGCCGACGGCGTGATCACCCACTGGAACCGCGAGGCCGAGCGGATACTCGGCTGGTCCGCCGCCGAGGCCGTGGGCCGCCACGGGTTCGCCGGCTGGGCGGTGCGCCCCGCCGACGCCGACGACGTACAGGACCGGCTCATGGCGGCGCAGGACGCCCCGGGCCGGCGGGTCCACGAGTTCGCCCTGCTGACCAAGGACGGCGGCCGCGTCCTCGTGCGCACCCAGTCCGCCGGGGTGCCGGGCGCCGACGGGAAACCGGCCGGCGTGTACTGCGCCTTCAGCGAGGTCCACGCCCAGATCGACCTCGAACGCTCCATCGCCCTCAGCGAGGCGCTGATGGACGACGCCTCCTGGGGCGTCGTCCTCGTCGACGTCGACCTGCGCCCGGCCGTCGTCAACACCCACGCCGCCCGCGCCTTCGGGGCCGGCCGCGCCGCACTGCTCGGCCGGCCGCTCGGCGACCTGCTGGAACAGGGCGTCGAGGAACTGGAGGGCGCGCTCCAACACGTCCTCGCCGAGGGCGCGCCGCCCGCCCCGCTGGAGCTGTGGGTGTCCGTGCGCACCCCCGAGGGGGTGCGCCGGCGCTGCTGGCGGTCCGGGTTCCTGCGCCTGGCCTCCCCGCTCGCCGAGGAGCCGGTGCCGCTCGGGGTCGGCTGGCTGTTCCAGGACGTCACCGAGGGCCGGCAGGCCGAACTGGACACCGGGCAGCTGCGCTTCCGGGCCAACCAGCTCCACCGCGCCGGGCGGGCCGCCGCCGACTGCGAGGACCCGACCGAGGCCGCCGCCGTCCGCCTGGACTACGCGCTGGCCGGCTTCGCGGACCACGCGCTGGTCGACGTACTCGCGGCAGACTCGGGGCGCCGCCTCGTCCGCTCGACGCCCTCCCCGTCCGGACGGACGCTGACCCTGCCCGGCCCCGGCGCGATCCCGGTCCGCTACGAGAACGCGCACCCGGCGCTCCAGGCCCTGGACCGGATCGGCCCGGTCCGCGCCAGCGCCCCCGGGGCCCCCGGCGGCGAGGCGGCCGAGGCGTGGGCCCGCGCCCGAAGGTGGCCTTCGGGAGCGACGCACGCCCTGTGCACGGTGCTGCGCAGCCGCGGCCGGACCGTGGGCACGCTCACGTTCCTGCGCGGCCCCTCCCGGCCGGCGTTCGAGCGCGCGGACGCGCTGTACGCGGAGGAGGTCGCCGCCCGCGTCGCCGCCGACCTGGACCTGGCGGGACGCCCGGCGTAGCCGGCCCGGGGTCTCCCGCGAGCCGGTCGTGGGGCGGGCGGGGCGCTCAGTGCCGGAAGAAGATCCGGTCGCCGTACTCCTGCATCACGCGGCCGTTCCACTCGTGGCCGCCGTCCACGTTGCCCGAGCGCAGCAGCGGCGGCTCCAGGCCGCGCGCGGCGAGCTCGCCGGCCGCCGCCGCCATGACCGCCTGCATGATCGCGCTGGTGACCACGGTGGAGGCGGGGGCGAACGGGGCGTCGATGCCGTCGGCCGTCAGCTCGGCGTCACCGACCGCGATCTTGCTGTCGAGGACGATGTCGCAGTGGTCCTTCAGGTAGGTGCCCGAGACGTGCCGCGACCGGGTCTCCGTCGCGTACGCCAGGGAGGTCACGCCGATCACCTTGAGCCCGATCGCGCGGGCGTTCATGGCCATCTCGACCGGCAGCGCGTTGCGCCCCGAGAGGGAGATGATCACCAGTACGTCGCCGTCCGAGGCGGGGCTGCTGTCCAGAACCGCTCCGGCCAGACCGTCGACCCGCTCGAGGGCGCTGCCCAGTGTCGCCGGCATGACGTCGACGCCGGCGGTGCCGGGGACGGCGAGGAAGTTCATCAGCGCGAGTCCGCCGGCCCGGTAGACCACGTCCTGGGCGGGCAGCGAGGAGTGTCCGGCGCCGAACGCGAACAGTCGGTTCCCGGAGGCGACGGCCTCGGCGATGGCCGTTCCGGCCTCGGCGATCCGCGGGCCCTCCTCGTCGCGGACCCGCTCCAGCAGGCCGATGGCTGCGTCGAAGAACTGCCCGGCCAGCTTGCTCTCGCTCATACGCCGTAGGCCCTTCCAGATGCGGTGCGGTGGGGGTGCGTCGTGGTGTCCGCCGCTCACCGTGCGGTCTGGACCAAGGGCGTGTCAATACGGGCGTCAATCCCCGGACCGAGGTCCCGGGCGGCGGGGGCCGGACGGCCCGGGCCGGTGCGGGGGGAGATGTCCCGTACATGCCTTGACGCTCGGCGCGGGACGGTTGTCGGCCCGATGCGTCAGAATTGGGGGCAGGGCCAGCGCACGCAATCCGAGGGGCACGAATGTCCGGACTGATCGACACCACGGAGATGTACCTCCGCACCATTCTGGAACTGGAAGAGGAAGGTGTGGTCCCCATGCGCGCCCGGATCGCCGAGCGGCTCGACCAGAGCGGCCCGACGGTCAGCCAGACGGTCGCGCGCATGGAGCGCGACGGTCTGGTGGCGGTCGCCAGTGACCGGCACCTGGAACTGACCGACGAGGGCCGCAAGCTCGCCACCCGCGTCATGCGCAAGCACCGTCTCGCGGAGTGTCTCCTGGTCGACGTGATCGGCCTGGAGTGGGAGCAGGTGCACGCCGAGGCCTGCCGCTGGGAGCACGTGATGAGCGAGGCGGTGGAGCGGCGCGTGCTGGAGCTGCTGCGCCACCCGACCGAGTCGCCCTACGGGAACCCGATCCCGGGCCTGGAGGAGCTGGGCGAGAAGGCCGAGGCCGATCCGTTCCTGGAGGACGGCATGGTCAGCCTGTCCGAGCTGGACCCGGGCACCGAGGGCAAGACGGTGGTCGTCCGCCGGATCGGCGAGCCGATCCAGACGGACGCCCAGTTGATGTACACGCTGCGCCGGGCGGGCGTACAGCCCGGTTCGGTGGTGAGCGTGACGGAGTCCCCCGGCGGGGTGCTGGTCGGCAGTGGCGGTGAGGCGGCCGAACTGGACGCGGAGATCGCCTCGCACGTGTTCGTCGCCAAGCGCTGATCCCGCGTCCGGCGTCGGTCGACGCCGGGCCGGCCATGGGTGGAACGGTGGAAACGGAAGGTCCCGGCGCCTCGCGGCGCCGGGACCCGTCCTCCCCTGGTTGACCTGGAGCCCCGAGCTCTCAAGGTCATCCCCTTCGGACCGTCTTCCCCGAGCGGCCCGCCTCCCTGCTGAAAGGATCTCCATCGGCAGCGGCGGCCAATCCTTGAGCAAGGTCACTCGAAAGAGCGGTGTTGTCGGCGAGACGCCCGTTTTCGAATGCGGGTTCGATAGTCTGGCCGGGAGCGAAGGGGGTGCATCCGCGGTGGTACGACGCATCGATGTGACGGGGGCCGACGGCCTCCGCTTGGCCGCCTGGGAATTCCGCGAACCGCCGGAGGATCCCCGGACCCCCGGCGTCCTGTTACTCCACGGCCTGATGGGCCGCGCCCTCCACTGGGCCGACACCGCGCGCTGGCTCGGCGAGCACCGCCGGGTGGTCGCCCTCGACCAGCGCGGACACGGCCACAGCGACCGGCCGGAGGCCGGCGCGGACCCCGGACCCGACCCCGACCCCGGCCCCCACCCCGGCCCCCACTCCGTCCCCCGTCCCGGGCACCGCCCCGACCTCGACCCCGACCGCGGTCGCCGGCACCGTTCCGTTTACGGTCCGGCGTCGGGATCCCGCGCGGGCGGAGGACCGGGCTCAGGCCCGGATCCGGGCCCCGATGCCACGACCCCGCTGGGCCGCGAGGCCTTCGTGGCCGATGCCGAGGCCGCCGTCGAGCAGCTCGGCCTCGCCCCCGTGATCCTCGTGGGCCACTCCATGGGCGCCCTCACCGCCTGGCAGCTCGCCGCCCGCCGCCCCGACCTCGTCCGGGCCCTGGTCATCTGCGACATGCGGGCCTCCGCCCTGGGGGCGGCCTCGCAAGCGGAGTGGGAGGAATGGTTCCGCCGCTGGCCCCTGCCCTTCCCCACCCAGGACGCCGCCCGCCGCTGGTTCGGGGAGGACGACCCCCGGGTGGAGCGCCCCGACCCGGGCCGCGGCGCGTTCTTCGCCGAGGTCATGCACGAGGCCCCGGACGGCTGGCGCCCGCTGTTCTCCCGCGACCAGATGCTGACGGCCCGCGAGACGTGGGTGCACGACGCCCACTGGGAGGAGCTGGCCCAGGTCCGCTGCCCCACCCTCGTGGTCCGCGGGCTGGACGGCGAACTGGGCCGCGCGGAGGCCCAGGAGATGGTCCGCGTCCTGCCCGCCGGCCAGTACGCCGAGATCCCCGACGCCGGCCACTACCTCCACTACGACCAACCGGCCGCTTGGCGCGCGGCCCTCGAACCGTTCCTGGAGGGCATCACGGTCGCCACCCGCTGAATTCCCGCCGCGCACCCGCCGCACTTGAGACCCGTCACCGGCGAAAACCAGCCGCCGGTGACGGGTCGCCAACTCCGCCCACCCATGCGGGCGTTGCCGATCCGCCGCCATCGGGTACCTTGCAGCGACCGGGGACCGACCGCGACGCTGACGAGGCCGAGGCTGACGTGTGGGAACTGAGGGGGAGCGGAGCCGAGCCGCTGGAGGCGGACGATCCGCGCCGAATAGGGCCGATCCCGCTGGCGGGCAGGCTCGGATCCGGCGGTATGGGGCGGGTGTACCTCGGGGTGCACGAGGGCCGGTACGTGGCGGTGAAACAGCTGCTGGCCTCCGTCGTCGGTGAGGACGAGGACTTCCTGCGCCGCTTCGGGCACGAACTGGACAACCTCGCGCGGCTGCCCGCGCGGGCCACCGCACCGCTGCTCGCCGGCGACCGCACCGCGCGCCCGCCGTGGTTCGCCACCGCGTACGTCCCCGGGCTCACGCTCCGGCAGGCGGTCGAGCTGAACGCGGGCCCCCTGCCCGCGCCCGCCCTGTGGTCGCTGCTCCGCGAGGCCGCGGCGGGCCTCGCGGCCGTCCACGCGCTCGACATGGTGCACCGCGACCTGAAGCCGTCCAACGTCATGCTCACCCCCGACGGCGTCACCCTCATCGACTTCGGCGTGGCCCGCGCCGCCGAACAGAGCCAACTGACCCGGACCGGCATGGTCGTGGGCACGCCCGCCTACATGGCTCCCGAACAGGCCTCGGGCCGCCCGCTGAGCGGCGCGACGGACGTGTTCGCCCTGGGTTCCGTCCTCGCGTACGCGGCCTGCGGCCGGCCGCCGTTCGGCGAGGAGTCCGGGCACGGGGTGCTGTACCGGATCGTGCACGAGGAACCCGACCTGGAGCCGCTGCGGGAGGTGGACCCGGAGCTGGCCGGGGTCGTCGCGGACTGCCTCGCCAAGGAGCCCGCGGACCGGCCCACCGCCGCCGGACTCCTCGAACGCGCGGCCCGCCGAGGCCCCTCCGGCGCCTCCTCCGGTGCCCCGGCCGGCGCCCCGGTCTGGCCGGGCGCCGTCGCCGGGAGGCTGGCCGAACGGGCCGCGTTCGTCGCGACCGTCCGGGACCTCGACGTCCCCACCCTGCCCCTCGGCGGCGGCGCGGGCGCCCCGGACGCGGAGCCGCCCGCCGACGGGGCGCCGGAGGCCGCGGAGAAGCCCGCGGCCGCGGCCGTCGCGGACGCGCGGCGCCCCGAGCGGCGCCGCCACGACCGCCGGACCCGGATCCTGCTCGCCGTCGTCCCCGTCGTCGTGGTCGCGGGCGGCACCACGCTCGTCGTCCAGAACCTCCCGCACACCGGACCGCTCCGGGCCGGCGCGCCCGCGAGCCCGTCCGCGGGCGCCCCGGACCGGGCCGCCCCGCCCCCGGCGACGGGCTCCGGCACCCCCTCCCCGTCCGGCAGCCCCTCAGGGGTGCCCTCCGCCGGCCCGGGACAGGCGCAGGGACAGCCGCAGGGCCAGGTCCAGAGCCCGGCTCCCGAGGGGAACGCGGGCGCCGGCGGCGGCGCCCAAGGCCCGGCCGCCGGCGGCACGGGCAACGGCCCCGCCCCCGGACCGGGCCCCGGAACCGACCCCGGCCGACAGAACGGCGCGGGAGGCGGCGCGGGAGGTGGCGCAGGGGGTGGCACCGGCAACCCGGGAGGCACGCCCTCCGGTGGCAACGACCCGGCGCCGCCCACGGCCGCCCCGCCGAAGCCGCCCGCCCCGCCGTCCCGCCCCACCTCCGGCACGCACACCTTCCGCAACGGCGACAACGGGGAGTGCGTCACCCAGGTCTACGGCTCCTCGGACTCCGGCTCCTGCGCGGACGGCAGCGCGCGCTGGACCGCGCAACCCCGCTCCGACGGCGGCTTCAAGCTGAGGAACCAACAGTCCGGCGGCTGCCTGTACGCCAACTTCCTGGGCCAGGCCGTCTTCGTCGGGGACTGCGAGCAGGGCAATTCGATGGTGTGGCGGTGGACCTCGGACGGCGGCCTGCGCAACGACTTCAGCGGCGGCTGCCTCGACCTGCCGATGGCCGGCGGCCTGAACACCACGAGCTGCGCCGGCGAGGCCTCTCAGCGCTGGACCACGTAGCAGGCCCGGGCCGGCCGGTTCAGTCGGTCAGCGACAGGACGATCTTGCCGGTGGTGCGGCGGGTGTCGGCGCGCTCGTGCGCCTCGGCCACCCGCTCCAGCGGCAGCACCGCGTCGATCGCGGGCCGCAGCCGGCCGGCCCCGACCAGCGCCGCGATCTCCCGCATCCCCGCCGGGTCGGCCTCCACGGCCATGAACGCGGCCCGCAGGCCGAGCGGGCGGGCCCGTTCGGCGAGGTGGGCCTCGGCGGGGGAGGCGAGGGAGACCAGGAACCCGCCGGGGCGCAGGGCCTTCAGGGAGCGGGGCCCGTACTCCCCGCCGATCGTGTCGAGGACGACGTCGACCGGTGCGGTCGCCGTCTCGAACTCCGTGCGCGTGTAGTCGACGACCTCGTCCGCGCCCCACGCGCGCAGCAGGTCGTGCTTGGCGGCGCGGGCGGTCCCGATGACGTGGGCCCCGCGCGCCTTGGCGATCTGCACGGCGAGGTGGCCGACGCCGCCGGCCGCCGCGTGGACGAGCACCCGCTGTCCGGGCCGCACGTCGGCGGTGTCCACCAGCGCCTGCCAGGCGGTGAGCGCGGCCAGCGGCAGGGCCGCCGCCTCCACGTGGCTCAGCGCGGCCGGCTTGCGCACCAGGTGCCGGGCGGGGGAGGTGACGTACTCGGCGTACGTGCCCGCCGGGACGGGGTGGCGGGGCATGCCGAACACCTCGTCGCCGGGGGCGAGGGTGGTGACGCCGAGCCCGACCGCCTCGACCACCCCGGACAGGTCCCAGCCGAGCGGGACGATCTCGCCGGCGAGCCCGCCGGTGGCCCGGTGCCAGGAGTCCGTCGGGTTCACCCCGGCCGCGTGGACCCGTACGAGGACCTCGGCGACGGCGGGCTCGGGCCGTTCGGTCTCGACGACCTTCAGGACCTCGGGCCCGCCGAAGGTGTCCTGGCCGATCGCGCGCATCGTCTTGCCCATGGTTCGTTTCCCCTGCTCAGCGGGCCCTCGCGGCCCGGACGAGGACAAGATTTCCGCATCGGGGCAGGGGGAACGAGCGGCAAGAACGCCGACAACGGAACAGATCTTGCCAGTAGGATCCTGCCGTGCACCGCGTCGTCGTCCTCGCCCTCGAAGGCGTCTACCCCTTCGAGATGAGCATCCCCGCGAAGATCTTCGGCACGGCCGCCGGCCCGGCCGGGGAGCCGCTCTACGAGATCCTCACGTGCGGCCTCGACGGCGGCCCGGTGACCACGAGCGCCGACTTCACCATCGGCGTTTCCTACGGCCGCGAGGCCCTCGCCACGGCGGACACGCTCGTCATCCCGCCGTTCACCTGCGCCACCGGCGAGGAGCGCGACTGGCTGCCCGCCGAACTGGCCCGGGCCCTGGAACTGCTGCCACCGCACGCCCGCATCGTGTCGATCTGCACCGCCTCCTACGTCCTCGCCGCCGCCGGTCTCCTCGACGGCCGCCGCGCCACCACCCACTGGAACGCCGCCGCCGACTTCCAGCGGGCCTTCCCGGGCGTGGAGGTCGACGCGAAGGTGCTGTTCGTCGACGACGGGCGGGTGCTGACGGCGGCCGGTGTCGCCGCCGGGGTCGACCTGTGCCTGCACCTGCTGCGCCGCGACCACGGCAGCGAGATCGCCAACCGGGTGGCGAAGCTGTGCGTGGTCCCGCCGTGGCGGGCCGGCGGGCAGGCCCAGTACATCGAGAGCCCGATGCCGGAGCCGGAGGTCGCCACGACGGCGGCGACCCGCGCCTGGGCCCTGGAGCGGCTCCACCGGCCGCTTTCCCTGGCGGAGTTGGCGCGGCACGCCCGGATGAGCGTGCGGACCTTCTGCCGGCGGTTCGGGGAGGAGGTCGGCATGCCGCCGGGGCAGTGGCTGGCCCAGCGGCGCGTGGACCACGCCCGGCGGCTGCTGGAGACCACGGAACTGCCGGTCGACGAGGTCGCCGCCCACGCGGGCTTCGGTACGGCCGTCTCCCTGCGCCGGCACCTGTCGGACGCGATCGGCGTCTCCCCGACGGCCTACCGCCGCTCCTTCCGCGCGAGCTGACCGCGCGCGCGGCGCGCCGCGCGTACGGGACACCGCGTACCGCCCCGCGCGTACGGCGCGCCACACGCACCGCGCGCTCTAGGGGTTGTTCGGCAGCCAGCCCTGCTGGACCGCGCGGACCCCGAACTCGAAGCGACTGACCGCGCCCAGACGTTCCATCAGCCCGCCCGCCAGTCGGCGGGCCGTGCGCGGGGACACCGCCAGGCGCTTGGCGATGGCCTCGTCCGTCAGGCCCTGCGCCAACAGCCTGATCACGGTGGCCTCCTGCGCCGTGAGCGCCCCCTCGGCGCGGTCCTGCGCCACGCCCAGCGGGCGCGCGCCCGACCACACGTTCTCGAAGAGCGCGCACAGCGCGGTCAGCGTGCCGTTCCCCGTGAGGATCACCGCTCCGGCGGCGCTGTCGTCGGTGCTCACCGGGATCACCGCCGTGGAACGGTCGAAGATCATCATCCGGGTCGGCAGGTCCGGGGAGGTCCGCACCTCGCCGCCCAGCTCGGTCAGCCACGTCGCGTACGCCACGTTCGGCCGGCTGTTGCGCACGCTGTCCTGGAACAGCGAGCGCATCCGGATCCCCCGGCCCAGCAGCGCCTCGTCGGTCGGCTTCGACGCCTCCAGGGTCTGCGGGTGCTGGCCGCCGCCCGGCGCGAAGGTCATCAGCTCCGTCTGCGCGCCACGCGCCAGGGCAGTGATCCGGTTGCGGATCTCGTCCAGGCCGACGAGCTGGTCGACCCCCGGGCTGGTGGTCGCCGGCGTGAGGTCCGCGAACTCGGCGATGAGCTGCGCCGCCGCCGCGCGCGAGGCCTCGATGCGCAGTTGCTGGGCCGCCAGTTCGGCCTGCTGGCGGGCCATCAGGATCTCCATGCCGACCTCGGGCGAGACGGCGCGCAGCTCCCCGGCCTGTTCGTAGGACGGCCGGATCAGGGACAGTTCGCTGAGGGTGTCGAGGGCGCGGCGGACGTCGTCCTCGGGCGTGTCGAGGTGCGCGGCGAGGGCTTTGACCCCCTCGCGCGGGTACGCGAGCATCGCTCGGTAGACGGCCTCGGTGGTCGCGTCGAGGCCAAGTGTGGCTAGCACAGCGGTTCCCCCCGTGTGACCTTTGATCAAGGTGAGCGCATCATCGCACGCGGTGATCGGGTGGACCAGCGGCCGGCCGCTTCCGGCCAGGGCCCCAACCGTCCACACCGGCGGCTTCGACCGGGGCGGTCCGACCGCCACAGTGGGGCGCATGTACCTCGTTCACGTGGGCGTCCGCGCCCCCTTCGGTGCTGCCCGACTCGCCCCGGACGTGGCGGGTTCGATCCGCGCCCTCGCCGAGGCGGACGAGGACGGCCCGGTCGAGCACGTGTCGGCGCACCCGTACGCGCTGCCCGACCCCGTGGTGGGGGTGTACGTCCTCGCCGACACCCTGGGCGAGGCGGAGCGGCGTACGGAGGCCCTCTGCCGGCGCGCCGTGCGGGACGTACGGGCCCTGCGCGGCTGGCACGTCACCGGCGTCGGGGTCCCCCTCCTCGCGCCGTACCTCGCGGAGCTCGCGCGGGCCGTCCCCGGAGCCGGCGGCCGGATCGGGCCAGGGCCGTTTCCGTCCACCCGAAAGCCCTTCCGACCCCTTTGAGCCACGGCGAGGCTGGGACCACCGGAAGGGCGGGGGCCCGACCGGAGCCACCGGACGAGGCGTCACCGCGGGACGCGGCGCCGGGGCGACCACCCGTCAGCGTTCCCCGAAGGGCACTCCCATGCTGCGTACCCGTTCCGCCCAGGCCGCCGCGGCCGGCTCGCTCACCACCGCCTGGGAGTAGCCCCCGGGGCCCCGCGTCCTTCCCTTCACACCTCACTCATGGAGCCCCGCCATGTCCCGCCTCAAGACGATCGCCATCCGCCTCGCCTCGACCTCGGCCGTGGCCGCGACCGCCCTCACGATGGTCACCGCCGCTCCCGCCGCCGCCGACTCCCTCGGCGGCGCCATAGCCGCCACCGCCCGCGGCGAGGAGGGCAACGGTGCCTGCGCCCACGGCGGTTACGTGGGCGGCCCCAACCAGAACAGCAGCTGTGTGAACGGCCGGACCGCCCACGCCTGGTGCGCCGACTTCGCCGGCTGGGTCTGGGCCCGCAACGGCGTCAGGAACCTGGGCACCCTCAGCGACCTGGCCCTGTCCTTCTACACGTACGGCGAGAAGAACGGCACGCTCTCCTCCACCCCGCACGTCGGCGACGCCGTCGTCTTCAACTACGGCGGCGGCTACTCCGACGACCACGTGGCCCTCGTGACCGGCTTCGACGGCACCACCGTCACCTTCACCGGCGGCAACCAGGGCGGCGGTCAGGGCCGGGTCACCACCAACCGCACGTCCAGTTGGCGCGTGGGCCAGGTCCCGTGGGGCAGTCAGCGGATCAGCGGCTACATCTCGCCCGCCGGCAGCAACGCCCCCTCCTACCCGAACCCGGCCTCGCTGGCCGCCGGCACCCTCGTGAAGTCGCCCGCCGGCCCCGCCGTCAAGGTGATGATCGAGGGCGCGGGCGTCCCGGTGGCCGCCTCCGACGTCACGCCCGGCAAGTACGACCTGAGCCGGATCGTGACGATCGACGACGCGGCCTTCCGCTCCCTGGCCAGTGCCCCGCCGGCGGGCACCGTCGTCCACGACCAGGCCGGCGGCGCCGACCGCTACGTGGTGATCGACGGCGCGGCCCTGCGGATCGGCGCCGAGGACTGGACCGCCGCGGGGTACGACCAGCGCCGCGACATGGGCGTCCCGTCCGCCTGGCTGAGCGAGGCCCGGCAGCGCGACATGGCCTCCGGCCTCGTGGTGATGGATCAGACGGGCAAGGACCCCGCCCGCTACGTGATGGTCGACGGCGCCGCGCTGCACATCTCCGCCGAGGAGTGGACGGCCGACCGGTACAACGAGCGCATGCTCATGGGCGTGCCCGGCGAATGGCTCCGGGCGGCCGTCGCCAAGGCCCCCGGCAACGGCACCGTCGTCATGAACCAGAACGACCGGGACCCGGCCCGGTACGTGATGGTGGGCGGCTCGGCCCTGCACATCTCCGCCGAGGAGTGGACGGCCCACGGCTACGACCGGCGCCCGCTCATGGGCGTCCCCGGCTCCTGGCTCGGCGCCTCCGTCGCCAAGCGGATCCCCGACGGCACCATCGTCAAGGACGTCTCGGGCGCCGACGCGACCGTCTTCGTCACCGCCGGGGGCAAGGCCGTCCCGCTGACCCACGCGGACTTCACCGGCCTCGGCTACGACAAGCGGCCGCTGGAGGCCGTCCCCGGCGCCTGGCTGACCACCGCGCGGGACAAGGCGGCCCCGGCCGACGGCACGATGCTCCTCTCCCCGGGCGACAACACCGTCTGGGAGGTCGTCGCCGGCCGCAAGCGGGCCATGAGCGCCGACGAGTTCGGGCCCGGCAAGCGCGCCTGGACCGACATCGTCTCCGTCCCGGCCGCCTTCACCGCCTCCGTGCCGACCGCCTCCTGACCCCGGGAACGCGAACGGGGCCGGTCACCGCTCCCCGAAAGGAGCGGCGACCGGCCCCGTGGCCGTACGGGCGCGGGGCCTCAGCCCTTGCTGACCGCGTACAGGATCTCCGGGAGCTTGCGGGCCACCGTCGGCGCCGCCAGCCGCAGTCCCGACCAGGCGGCCAGGGTCCCCCAGGCGATGCCCACCGGCAGCACGATCCAGCGCAGCCCGTCGAGGCCGTCCGCCAGGCTCAGCCAGACCGTCAGCGCGATCACCGGCGCACTGATCAGCGTCGAGAACAGCATGCCGAGGCCGATGCCCGCCCACGCCAGACCACCCTGCCCGGGGGCGACGTTCTTGAAGGCGCCGTCCGTCGGGATGGAGTACGCGAAGCGCGCCGAGGCCAGCGCGCCCGTGCACAGCATCGAGCCCAGCAGCGCCAGCGCCAGCCCGAGCGCGGACGGGAAGCTGCCCCAACGGCCCACCAGGGCGGCCGTCACCACCGTGACCAGCACCGTGTACGGGACGGTGACCAGGCCCAGCGCGAGCGCGCGGGCCCGCAGTTCCTCGTAGGCGTCGCGCGGGGTCGAGATGGTCTGCGCGACCATCCAGAACGCCGAGGTGTCCTGACCGAACTGGTTGTACATCTGCATGCCGAGCATGCCCGCCCCGAAGCACGCCAGGTACACCGAACCGGTGCCCTGGAGTGCGTTGAAGACGGGGATGATCAGGCCGATCGCCAGCGCCGTCACCGTGGCCGACTTCGTCTTCGGGTCACGCACCAGGTACCGCAGCGTCCGCTGCATCACCGCGCCCGTGCGACCGACGGGCAGCCAGCCCCACGAACCGCCCGCGCCCCGCTCCTCGCGCGGCGCGGCCGAGGCGATCGTCGAACCGTCCGGGTTGACCATCAGGCTCGTCAGGCTCCGCTCCCAGAACCACAGCAGCCCGGCCAGGCCCGCCAGCGTCAGCGCCAGCTGGGCCAGCGCCACCCCGTACGCGCCCTCGCTCGCCGAGTCGACCATCCCGACGGCGGTCGCCGGCGGCACCCACCGCAGCACCGCCTCGGCCGGCTCCAGCTGCGCGAGGCCGCCCGTTTCGAACAGGCGCTGGCTCGCGAAGTTGGCCAGCTGCGCGCCGACCGCGATCACCAGGCCGCTGAGCAGGGCGAGGTCGCGCCCCTTGCGGCTGGACAGCAGTCGTACGTTCGCGGTCGCCGTGGCCCGGGCCAGGGCCACGCAGCCCAGCAGCAGCAGCGGGGCGCCCACCAGGGCCGCCACCACGCCCGCCGCGCCCCGCGCGACGGCCGCGACCGAGCCGATGGCCAGGCACAGCGTGAACACCGGGCCGATGCCGACCAGCGAGGAGGCCAGCAGGGCCCGTACGAGCGGACGCGGACGCAGCGGGAGCATCACGAGCCGGCTCGGGTCGAGCGTCTCGTCCCCGGCGGGGAAGAACAGCGGCATCACGGCCCAGCCGAGCGCCAGGATCGCGGCGAGGAGCACGACGACGGTGCCCGCCCGGTCGTGCCCGTGCAGCAGCGCCAGGCCCAGGGTGGCGAAGGCGCTGATGACGAGCGAGAAGACCAGGCTGGTGATCCAGACGGCCTTGCGCTTCGAGGAGCCCTTCAGCCCGTTGCGCATCAGGGACAGCTTCAGCCGGACGAACAGCGGCGTGAGCGCCACCTGCGGCGCTGCGGTGGTCGTGGCGGCGGGGGCGGTGGCGGTGGCGTCGGCGCTCATCGGGCGCCGCCCAGCCAGTCGAGGGAGTCGCCGTCGGCCCGGTCGCGGGCGCCGACGAGTTCCAGGAACGCGGCCTGGAGGGAGGGCGCGGAGCCGCGTACGTCGGCCAGCGGGCCCGCGGCGCGGATCTGACCGGCGGCCATGACGGCGACCCAGTCGCACAGCGACTCGACGAGCTCCATGACGTGGGAGGAGAACACGACGGTCGCACCGGAGGCGGTGTAACGTTCCAGCACTCCGCGGATGGTCTGCGCCGACACCGGGTCGACGCCCTCGAACGGCTCGTCCAGGAAGAGGACTTCGGGGTTGTGCAGCAGCGCGGCCGCCAGGCCGATCTTCTTGCGCATGCCCGTGGAGTAGTCGACGACCAGCTTGTGCTGGGAGCCCGCGAGGTCCAGCACGTCCAAGAGCTGCGTGGCGCGCTTGTCGGTCTCCTCGCCCGGCAGCCCCCGCAACCGGCCCATGTAGCCGAGGAGTTCCCGTCCGGAGAGCCGCTCGAACATGCGCAGCCCCTCGGGCAGGACGCCGATGCGCCGCTTCACCTCGACCGGATCGGCCCACACGTCGTGCCCGGCGACGAGCACCCGGCCCATGTCCGGACGCAGCAGACCGGTCACCATCGACAGGGTCGTCGTCTTGCCGGCGCCGTTCGGCCCCACCAGTCCGATGAACCTGCCCGCGGGCAGCTCCAGGTCGATCCCCCCGACGGCGATCTGCTCGCCGAACCGCTTCCAGAGGCCTTCCACCCGTACGGCGGCGGCCGGCGCGGATCGCGCGCCACCCGCCGTGTCCGTACCGTTCGTCGCCCCGCCCGTCGCATCACCCTGGTTCGGCATGCGCCTGCCTTTCGTCCTGTTCCCCGTGGTCCTGCTCTGCTCACCATAGGAGTCGGGGCGCGGGGGCAGTAGTTACGAATGTCATGAAGGCGCAGGTGGGCGGCGGGGAAGGGGAGTCGGGAAGAGCCGCGAGGGGCGTCGCGGTCCGCGCGGGAGGGGCCGTCGGGGAAGGACCCCGCGGGGGAAGGGGCCGTCGGGGTTCGCGGGGGAGGTCAGGGCTTGCGGCGGCCCCGGGCCGCGGCCGCCTCGCTGCCGCACGCGTACGCGAGGGCGTCGATCAGCTCCTCCGTGTCCGGCAGCCAGCGGTTCGCGGGCGTGGGCTTGCGCGCCCACTGCACCGGGCCCCGGCCGCCGAACCGGGTCGGAGGGGCCGCCACGTACTCGCCCTCACCGCGCGCCGCCAGATCGATCTGCGACGGCGACCACCCCGACTTGCGCACCAGGTCGGCCATCTTCACCCCGGCGCCCGGCAGGACGAAGAAGAGCATCCGGTGGTCGGGGGTCAGCATGACCGGGCCCAGGGTGCGCTGCATCCGCTCCAGCCGCGCCAGCGCCAGGAACCCGGCCGAGTCCGGGACGTCCAGCGCGTCGAAGGTCCGCCCCGTCGGCAACAGGATCGAGGCCTGCGGGTGCTTGCCCCAGATCCGGCGCACCCCCACGGCACTGCCCGACGCCAGCGAAGCCCAGTCCTTCACCGCCGGGTGCGCGCCCGGGGCGGGGCAGTCCACCGCCCCGCACGAGCACAACTCCCGGCCGTCGCCGGGCTCCAGCCACGTACCGGCGAAGACGTCCCAGTGCCGTTCTTCCACGTACCGCACGGCATGGTCCAGCAGCTGCTCGCCGCGCTGCTGGGGGATGGGCGCGGTCTCCGTGACTCCGATGGTCTCTTCCACGCCCTTCACAACTCCACCGTGCACCGTCGGTTACGGGCGTAAACCAGCCGGTGGGCGCTGCATCGATCCTGCATACGGGGCGCACCGGTGCACGCGTGGGGGCGCGTAGGAGGCCGGGGCGCGGTCGTTGGGTAACGACACGTCGCAGAGAGGAAGATTCTCCGCACTTCAGGCGGGAAGTGATCATTCCATCGCTCTCCCGTGGCTTCAGGGGGTTTTCAATGGCAGCCAGGCCTCTCGTCGCCCGTCAGCCGAACGAACGGCTGCAGGCGCTCATCCAGGAAGCCGGGTGCTCCAACGCCGGGCTCGCCCGGCGCGTCAACATGTGCGGGGCCGAGCACGGCCTCGATCTCCGCTACGACAAGACCTCCGTGGCCCGTTGGCTGCGCGGACAACAGCCGCGCGGCCGGGCGCCCGGGATCATCGCCGAGGCCCTCGGCCGCAAACTGGGCCGCACCGTCACCATCGACGAGATCGGCATGGCCAACGGCAAGAACCTGGCCTCGGGCGTCGGCCTCCAGTTCTCCCCGACCGTCCTCGGCGCCATCGAGCAGGTCTGCGAGCTGTGGCGCAGCGACGTAGGACGCCGCGACTTCCTGTCCGGGTCGAGCGTGGCCGCCTCCGCGCTCGTCGAGCCCAGCCGGGACTGGCTGATCACCGGGGCCGACCCGCAGGTGGCCCGCAGCGGCGGGGCGCGCGTGGGGATGTCCGACGTGGAGGCCGTACGGGCCACCACGCAGGCCCTGACCGAGCTCGACCACCGCTTCGGCAGCGGGCACGTACGGCCCGTGGTGGTGCACTACCTCAACTCGGTCGTCTCCGGCCTGATCGGCGGCTCCTACCGGGAGCCGGTCGGGCGCGCGCTGTTCGCGGCCGTCGCCCGGCTGACGGAACTGGCCGGGTACATGGCGGTGGACACCGGGCAGCCGGGGCTCGCCCAGCGCTACTACATCCAGGCCCTGCGCCTGGCCCAGGCCGCCGGGGACCGGGCGTACGGGGGCTACGTCCTCGCCGCGTCCATGAGCCACCTCGCCGCCGAGCTGGGCAACCCGCGCGAGATCGCGCAGCTGGCGCGGGCCGCCCAGGAGGGCACGCGCGGACAGGTCACCCCCCGGGTCGAGGCGATGTTCTACGCCGCCGAGGCGCGCGGGCACGCGCTGCTGGGCGACGGCCGGGCCACGGCGGTGCTGTCCGGGCGGGCGGTGACGGCGCTGGAGCGGGCGGAGCCGGAGTCCGGCGACGACCCGGTGTGGATCCGGCACTTCGACCAGGCCTACCTGGCGGACGAGCTCGCGCACTGCCACCGGGACCTCGGCCAGGCCGAGGCGGCGGGCCGGCGCGCCGAGGAGGCGTTGCGCGGCCTGCCCGAGACGAAGGCGCGCCGGCGGGCGATCGGGCTGCTGTTGCTGGCCTCGTCGCAGGTGCAGCGGCGGGAGGTCGAGCAGGCCTGCCACACGGCGACGAAGGCCGCCGAACTGCTGGGCACGCTGCGCTCGCGCCGGGGCGCGGAGTACCTGGACGACTTCCGGACGCGCCTGGAGCCGTACCGGGAGGAGGCGTCGGTGCGCGAGTTCGGGGCGCGGCTGGAGGTTCAGCCGGTCTGACGTGTCCACGGGGCGACCGGGTAGCGTGACCCGTCGGCCGCTCGGGTTCCCGGCGGCCGTCGGAGAAGGCGAGAGGGAGTCTCGGTGACCGAGTACGGACAAGGGGGCGTCCATCGGCCCGGCGTCGGGGAACCCGGCGCCGAGCAGAACGGGCCGCCGCCCCCCGGGTACGCGTACCCACCGCCGCAGTACGACCAGCAGGACCCGAACGGGCCCGCGTACGGCTACCCGCCGGCGGGCCACGAGGGCCCCGGCGCCCCGCACGGCTACGGCTACCCGCCGCTGCCGGACGGGGCAGCGCCGTACGTCCCGCCGGTCCCCGCCGACCCGAACGCCGCGCCGCCGCAGCCGTCCGTCCACGAGGCGGCGACGCAGTACATGTCCCCGGTCCCGGGCGGTGCTCCGGTGGGTGCCCCGCCGCCGTACGAGGCTCCCGCCCACGCGGCGACGCAGCTCATACCCCCGGTCCCGGGTGGCGGTCCGGTGGGTGCCCCGCCGCCGTACGAGGCTCCCGCCCATGCCGCGACGCAGTACATCCCGCCGGTCCCGGGCGCCGGTCCGCACGACGCGGCGACGCAGCTCATACCCCCGGTCCCGGGCGGTGGTCCGGTGGGTGCCCCGCCGCCGTACGAGGCTCCCGCCCACGCGGCGACGCAGTACATCCCGCCGGTTCCGGGCGCGGGGCCGCACGACGCGGCGACGCAGTACATCCCGCCGGTCCCGGGCGCGGGTGCGCACGAGGCGGCGACGCAGCTCATACCCCCGGTCCCGGGCGGTGGTCCGGTCGGGGCCCCGCCGCAGTACGAGGCTCCCGCCCACGCCGCGACGCAGTACATCCCCCCGGTCCCGGGCGCCGGTCCGCACGAGGCGGCGACGCAGTACATCCCGCCGGTTCCGGCGGGCGCGGGGGAGGCGGCGACGCAGCTCATCCCGCCGATCCCGGCCGGGCCGGTCGGCCCCGCGCAGCCGTTCGCGGCCCCGGGGCAGGCCGCCCCGCACGAGGCGGCCACGCAGTACGTCCCGCCCGTTCCGCCCGCGTCCGGCGGTCCCGCGGTCGGGGACGGGTTCGACGCGCTGTTCCGGGACTCCGCCGGCGACACCGGCGGCGGGCACACCCCGCCCCCGACGCCCGTCCACGAGGCGGCCCCGCCGCGCCGGACGCCGCCCCCGGCGCCCCCGCAGCGCCGCGCGCAGCCGAACCGCCGGTCCCAGCCCCCGCAACAGCCGCCGCACCCGCAGCGGTACGCGCCCGCGGAGCCCCCGCCGGGCCCCGCGCCCGCGCGCCGGATCCCGCCCGCCGTCATCGCGGCAGGGGTGTTCGGGCTGGCCGTGGCCGGGCTCGGGGTGGGCGCCCTGCTCAGCGACGGCAAGGCGCAGAACACCGACCCGGGGGCGGTGGCGCCGGTCGCCTCGACCTCGTCCGGTTCGGCGGCCGGCGCGGCCGACGCCCCGGCGGCGTCGGATCCGGCGCGTCCGCAGGCCGTCCAGCTCGACAAGCTGCTCGCGGACAGCAACGACAGCCGGGCCTCGGTGATCAAGGCCGTGGACGACATCAAGGGGTGCGACAACCTCGACCAGGCGGCGCAGGACCTGCGCGACGCCGCCCGTCAGCGCCAGGAGCTGGTGACCCGGCTCCAGGAGCTCAAGGTCGACAAGCTCCCGGACCACGTGAAGCTGTCGGCGGCGCTGACGAAGGCCTGGCGGTCCTCGGCCGCCGCCGACAACAGCTACGCGGCCTGGGCGGAGGACGTGGACGACAAGGGCGGCTGCAAGGACGGCAAGGCCAAGCCGACCGACAACGCGGCCGACGGCAACCGGTCGAGCGGTGAGGCGACCAAGGCGAAGGAGCAGGCGGCGAAGATGTGGAACACGATCGCGGCCAAGTACGGCCTGACCAGACGGGACACCTCGCAGCTGTGAGCATGCGCTCCGCGTTCGGGCGGATCTTCGGCTTCGAGCAGGGCCCCGGCTCGGTCCCCGGCCCGGTGGACCCGGACGCGGGCCCCGACGCGACCGACGGGGAGGGGCCCTCGCCCTCCGAGCACGTCGCGACGATGAGCCGCAACATGGCGAAGGCCCCGGACTTCAGCCACGAGGGCATACAGGCGCTGGGCGATCCCGTGCCGATCATGGTCGGCAACAGCGGCGACACCCTGCTGGAGCTGTGGCTGGAGCCCTTCGGCCAGGACTACTGGCTCCGGCCCGGGGAGACCTTCGTCGTGACCTCGTACGGGGAGCGGGGCCCGTCGGCGTTCGAGATCCACCACGAGCCGGGGCGGATCCAGGTGTGGGCGACGTCCTGGTTCGCCACCGTCAGCTTCCCGGACGGGACCGAGGTCCCCGGGGGCCACCAGCGGCCCCGCGAGGACTACTACGAGGCCTGACGGGCGGCCGGGCCTCCCGTCGGCCCGGCCGCCCGGCGGTCACGTCGAGCGGGGTGCCTGCTCCAGGGTCGAGATCATGTCCTGGGGCTGCTCGCCGGGCTGGGCCACGAGCCGGCCGGCCTGGACGACCTGGAAGGTGACCCGGCCGTTGACCAGGCGCGGGAAGCCGGCCACGGCCCGCATGTCCTGGTAGCGCCAGCTCAGGTCGGGGGTGAGGCCGCCGGTCTTGACGCCCTCGGACCGGTTCAGTTCCCGCGCGAGCTTGCGGGCGGTGACGTCCTCGTCCTTCCCGAAGTGCCGCACGACCTCGTT
Source organism: Streptomyces sp. NPDC048606 (assembly GCF_040650855.1). NCBI lineage: Bacteria > Bacillati > Actinomycetota > Actinomycetes > Kitasatosporales > Streptomycetaceae > Streptomyces > Streptomyces sp. NPDC048606. Next base: position 34,334 of record NZ_JBEZIB010000011.1, on the reverse strand, counting down.
CAGCACGCTGTACGCGATCCAGGTGGTCTGCGCGCCGCTGTCGTCGGCGTCGACGGTGTCGTCGCCGAAGGCCTGCTCGGAGATGACCTTGCGCATCGGTTCCCACAGCGGGTCGCCGGCCACCGGGTACCAGCTGGTGACGTAGGCGCCCTCGAAGGGGCTCTCCTTGCCGCCGGTGCGGTCGACCAGGGACTGGCTGACGCTGCCGAGGACGGAGGAGATCTGCGGGTTGCGGCGCATGCTCTCGCTCGTGCGGCGGAAGGCGTCGAAGAAGGTCTCGGTGCGCGAGCCGAGCACGGCCGTCACGCAGCTCCGGCCGTCCTTCGGCGCGTCCTTGGCGGTTTCCTTCGCGGCGTCCTTGGGAGCCGTCGTGTCCTTGGCCGCCGGGGACGGGTCCTTCGCGGCGGGGTCCTTGGCGGGGTCCTTCGGGGCGGCGGCGGGCGCGGCCGGGCCGGCGAGGGCCTCGCGCGCCTGGGGCATGAGGTCGGCGGCGTCCTCGGCGGCCCGTACGTCGTTGGCCTCCGGGATCCTGTTGGCCTTCAGGCCGGCGTTCAGCAGCACCGGCATGGAGTCCCCGGCGAGGGTGTCGGGGCGGACCAGGGTGACCTGGCCGCAGACCCGGCCCAGCTGGTGGCCGGAGCCCGCGAGGAGGGCGGGCTGTCCGCCGTTGACGGGGTAGGACAGCGTGCTCTGGAACTCCTCCGCGGAGACCCCGTAGCCGCCGATGAAGGGGATGCCCTCGGCCTCCAGCGGGGCCATGAAGGCACGTCCGTGCTGGCTGTAGGAGCCGACGACGGCGACGGCCTTCTCGGCGATCGCCTTGCGCGCGCAGTCCGCGGCGCCCGTCGGGGTGTTCTTCTCGTTGCAGGTCAGGACGCGGAGCTTGCGACCGCCGACGCCGCCGTTGGCGTTCACCCAGCGCTCGTAGGCCTTGGCCATGCCGGGCATTCCGGGCATGTTGGTGGCCTTCGTGTCGATGGGGGCGAAGGTCATGACCGTGAGGGTGTCGCCGGAGGCCCCCGGGCCGCCGGTGAACACCCCACACCCGGCGGTGAGGCAGACGCCCAGTGCCGTGGCAAGAAGGGTGCGGGAGAAGGCAGTTGCGCGTTGCCGATGGGTCATGTCCACCGACCCTTCCGCCCGCCGGGGAACTGAAGAGTGAGGTGTACACAACATTCGGTGACGTGCAGGTGAATTGCGGGGGGCTCCGGCGCGCGGGTGCCTGAAGATCGTTCCCATCGGGAACGTACGATCGAAAGCGTGACATTCGCCCAAGGTTCGAAGAACTCTTCCCGCCGCGGCGGCCGCTCCACCACCATGGGCGGCATGCCCCTGAACGACATGCCGTGGTGGCGCTGGCGCGCGAACGTGCGCTCGGCGCTGCACATGCTCTCCGACCCGGTGTTCCAGGAAGAGGTCTGGCTGACCGGCGCGGAGGGCTACGGCGACGTCACCGACGCCGTGTACCGCCTCGTCGAGGACACCTGGCTCGACAGCTGGTCCGCCGAGAAGTACGTCGGCACGATCTTCCGCGACTCGCAGGAGGCCGCCACCGTCGACGTCGCCGTGCTGCGGGTGCTGCGCATCCTGCACCAGGTCGGACCCGACGCCCCCGTCTCCGCGTACCTGGAGCACCACGCCTGGCCCGAGGCGGTCCGCGCGGCCCGCGAGGCGCACGTACGGATGGCGACGGCGGACGGCGACGACCCGGACGGGGCCCCCCGCTCCGTGGAGGTCCTGCGGATCCTCACCGGCGCGGTGTGACCCGCGCGGTGTGAAAGGCTGTGCGGTCATGAGCGACCACCCGCGGCCCCAGCCGCAGCAGTACGTCCTGACCCTCTCTTGCCCGGACAAGCAGGGCATCGTGCACGCGGTGTCCAGCTACCTGTTCATGACCGGATGCAACATCGAGGACAGCAGGCAGTTCGGTGACCACGACACCGGGCTCTTCTTCATGCGCGTCCACTTCTCGGCGGACGACCCGGTGACCGTGGACAAGCTGCGCGCCAGCTTCGCCGCCATCGGCGACTCCTTCAGGATGGACTGGCAGATCCACCGTTCCGACGAGCGCATGCGGATCGTGCTGATGGTCTCGAAGTTCGGACACTGCCTCAACGACCTGCTGTTCCGCTCGCGGATCGGCGCGCTGCCCGTGGAGATCGCGGCGGTCGTCTCGAACCACACCGACTTCTCCGAGCTGGTCGGCTCGTACGACATCCCCTTCGTGCACATCCCGGTCACCAAGGACACGAAGGCGGCGGCCGAGCGGCAGCTGCTGGAGCTGGTGCGCGAGCGGGACGTCGAGCTCGTCGTCCTCGCCCGCTACATGCAGGTGCTCTCGGACACCCTCTGCAAGGAACTGAGCGGCCGGATCATCAACATCCACCACTCCTTCCTCCCGAGCTTCAAGGGTGCCAAGCCGTACCACCAGGCCCACGCGCGCGGTGTGAAGCTGATCGGTGCCACGGCGCACTACGTGACGGCCGACCTCGACGAGGGCCCGATCATCGAGCAGGAGGTCGAGCGCGTCGGCCACGAGGTCACGCCCGACCAGCTGGTCGCCATCGGCCGTGACGTGGAGTGCCAGGCGCTGGCCCGCGCGGTGAAGTGGCACAGCGAGCACCGCGTCCTGCTCAACGGCACGCGCACGGTCGTCTTCGCCTGACGCCCGCCCCGCCGTGCGGCCCGCCCGGACACCGGGCGGGCCCGGACCGGCGGGCGCGGGGCCGGCGACCGGCGGGCCGTCGGGCGTGGGGATCGCGGGCGCGCCCGGGCACGCGCCGGGGACCGTGCGCGGACCGGTTACGCGTCCGGGGCCTCGACCCCGCAGTACGCCGCGAAGGCGGTCAGGATCTCGTCCTCGCTGATGCGCCCGTCGCCGTCGGTGTCCAGCGCCGCCGCGACCGGTCCGGCCACCTCGGCCGGGGTGCCCAGGACGCGCAGGACGCGGGCCGCGCCCGCCGGGGTGGTGCCGCGGCCGTCCTCGTCCGCCACCGCGATCACGGCCGCCAGGAACGGCCGGGCGATCTCGGCGAACCGCCGCGGGTTGTCCCGCAGCCGCTTCGCCGCGCCGGTGACGAACTCCTCGCGGGACACCCGCTGGTCCCCGTCCACGTCGGCGATACCGGCCATGCCCTGCCAGAACGCCTCGGCGCCGTTGAAGACGGCCTGACCCTTGTCCGAGCGGGCGGCGGTGGCGAATTCGCTCAGCACGGCCCTCGCGGCGGTACTGAAGTCCTCCCGGTCGATATAGCCGGACCCGTCCTGGTCGAAGGTGGCGAATCGGGCGGCGATCTTGCGCTCGTATTCTGCGCTGTCCATGTTCGGCGTTCCGCCTTCACGTGTGCGATGGGTTGCGGTGGGGGTGCAGTTCAAGACAGGCAGGAGCGTAAGCCCTTCGTGGCCTGCGCGTTAAGCGAAGTGGTCGGAGAGGTGGCCGCATCGAACCCGCGCACGGGGAGCGCGGCGGGGCGCGTACGTGTGTTCCCCCGGGCGGACGCGCGCCCGTCCGGGCGCGCGCCGGTGCCCGAAGTGCCGTGCCGGGCGCCGAAGGTCGGGCAGGATCCGGAAGGGGCGGGCCTAGGGCCTGTCGTCAAACTCCTGTCGTCGCCCGTAGGGCGGCCCTGCGGCGGCTGGTGCGTGCTCTCGGCGTGCCGGGCGGAAGCACGTGTACCGGTCGTACTCGGTCTTTCGCCCGGTGCGGCGAGAGTGCGTGCCAGGCGTCGCGGGGCAGGCGGGAGTTTGACGACAGGGCCTAGCACGCCGGCCACTCCTCCAGGGTGAGGTTCGGCCAAAACAGGCGCGTCAGGGTGGGTGCGGACTACATTCGACGGGTCGACACATGGCTGGGGGCACGATGGCGAAGGATGTTCCACCGCGCTGGGACCGTCGTATGCAGCAGCGCCTCGCCCGCGGGGAGGCCGCCGCGCTCGGCGAGCTCTACGACCGGTTCGCGTCGCTCGTCCACAGCCTGGCGCACCGCGTGTTGGGCGACGAGAAGGCCGCCGACCGGATCACCCGCGAGGTCTTCGGCTACATCTGGGAGAACCCGGACGCCTACGACCCCAAGCAGGGCTCCATGCGCTCCTGGGTCGCCCGCATCACCCAGGGCCAGGCCGTCGCCCGGCTGCGCCAGGCCGAACTGGGCCGGGGATCGCGCGAGGAGCTCGAACAGAAGGTGCGCAGCGCCAACGCGGCGGCCCGCGCCGACTACATCGTCACCTCGATGCCCGCGCCCCTGCGCGCCGCCCTGGAACTGGCCTATTTCAAACGCCGTGACTACCGGCAGGCCGCCGCCGACCTCAAGATCAGCGAGGACGAGGCGCGGCGCAGGCTGCGGCTCGGCCTCCAGCTGTTGTCGACCGCCAACCTCCTTCCCCGGGAGGACGACGCGCCGCCCGGGTACGGCCCCAGCGGATATGGAACGCCCCGATGACCGGCCCTTCCGAAGACACCCCCGACGACGCGTACGAGCGGCCCCCGGTCGGTCCCGCGCGGATACCGGGCCCCCGGGCGGCCGGCGACGACCTGGCGCCGCCGCCGACCACCCCGATGCCGCCGACCCCGACCACCCCGACCCCGACCCCGGCCGCGCCGGACCCGACGCCCGCGACCCCTTCGGCGTCCGTGTCGGAGCCGCCCTCGCACGCCGTGCTGAAGTCCCTGCTCGGCGCGTGGGCGCTGGCCGCCTGCTCCGCCGAGGAGACCCGGGCGGTCGAGGACCACCTCACCGAATGCGCGCCCTGCGCCGAGGAGGCCCTGCGGCTGCGGGACGCGGTGGGGCTGCTGCACCCCGAGGAGAGCCTCGACCTGAAGCCGCTGCTGCGCTCGCGGGTGCTGGAGGACTGCCTGGGCAAGCGTCCGGCGCGGATCCCGGTACCGGTGTGGGCGAGCCCGTACGACACGGAGACGGCGCGGCTCGACGCGCTGCTGCGGGACTTCGGGGACTCCGAGTGGCACACGCCGGTCCGGCTGAAGTGGTTCGAGGAGGAGGAGCGGCGTACGCACCGGACCACGGTGGCGGGCGTGATCGGTCACCTGATGACGGTGGACGGGCTGGTGGCGACGGCGCTGGGCCTGGACGATCCGTTGGGTCCGCAGGCGCCGCCGGGCGGGCCCACGGACCGTACGGAGCACTTCTGGAGCTCGTTGCCGCACCCGCCGACCCGACGGGTGCGCACGCCGTGGCGGGAGCAGGGGCACACCCTGGTCCGTACGGTCTCCTTCGCGGGCCGGGGCGTGGCGGAACTGGCCGTGGACTACGGTGCGTTCGCGCTGCCGCTCGGGGACGCCTTCCTGGAGCGGGCCTTCGAGTGCTGGGTGCACGCCTGGGACATCGCGGACGCGGTGGACTACCCGTACGAGCCGCCGTCGGGTCCGCACCTGAACCGGATGATCGACCTCGCGGCGCGGTTGCTGCCGGGCGCGCTCGCGCAGCGGCGACGGGCCGGGCTGGCGGCGCCGGCGCGCGGGCTGGTCGCGGCGGGGGCTCCGGGGCGGACCCTGCACCTGGAGATCGAGGGCGCGGGCGGCGGTGGTTGGGACATCGCCCTGGACTCGCCGGCGGCGCGGCCCTCGCGGGAGCACACGGTGGCGGAGGTGGCCCTGGACGGGCTGGAGTTCTGCCAGTTGGCGGCCGGGCACATCTCCCCGGAGGAGGCCGCGGCGGGTCAGATCGGCGACCGGGAGGCGATCCGTGACGTGCTGTTCGCGGCGGCCTCGCTGAGCCGGCTGTAGGCCGTCCCTTCCGGACCCGGCCCGCCGGTACGGGTCCGCCCCGCGCGGGAGCGGACCCGTACGGGATCGGCCCGGACCCGAACGGGACCGGCCCGGACCCGAACGGGACCGGCCCGGACCGTGTCGGCCCGGACCTTGTCGGCCGGCCCCGCGCGGGGTCAGGCGTACCGTTCGCGCAGGCGGTACTTGAGGACCTTGCGCAGGGCCTCGTTGCGGGGCAGCGCGTCGACGATTTCGAGCTGTTCGGGCAGCTTGTGGGGGGAGAGCCCCTGCGCCCGCAGGTGGGCGGTCAGCTGCGGCAGGGTGAGCGGGGCGGCGCCGGCCGGCTGTTCCACGACGGCGCAGACCCGTTCGCCGCGTTCCGGATCGGGCAGGCCGACGACGGCGACGTCGCCGACTCCGGGGAGACCGTGCAGGAGGTCCTCGATCTCCTTCGCGGAGATGTTCTCGCCCTTGCGGATGATCACGTCCTTGGCGCGTCCGGTGAGGACGAGGTAGCCGTCGGCGGTGAGGTGCCCGAGGTCCCCGGTGATCAGGTAGCCGTCGGAGTCGAAGACCTCGGTCGAGGGGTCCTGGTTCAGGTAGCCCCGGCAGACGGCCTCGCCGCGCAGTCTGACCTCGCCGTCGGTGTGCGGGGGCAGGGGGGAGCCGTCGGGGGCGGTGATGCGGATGGACATGCCGGCCGGGGGGCGGCCCTCGGTCGTGGCGAGGTTCTCGGGGGTGTCGTCGGGGGAGCCCATGGTGATCATGGGGACCTCGGTCATGCCGTAGCCGTGGGTGAGCCGGCACCCCAGTTCGCGGACGACCGCGTGGTAGATCTCGGGCGGTTTGGGGGCGCCGCCGCCGGCGAGCAGGCGCAGGCTCGGTATGAGCTTCGTGGTGGGGTCCTTGCGCTGTTCGGTCAGGAACATCGAGTAGAAGGCGGTGGAGCCGCCGGCGACGGTGACGCCGTGGCGGCGGTAGCCGGCGAGGGCGTCCGGCATCGCGAACCTCTCGAAGAGGACCGCCGGGAAGCCGTACAGCAGCAGCATCACCGTGTAGTCGGGGCCGGCGATGTGGGCGAAGGGGAAGGCCATGGAGCCGACGTCGTCCGGTGTCAGGCGCAGGGCGTCGGCGAGGCAGGAGCCGCCGGCGATCAGTGAGCGGTCGGTGTGCAGGACGCCCTTGGGGTCGGAGGTGGTCCCGGAGGTCCAGTAGATCCAGCGGACGGCGGTGCCGTCGGCGGGGGGCGGGGGCAGGACGGTGGGGTCGCCGTCCGGGAGGGAGGCGTAGGCCTCGAAGATCCCGCGGGCGCCGAGGCGCTCGGCCATCGCGGTGTGGTCGTGGCCGCGCCAGACGCCGGGGACGGCGAAGAACTCGGCCTTCGACTCGCGCAGGGCGAAGCCGACCTCGCGGTCGCGGTAGAAGGGGATGACGGGGGACTGGACGGCCCCGATCCGGGCCAGGGCCAGGGAGAGCAGGACGGTCTCGATGCGGGTCGGGAGCTGCCAGGCCACGACGGTGCCGGGGCGCACGCCCATGTCGTGGAGGCCGGCGGCGACGCGTTCGGCGCGCTCGCGCAGGGCGCCGAAGGTCAGGGTGCGGTCGTCGGCGGGGTCGTCGGCGGCCTCGATGAGCACCGGGACGTCGGGGGTGAGGTCGGCCCGGTGGGCGACCAGTTCCCACAGGGTCGCGCGGCGGAGCGGCGGCGGGCCGCCTCGGTTCGCGGTGTCCGTCATCGCGGTCCTCCCTCGATGCACACAACTGACGGTTGGTCAGATCAGGCGGAGAGCGTAGGGCGCCGACGCTTGTCGGTCCAGGGGTGGCGGGGCTAGCTTGTTTCTGACGACCCATCAGATGCGGTCGGATTGGGGAGACCATGGAACTGCCTCGGATCATCAGCGTCGACGACCACGTGATCGAGCCCGCCCACCTCTTCGACGTCTGGCTGCCGGCCAGGTACCGCGACCGCGGCCCCAAGCCCCTCACCGCCGGCATCGGCGAGCTGGAGTACGTCGGCGGCAAGTACGTGATCTCCATGGACCCCGACGGCCCGCCGACCGACTGGTGGATCTACGAGGACCTGAAGTTCCCGTACAAGCGCAACATCGCCGCCGTCGGCTTCGACCGCGACGACATGACCCTGGAGGGCATCACGCGCGAGGAGATGCGGCGCGGCTGCTGGGACCCCAAGGCGCGCCTGCTCGACATGGACCTCAACCACGTCGAGGCCTCGCTGTGCTTCCCCACCTTCCCGCGCTTCTGCGGCCAGACCTTCGCCGAGGCCCACGACAAGGAGGTCGCCCTCGCCTGCGTCCGCGCCTACAACGACTGGATGGTCGAGGAATGGTGCGGCGACAGCGGCGGTCGGCTGATCCCCCTGTGCATCATCCCCCTGTGGGACATCGACCTCGCCGTCGCCGAGATCCGCCGCAACGCGGCCCGCGGCGTCCGGGCCGTCACCTTCTCCGAGATCCCCACCCACCTCGGCCTGCCCTCCATCCACTCCGGCCACTGGGACCCCTTCTTCGCCGTCTGCCAGGAGACCGGCACCGTCGTCAACATGCACATCGGCTCCTCCTCCCAGATGCCCGCCGCCTCCCCGGACGCCCCGCCCGCAGTCCAGGCCGCCCTGAGCTTCAACAACGCGATGGCCTCGATGATGGACTTCCTCTTCAGCGGAGTCCTGGTGAAGTTCCCGACGCTCAAACTCGCCTACAGCGAGGGCCAGATGGGCTGGATCCCCTACGCCCTGGAACGCGCCGACGACGTGTGGCGCGAACACCGCGCCTGGGGCGGGGTCCGCGACCTGATCCCCGAACCGCCGTCCTCGTACTACTACCGACAGATCTTCTGCTGCTTCTTCCGCGACAAGCACGGCATCGCCTCGCTGGACGTGGTCGGCCGCGACAACGCCACCTTCGAGACCGACTACCCGCACGTCGACTCGACCTTCCCGCACACCAAGGAGGTCGCCCTCGACCACGTCAAGGGCCTCGACGACGAGACCGTCTACAAGCTGATGCGCGGCAACGCCATCCGCATGCTGGGCCTGGACCTCGACCGGGACCGCTGATGGACCTCACCCACACCGAGGAGGAAGAGGAGTTCCGGGCCGAGCTGCGCGCCTGGCTCGCCGAGGTCCTTCCCGGGCTGCCCGCCAGACCGTCCCCCGACGACTGGCCCGGCCGGCGCGCCTACGACGCCGGCTGGCAGCGCAGGCTCCACGACGCCGGCTACGCGGGCCTGCACTGGCCGGTCGACGCCGGCGGGCGCGGCGCCACCCCGACCCAGCACCTGATCTTCCTGGAGGAGACCGAACGCGCGGGAGCCCCGTACGTCGGCGCGAACTTCGTCGGCCTGCTGCACGCCGGACCGACCATCGCCGCCGAGGGCACGCCCGCACAGCGCGCCCGCTGGCTGCCGCCCGTCCTGCGCGGCGACGAGGTCTGGTGCCAGGGCTTCAGCGAACCCGAAGCCGGATCCGACCTGGCCGCGCTGCGCACGCGCGCCGTCCGCGACGGCGACGACTACGTGGTCACCGGATCCAAGATCTGGACCTCGCACGCCGAGGTCGCCGACTGGTGCGAGCTGCTGGTCCGCACCGACCCGACGGCCCCCCGGCACCGGGGCATCTCCTGGCTGGCCCTGCCGATGGACGCGCCCGGCGTCACCGTCCGGCCCCTGCGCACCCTCGCCGGCTCCACCGAGTTCGCGGAGGTGTTCCTCGACGAGGTCCGCGTCCCCGTCGCGAACCGCGTCGGGGAGGAGAACGACGGCTGGCGCGTCACCATGGTCACCCTCTCCTTCGAGCGCGGCACCGCCTTCGTCGGCGAGGTCGTCGCCTGCCGGCGCACCCTCGCCGCGCTCGCCCGCACGGCCAGGGCCAACGGCCGCTGGGACGACCCGGTGCTCCGCCGCCGGCTGGGCCGCCTGTCGGGCGAGTTCGGCGCGCTGTGGCGCCTCACGCAGTGGAACGTCGCCGAGGCGCAGCGCACGGGCGGCGTCCCCGGGACCGGGGGCAGCGTCTTCAAGCTGGCCTACTCCCACGCGCGCCAGGAGCTGTACGAGGCCGCCGCCGAGGTGCTGGGCGCGGACTCCCTCGCGCTGGACGAGGAATGGGTCCTCGACCGCCTCTCGTCCCTGTCGTACACGATCGCGGCGGGCACCTCGCAGATCCAGCGGAACATCGTCGCCGAGCGGATCCTCGGCCTCCCGAAGGGGCGGTGAGCGGCATGGACTTCCAGCCGACGCGCGACCAGCTCGACCTGCGGGCGGGCGTACGGGACCTGCTGGCGGGCCGCTTCGGGCGCGAGGAGCTGCGGGCCCGCCTGGACTCCGGCGGGGCCCTGGACCGGAAGCTGTGGCGGGAGCTGGGCGCGGCCGGCCTCTTCTGCCTGCGGCTGCCGGAGGAGGCGGGCGGGGTCGGGCTCGGCCTGCCGGAGGCCGTCCTCGTCTTCGAGGAGGCCGGGCGGGCGCTGCTGCCGGGCCCGCTGGTGGCCACCCACCTGGCCGCCGGACGGGTCCCGGGCGCGGCCGAGGGGACGGCGGTGGTCACGGCCCACGACCTGGACGGGCCGCTGGTCGCGCACCTGGGCGAGGCCGACGGGGTGCTGGGCACGGCCCCCGGGCCGCTCCCGCCCGGCGAACGGGTCCGCTCGGCGGATCCGCTGACCCCGCTGTACGCGGTCGCGCCCGCGGACGCGGAGGCGGGCGCCCCGGCACCGGCGGACCGGGAGGCGGGCGCCCTGCTCACGGCGGCCCTCCAGGTCGGGAGCGCGCTGGCGACGCTGGACATGGCGGTGCGGTACGCCGGCGAGCGCGAGCAGTTCGGCCGGCCCATCGGGGCCTTCCAGGCGGTGGGGCACCTGTGCGCGGGCATGCTGGTGCGGGCGGAGCTGGCGCGTACGGCGGTGTACGCGGCGGCGGTCACGGCGGACCCGGCGGAGATCGCGGCGGCCAAGCTCCTCGCCGACGGGGCGGCCGTGGAGGGTGCCCGGGACTGCCTCCAGGTGCACGGCGGGATGGGCTTCACCTGGGAGGCGGACGTCCACCTGCACCTGAAGCGCGCGTGGGTGCGGGCGCGGCAGTGGCGTACGGCGGCGCAGGCGGAAGAGGCGTTGGCGCGTGCGCTGATCGACCCGGAGGTGGGTGAGGAGGGGTAGCAGCCTGTTACGAGAAGGCACGGGAGGGACGACGCGGGACGCATGTCCGATTACAGAGAGTTGATATCGGTTTGTGTCCTTCGCGCGCCTCGATCCGGGCCGGAGGCAGGGGTGTGCTCCGGTACGCTCCCACGAATGCGAGCGGTTGAGCGGCGCGAGCGTCGCACAGTATGCACCACGCCTACTCCTTCGCGCTGGAATATGCCCGAAGCGCTTGTTGTGGTGACTGTATGTCAACCATGCTGCTCGGCAAGGGGGTCACGGTCGGTGATCCCATCCTGTCGCGAGGCGAAGTGTCCGCCGGTTCGGATGGTGTGAGCGGTGCAGGTGCTTCAGGTACAGCTTGAGGTAGGACCGGACCCCGCCGAGGTCGGTCGGGCCCGGCGATGGGCCCGCTCCAGGCTGGCGGGGTCGGGGGTGGGGGAGGACGAGCCGCTCGCGGAGACGCTCATCCTGCTGATCTCCGAGCTGGTCACGAACGCGGTCGTGCACACGGGCTGTCCGGCCGTGCTGCGGATGCTGTTCGGCGGGCCGGGCGTGCGGGTCGAGGTCGCCGACACGAGCGACCGGGCCCCGGCGAGGCGACAGGCCGCCGGGGACGACACCGGCGGGCGGGGGCTGGAGCTGGTGGACGGTCTCGCGGACCGGTGGGGGTGGCAGCGCGAGGGTGCGGGCAAACGCATCTGGTGCGAGGTCGACCGGGCGGTGGCCCCCCAGGCCCCGGCGGCGGTCGCGGCGGTCGCGGGGCTCGCGACCGACCCGGAGGAAAACTTTGCCCGGTGCCGGGAACCGCGGGTGTACCTCTAACGAGGTGTTGACGGTTCGTCACATGTTGATCACCCTGGTGGTGAGCGATTCGTCGCGAGGGGACGCCAAGGGTCCTGTGCCTTGACGAGTGCGGGTCGTGGGGTGGCGGCTGCCGTGCCGCGCTCGGGGCGTGCACGAACGCACGCCGCCACCCGCAGGTCCTCGGTCAGGTCCCCGATCCGGTCCGGATCGGCGACGGACGACGGACCGGCGCCGCTGTCGGTGCCCGTTCGTACGATGATCGCCATGGCAGACATCTACGAGCTGGAACTCGCCCTGGACCTCGACGCGTCCACCCCCGAACCGGTGCTCGCGCGGCTCCGCACCCACCTCACGCCGTGGCCCGAGATCGACGGGGACGAGTTCGACGGGGACGAGTTCGGCGAGGACGGGTTCGACGGGGACGGCGTCCCGCCCCACCCGCTCGCGGAGTTCGACGCGGACGACGAGGCGTTCGAGGGCGCGTACGACCCGGACTACCGGGTGCTCGCCCTGCGCGGGGAGGCGTACAAGGTCGGCGGGACGCTGCACGCCGCGCTGGAGCCGACGGAGCGCGGCCTGCGCCTGACCGCCCGCCAGGAGTTCCACGTCGAGAACCGCCCGGAGGTGCGGGCCCTCCTCGCGCTGCTGGCTCCGCACGTGGTCTCTCCGACGGGCCCGGTGGGCGGGCTGCGCTGGTACGAGGACGACGAGGCGCACCCGCTCGTCCTGGACGCCGAGGGCGGCATCCGGCTGCCCTGAGGACCCCGGGGCGGCGCCGCGGGCGGCACGCGGGCGGGCATGTCGGTCATATGACCATTCACCGTAGGAGGGTCTTGCCGGGCGCCATCGGAGTGAAGGGCCGTTCCCCGGGTGCCGCGTGCGGGGTTGAAGCGGTCACGCGCTCGTTTCCCGGCGCGTCGACGAGATTCCTAGGAGAGTCATGCGTATCCGTTCTGCCCTGACGTCCTCTGTCCTGGCCGCCGGCATCCTGCTGGGCGGTGCCGGCGCCGCGCTGGCCGACGGTGGTGTCGAGATCGGCAAGTTCGCCGGTGGGCACGCGCAGTTCGCGCACACCTGCTCCGCGGCCGCGGCCATCCCGCGCCAGGTCGGCCCGGTTTGGACCTCGACCTGCGCCGGCGAGGGCGAGAAGGAGTGGGCGAAGGCCTACCACCTCGGCGCCTGACGACCGCGCCACGCGAAGGGGCGGTCGACGTTCGCGTCGACCGCCCCTTCGTGCCGGGCGGGGGCACGGGGGTGCCCCCGGCCCGGGGGGTGGGGGTCGGGGGCACCGGTCGGGGAGGGCGGTCAGGGGTGGTCAGGGGTACGGGTCAGCAGGGGCGGATGTGGTAGACGGGGGTCCAGGAGGCGGTTCCGGAGTCCTTGGCGACGTTGGACCAGCGTTCGCTGCCGTCCGAGTTGTAGAAGCGGGCCCGGGTGCCGGAGGTCTGGTTGTTGTTGAAGGTGCCGTTGCCGATGCCGTTGAAGTCGTAGTAACCGCACCGGTAGTAGTCGTAGTTGACGCCGCGCCCGTCCACGATGCACAGGTGGCCGTTGTTGCAGGCCAGGGCGGTTTCGGGGGAGGCGAGGTCGCGGGTTTCGGCGCGGCCCGGGACGGCGAGGGTCACGGTGCCGCCGGCGGTGGCGAGCCTGTTGGCGGAGACCTGGCGGGCCTGGGGGTCCTCGGTGAGGAAGGCGTCGACCCGCTCCTGGAGTTGTCCGGCCTGGCGGTCGGTGAGACCCGCGGCCCGCGCCTGCTCGGCGTAGGCGATCCGCTGGTCGGTCGGGGTGGCGGTCGAGGCGTGGGCGGACAGGACGGGGCCCGCGATCAGGGCCGCTGTAGCGGTCATGATCGCCAGGGTCTTGCGCGCTGACATGGTGGTTCCCCTCTGCGTCGGCGACCGGAGGGCCTTCGTGCGCGACGTGCGCCGGCCCGGTGTCGCGGCCCATCCTTTCGAAGGCGGCGCGGCACATGAAGGGCGTAATCGGTCGCGATGGGGGTCTTCTGGGCTTACCACCCATACCGTCCCACCCCACCAGCCTCACGCGTCTCGCACGTCTGTGCGCGTGCCTCGGTGTAAGGGGCAACGGTTTTGCCGCCCTGGCGTGCGCGTTCCCCCCGCCCCCACCCCTCCCCGCCCGCCCGCCCCGCCCGAGTGGCGCGAAACAGGGCGAAGGGGTCGGGAACGGGGCAGGGGTGCGGGGGCGCGGTTCCCTCGTGTGGGGGATGGTCCGTCTCGGGAGTTTCGAAGTAGTTTGAAAGACATGACCGCCGAGAACGCCGCAGTGAACTTCTCCGAGCTGGTGAACAAGAACAGGCAGACGCTGGCCCGCCTGAAGGAGTCGTCGCGGCTGGTCCTGCACCGCAGGGACGGTGAGGATCTCGTCCTCACCACCGCCGCCCGCGCCGAACAGGACAGGACGGTGGTGTCGGCCGCCACGCGCATGCTGGCGGCGATGGCGCGCCGCGAGCCGGGCAGCGCGGAGCTGCTCCTCGACATCCTGCCCGACGCGTTTCCGTGGGTGCGGTTCCTGCCGGAGCCCGACGTGCACGCCTTCGCCGTCGAGCTGGTGGACACGATGAGGGCGGCGGACTCGATCGGGAACAGCGCGTCCGTCGCCCAGATGCTGATCGCCTGGCAGCACACCGCCGAGGTGCACTCCGACCCGGAACTCCTCGCCGCCCTGACGGCGGACCACGACGCGGACTACGGCTCCGTGCCCGATCCCCGGGACGTCGTGTGAGCGTGGGCCGCGGCGACCGCGCCGCACCGCCGGCGCCCCACCTCGTGGACCTCGCGCGGGTCACCTGCTGGATCACCTTCGCCGGTACCGGGCACCCGCGGGCCACCGACGGCTGACCCCGCCGCTCCGTGCCGCCGTCCCCGGGGTCAGAGGAGGGCCACCGGGGAGACCGGGGTGCCCGTGGCGCCGACGAAGGGTTCCGGCATCGCGGACAGGAGGAAGGAGTGGCGGCGCGCTTGCGCACAGGCTGTGGACAGCGCCTCCAGGTTCCAGTTCTGGCCCTGGTGCATGCCCATCTCGACGAGGTCCAGCGCGTGCACCGGGAGCCACAGGTTCTCGATCTCCGGCGGGAAGATCTCGAAGGTGAGGGTGTCGTTCGCGACGGCGGCGACGTCGCGGGCGTGGAACCACTGCGGGGTGCGCACCGACAGGCCCGGTGACGGGAAGCCGTAGCCGTGCCGGTCGCCCGCCAGGTAGACCTGGACCTGCCCGGTGCGGACCAGGACGACGTCGCCCGCCCGGACCGTGACCCGGCCGAACTCCTCCGCCTCCGCCAGGTCCTCCGGGGTCACCGAGTGGGCGCCCGGGAGCCGGTCCAGGCCCTTGGCGCGGGCCACGTCCAGCAGGACGCCCCGCGACACGACGGGGGTGGCCTTGTCGATGCCGCTGAACTCGGCGCGCCCGTGCGCGGTGATCGTGGACGCGGGGCGGCCGTTGTAGATGCGGCCCGAGTGGGAGACGTGCGTCAGGGCGTCCCAGTGGGTGCCCGACTGGAGGCCCATCGTCACGGCGTCGTCGCTGCACGCCACCGTCCCCGGGCCGAACAGCTCCTGGTTGATCTGCACCATCGTGTGCAGCGGGTTGATCCGCCCGGGGATCAGCCCCGCTTGCACCCCGTCCTCCTTCAGGGGGAGGGCCAGGGGGATCCGCAGGCCGTCGCGGACCTCGGCGGCGGCGGCCCGCACCACCTCCGGCGTGATCAGGTTCAGGGTCCCGATCTCGTCGTCGGCACCCCAACGACCCCAGTTGTTGACGCGTTTGGCGATGTCGTGGAACTCGGGGGGCAGGGACACGGTTCCCATCAACTCCTGTGTGTGCGAGGGCCACTGTCGACGGCCGCTGCCGGCAACCGCTGCCGACAACCGATGCCGACCGGGGCTTGTGCCGCGGCATCCGACTGGTCATAGAATCTAACGGACCGTCAGAAAACGCGGGAAGGGGCCGGACGTGGGGAACTTCTTGGCAGACAAGGTCGTCGCCGTCACCGGCGCCGGCCGGGGCATCGGCCGCGCGGTGGCACTCGCCGCCGCCGCCGAGGGCGCCAGGGTCGTCGTCAACGACTACGGCGTCGGGATGGAGGGCAACGCGCCCAGCAGCGAGGTCGCCGACGCGGTGGTCAAGGAGATCCTCGCCGCCGGGGGGCAGGCCGTCGCCGTCGCCGACGACATCTCCACCATGGCCGGCGGCCAACGCGTCGTCGACACCGCGCTCGCCCACTACGGCCGCGTCGACGGGGTCGTCTGCGTGGCCGGCATCCTGCGCGAACGGATGCTCTTCAACATGTCCGAGGAGGAATGGGACCCGGTCCTCGCCACCCACCTCAAGGGCACCTTCACCCTCTTCCGGGCCGCCTCCGCCGTCATGCGCCGCCAGGGCGCCGGCACCCTCATCGGCTTCACCAGCGGCAACCACCAGGGATCCGTCGCCCAGGCCAACTACAGCGCCGCCAAGGGCGGGATCATCTCCCTCGTCCGCAGCGCCGCCCTCGGCCTGCACAAGTACGGGGTCACCGCCAACGCCGTCGCCCCCGTCGCCCGCACCCGGATGTCCGCCAACGTGCCCATGGAGCTCAAGGAGATCGGCGAGCCCGAGGACGTCGCCGCCCTCGTCACCTACCTCCTCAGCGACCGCGCCCGAGGCGAGGGCATCACCGGTCAGGTCTACACGATCGCCGGACCCAAGATCGCCGTCTGGGCGCAGCCCCGCGAACTGCGCGCCGGCTACGCCGAGGGCCCCTGGACCCCCGAGCGGATCGCCGACTTCCTGCCCGGGACCGTCGGCACCGACCCCATGCCGATGCTCGCGCAGCTCGAAGCCATGGCCAAGGCGGCGGCCGCCAAGGACCGCCCCAACGCGTAGGGGGACCCGGTGGACTTCAGCTTCGGCCCCGAGGCCGAGGAACTGCGCCCCCGCGCCCGCGCGTGGCTCGCGGAGCACCTCGTGGGCCCCTACGCGCGCGCCGTCGGCCTCGGCGGACCCGGCGGCGAACACCAGGAGGTGGCCCTCCGCCGCGCCTGGGAGCGCGAGCTGGGCCGCGGCGGCTGGATCGGCCAGGGCTGGGACCTGCCCGACGGAACGTACGGCCGGCAGCGGCTCTCCCTGACCGGACAGGTCGTGTGGGCCGAGGAGTACGCGGCGGCGCGCGCACCCGGCCGGGTCGGTCACATCGGCGAGAACCTCCTCGCCCCCACCCTGATCGCCTACGGCAGCCCCGAGCAGCGGGCCCGCCACCTGCCCGGCATCGCCCGCGGCGAGGAACTGTGGTGCCAGGGCTACAGCGAACCGGACGCCGGGTCCGACCTGGCCGGCGTCCGCACGAGCGCCGTGCGCGACCGGGGCGACGGGCTGCCGCGCGTCACCGGACAGAAGATCTGGACCTCGCTGGCCCGCGAGGCCGACTGGTGCTTCGTCCTGGCCCGCACCGAGGCCGGCTCGCGCCGCCACCGGGGCCTGTCCTTCCTGCTCGTACCGATGGACCAGCCGGGCCGCGTCGAGGTCCGGCCGATCCGCCAGATGTCGGGCACGGCCGAGTTCAACGAGGTCTTCTTCGACGGGGCCGTCGCCACCGACGTGGTCGGCGGCGAGGGCAACGGTTGGTCCGTCGCGATGGGACTGCTCGCCCTGGAACGCGGCGTGTCCACCCTCGTCCAGCAGATCGGCTTCGCCGCCGAACTGGAGCGGGTCCTCGCCGCCCACGCCGCCTCCCCCGCCCCGGACCCGGTCCTGCGCGAGGAACTCGTACGGCAGTGGGCCGAGCTGCGCGCCATGCGCTGGAACGCCCTGCGCACCCTGGGCCGCGCCGGGGACGCGGGGGCGCCGAGCGTGGCCAAGCTGCTGTGGGGGCGCTGGCACCGCCGGCTCGGGGAGCTGGCCGTGGCCGTGCGCGGGGCGGCGGCGACGGTCGGGCCGGACCCCTGGTCGGCGGAGGTCCCGTACGGGTCGGGGCTCGACGAGGCGCAGCGGCTCTTCCTGTTCACCCGCGCCGACACGATCTACGGCGGCTCGGACGAGATCCAGCGGAACATCATCGCCGAGCGGGTGCTCGGCCTGCCTAAGGAGTCCAGGTGAGAGGCGTCGTGTTCGACGGCAAGCAGGCCCGGGTGGTCGCGGACCTGGAGATCCGGGAGCCGGGGCCGGGGGAGGTGCTGGTCGCGATCCGCGCGGCCGGGTTGTGCCACAGCGACCTGTCGGTGATCGACGGGACGATCCCCTTCCCGCCCCCGGTGGTGCTCGGGCACGAGGGCGCGGGGGTGGTGGAGGCGGTCGGCGCGGGGGTCTCCCACGTGGCGCCCGGCGATCACGTGGCCCTGTCGACCCTCGCGAACTGCGGGGCCTGCGCGGACTGCGACCGGGGGCGGCCGACGATGTGCCGCAAGGCGATCGGGATGCCGGCGCGGCCGTTCTCGCGGGGCGGGCGGGAGCTGTTCCAGTTCGCCTCCAACTCGGCGTTCGCGGAGCGGACGATCGTCAAGGCCGTGCAGGCGGTGCGGATCCCCGAGGACATCCCGCTGACCTCGGCGGCGCTCATCGGCTGCGGGGTGCTGACGGGGGTGGGGGCCGTGCTGAACCGGGCCAGGGTGGACCGGGGCGAGACGGTGGTGGTCATCGGCACCGGGGGCATCGGGCTCAACGTGCTCCAGGGCGCGCGGATCGCGGGGGCGTCCACCATCGTGGCGGTGGACGCGAACCCGGCGAAGGAGGCGGTGGCCCGGCGGTTCGGCGCGACCCACTTCGTGGACGCCTCGGCCGTGGCCGACACCTCGGCGGCGGTGCGCGAGATCCTGCCGACGGGCGCGGACCACGCCTTCGAGTGCGTCGGCGACGTCCGGCTGATCCGGCAGGCCGTCGACCTCCTGGACCGGCACGGGCAGGCGGTCCTGCTGGGCGTGCCGGGCTTCAAGGAGGAGGCGTCCTTCCTCGTGTCGTCCATGTACCTGGACAAGACGATCATGGGTTGTCGGTACGGGGCCTCGCGCCCCCAGCGTGACATCGCGCTGTACGCCGACCTGTACCGGCGGGGGAGGCTGCTGCTGGACGAGCTGGTGACGGAGGTCTACCCGGTGGAGGACTTCGCGAAGGCCGTGGACGACGCCCACCACGGTCGGGTGGCCCGGGGGGTGCTCACCTTCTGACGGCGCACGCGCGCGAGCCCGGCCCGGTGGGACGACGGGCCGGGCTCGCGCGCGCCGGGGCGGGCCGCTCTCCGGTCGGGCTCAGTCGGTGGCCAGGCGGCCGAAGCGGCCCTTGTGGAAGAGGAGGGGGTCGCCCTCGCCCCGTGCGCCCATCGCCTCGACGCGGCCGACGACGATCAGGTGGTCGCCGCCGGTGTGCACGGCGTGGACGCGGCAGTCGATCCAGGCGGGCACGTCGTCGAGCTGCGGCGATCCGGTCGCGGGGGCGGGGCGGTGGCCGACGCCGGCGAACTTGTCGGCGCCGCTGATCGCGAAGGCGCGGCACAGTGCGCCCTGGTCGGCGCCGAGGACGTTCACGCAGAACACCCCGGCGCGGGCGATGCGCGGCCAGGTGGTCGACGTGCGCGCCACCATGAACGTGACCAGGGGCGGGTCGAGGGAGAGCGAGGCGAAGGACTGGCAGGCGAAGCCGGCCGGCCCGCCGTCGTCCTCGCCGGGCGGGGCGGTGATGATCGTGACCCCGCTCGCGAAGTTGCCCAGTACGGCGCGGAACTCGGCGGGGCTCACGGGCGCCCGTTCGTCCTCCCCTACGGCCCGCAGGTCGGGCCGTGGGAGCGCGTCGATCCCCGCGCCCGCGGGATCCGGCCCGCCCGAGGTGGGGGAGCCGACCGACCTGAGGTATCGGACGACGGTGGCCGCCATCCCTGCGTGTCCCATCACCCTCCCGATTGAAGCTGACGGATCGTCAGATGTGAAGGGGTGGAGGAGCGCGGGCGGGCGAACGCCCCGCGCCGGGGCGCCGCCGCCCGTACGGGTGAAACGCACGGGGTCGGTGGGCCGTACGGGGGCCCGCCCGTCGGGCGGTGGGCATCGTGGCGGGCGGAAACGAGGCGGTGCTCGCCCGCCGCCGTCACCACGGCCCCCAGGAGGACCTCATGCTCGGCACCGACTTCCGCACCGGATCGCCCAACTGGCTGGACCTCGGCAGCCCCGACACGGTGGCCGCCGCCGACTTCTACACCCGCGTCTTCGGGTGGGAGCACGTCTCCGCCGGATCCGAGGTCGGCGGGTACGGGTTCTTCCGGCTCGGCGGCCGGACGGTCGCCGCGCTCGGGCCGCTGACCGAGGAGGGGGCCTCGTCCGCCTGGACGGTGTACTTCCGCAGCGACGACGTCGACGCCACCGCCCGGGCCGTGACCGCCGGGGGCGGGCGGGTGCGCATGGAACCGGGGGACGTGATGGAGGAGGGCCGGCTCGCCGCGTTCACCGACCCGCAGGGCGCCGAGTTCGCCTGTTGGCAGCCGGGCAGGACCGTCGGGCTGGAGGCCGCCTCCGTCGAGAACACCCTCGTGTGGGTGGAACTGCACGCCCCCGACCCGCAGGCGGCCATCGCCTTCTACGCCGGACTGTTCGGCTGGCGCCACGCCGAGATGAGCACGCCCGGGATGACGTACCGCGTCCTGAGCGTCGCCGACGGGGACCAGGAGGACGGCTCCTTCGGCGGGGTCGCGCCGCTCGGCGAGGGCGCCGGCGACGGCGGGGCCGTGCGCTGGGTGCCCTACTTCCACGTGCCGGACGTGGACGCCACCGTCCGGACGGTGCGGGAGGCCGGCGGGAGCGTGCTGATGCCGGCCGCCGACGTGCCGGACGTCGGCCGGATCGGCTGGGTCGCCGATCCGGCCGGCGCGGTGTTCGCCCTGCTCAAGCCGAACCCCGGGGCGTAGGGCGCGGCGGGCTCCGGTCGGCGGGACGCGCGCCCCGCCGACCGGACCGGTTCACGGGGTCGTCTTGCCCACCTCCAGGTCGGCCGTCGGCTCCTTGACGGTGCCTCCGGGCGGGCCGGCCGCCGCGCTCGTGTTGTTCGCCGGGCGCGGGTCGGGGGTGAGGGAGTCGACCGTCGCGGTGTTGCGGATGTCGGAACCGTTGCCGGTGTACTCCGGGTCCAGCTTCACCTTGATCACCCAGGTCATCGAGGCGCCCGGGGCCAGGTGCGCCAGCGGGCCGCAGGTGATGGTCCGGCCCGAGGTGCAGGTCGGGTCACCCGAGACGAAGCTCAGCGCGGTCGGCAGGACGTCGGTGACCGTGACCTGGTCGGCCTGCGAGGGGCCGTTGTTGACGACGGTCATGGCGTAGTCGAAGGTCTCGCCCGGGGCGACCGGGGCGCTCTGCACGGGCTTCTTCGTGATCGCCAGGTCGGCCGCCGGTTCGGCGACGTGCCCGCCGGGGACGGTCGCCGTGCTCTTGTCGTTCTCCGACGCGGGGTCGATGTTGTCGGCCGTCACCTCGGCGGTGTTCCGCAGGTCGGAACCGTCGCCCTTGTAGGCGGGGTCGACCTTCACCGTCAGCAGGTACTCGACGGTCTCGCCGACCTTCAGCGGGGTGGTCCGCTTGCACGACACCAGCCGGCCCGCGACGGTGCAGCCCGCCGGCGAGGAGGCCACGTAGGACAGGCCCTCGGGCAGGTTGTCGGTCAGCTTCACGTTGAACGCGTCGGCCGACGGGCCCTTGTTGGTGATCCTGATCCGGTAGTCGAAGTTCTCGCCCGGGACCGGCGGCCGGGTGCCGACGGCCTCCTTGGTGACCCCGAGGTCCGCGGTCGGCTTGGTGACGGTGCTGCCCGGCAGGCCGGCCGGACTGCTGGTGTTGTTCTCCGGCTTCGGGTCCCTGGTCCGCGCGGTCGCCGTCGCCGTGTTGCGGATGTCCGAGCCGTTGCCCGTGTACTCGCTGTCCAGACGGACGGTGAAGCGCCACGTCCGCGAGGCCCCCGGCTCCAGTACGGCCAGCGGGCCGCAGGAGACCGTACCGTCCGTGGCCGAGCAGCCGTCGGGCGAGGACACGAACGCGAGCTGCGCCGGCAGCCTGTCGGTGATCGTGGTGTTCACGGCGCGCGACGGGCCGTCGTTCGTGGCCGTCACCAGGTACTCGAACGTCTGCCCGGGAGCGATCGGGGTGTCGTTCGCGGTCCGCTTCGCCGTCCACACGTCGGCCTGCGGCTCGGTGACCCCACCAGGCGGCAGCACCGGCTGCGAGGTGTTGTCGGCGGGCTCGGGCTCCTTCGAAGCCGACGAGGACGTCGCCGTGTTGCGCAGGTCGGAGCCGTCACCCGCGTACGCCGGGTCCAGCTTCACCTTGAACGTCCACGTCACGTCCCCGCCCGGCGCCATCCGCGCCAGCGGGCCGCAGGTGACCGTCCGGCCGGACACCGAGCACGGGTCCGCGGAGGAGACGTACGTCAGCCCGTCGGGCAGGGTGTCCGTCACCACCACGTTGCGCGCGTCGGAGGGCCCCTTGTTGGACGTGCGGACCTCGTACTCGAACTCCTGGCCCGGCACGGTCGGCCCCGTACCCAACGGGGTCTTCACGGTCGCCAGGTCCGAGACCGGCCCGAACGGCCCCGGAGGCAGCACCGGATCCGGCTTGTTGTTGCCGGGATCGGGGTCCGTGGCGTCCGAGGTGCCGTTCGCGCTGTTGCCGAGGTCCGAGCCGTCGCCCTGGTACGAGGCGCTCAGCCGGGCCTGGAAGCTCCAGCTGCGGCTCTGCCCGGCCGCCAACTGCGGCTCCGGCCCGCAGGTGACCGTCTGGCCGACCGCCGTGCAGCCGTCCGAGGAACCCACGTAGGTGATCCCGTCGGGCAGCCGGTCCCGCGCCGTCACGTTCCGGGCGACCGAGGGACCCCGGTTCCGCGCCGTCAGGGTGTACGTGATCAGGTCACCCGGGGCCTTGGCCTTCCCGTTCGCCTTCGCGTTCGCCTTCGTCCGCAGGACCGTCACCTCGACGGAATGGGCGCCCCGGGCCGTCGAGGCCGGCGCCGTGGTGATGGCCCGTACGGTCGTGGGCTGTGCGGCCGCCGGGGCCGGTACGGCCCACAGTGCGGCCGCGCAGAGCAGCGGGGCCAAGGCCCGCGCCACCGACCGCCGGCCCGGTGTCGTCGTCATCGCGCATCGTTTCCGTTTCGTGCGTGAGAGACCGTACAGAGCGCTGTACGGGAGTTCGGGGAAGGACGGGCGTGGGCATCAGCCCGCGCGCACGTCCTTGGCCAGCTCGATGTCGGCTCTCGCCGGGGCGATCCGCCCGCCCGGGGCACCCGCCGAACCGCTGTTGTCGGCCGGGTCGGGATCGGCGGTGTCCGACGCGGCGGTCGCCGTGTTGCGCAGCGCCACCCCGTCACCCGCGTACGCCGGATCCACCCGCACGGTGAACGTCCACGACCGGGAGCCGCCCGGGTCCACGACCGCCTCCGTCCCGCAGGTCACGTCCCTGCCCGAGGCGGTGCACCCGTCCGCCCCGGAGACGAACACCAGGCCCGCCGGCAGCGGATCGGTGACCCGCACCCGCCGGGCCACCGACGGCCCCGCGTTGCGCACCGTCACCGTGTACGTGAAGGTCTCCCCGGGCGCGACCGGCGTACGGTCCTGCGCCGCCTTGGTCAGCGACAGGTTCGCCCGCGCCGCCGCCAGACCGCCCGGCGGACCGGTCGCCGCGCTGGTGTTGTTCGCCGGCTGCGGGTCGGGCAGGCCCTGGCGGACCGACGCCACGTTGCCGAGGTCGGTGCCGTCCCCCGCGTACGCCGGGTCCAGCCGCACGCGCACCTGCCACGCGACGCTCGCGCCCGCGTTCACCGGGCCCCGGGCCGGACACGACAACTGCTGACCGGTGGCCGTACAGCCGCTCACCGAGGACACGAACCGCAGCGGGCCGGGCAGGGTGTCGGACATCAACACCGTCTGCGTGTGGGACGGCCCCAGGTTCCGGGCGGTGATCCGGTACTCGAACTCCTCGCCCGGTGCCACCGGCCCCGCCCCGACCCCCTCCTTCTCGGCGGCCAGGTCGGCGCGCGCCGTCACCGTGACGGCTGAGGCGGTGGAGGTGTTGTCCGCCGGGTTGGTGTCCGTACGGTCCGTCGGCGCCGTCACCGTCGCGGTGTTGGACAGGGAGGACGGCTGGGCCGGGGCGTTGCCGGTGATCGTGTACGTGACGGAGCCGCCGCGTTTGAGGTCGGCCTTCGTGTCCAGGACGTTGCCGCTCCCGGAGGCCGCCCCGCAGGTGCCGCCGGTGCCGGCCTTGCAGGTCCAGCTCACGCCGGTCAGCTCGGGCACGGTGTCGCGCACGACGGCGCCCGTCACGTCGTTGGCCTGGCTGTTGGAGACGGTGACCGTGTACGTCACCGGATCGCCGGCCGGCACCGTCGACTGGGTGGTCGACTTCACGACCTTCAGGTCGGCGGGCACGTTGATCGTCAGGTCGTCGATCTCGTGGTTGTTCGTGGCGCCGCCCGTACCGGCGGAGAAACCCACCTTCAGGGTGGAGGGCAGAGCGGGCTGATTGGTGATCGTCGTGACGTCGTAGTCGGTGACGAGCTGCGTCATCGCGGTGTCGGGGCCGCTGTCCGACCACACCGACAGCAGCATCTTGGAACCACTGGGCAGCAGCGAGACCCGCACCTTGCGTTCCTTGGCGCGGCTGCCCGTCTCCACGGTCGAGCCCGGCCCGTCGACGGCCGTGGCGTAGCGGTAGCCCGTCGTGCCGCTGCCGCCGCCGCGCACCACGACCTTGTTGGCCTGGGTGCCCGGACCGCCGTTGCCGACCCCCGTGGAGGAGAAGTTCCCGAACTCGTCGAGGCCGATGCCGAGGTAGGCGCCCGGCACGCCCGAGGTCAGGCAGCGGGAGGCCGCGCCCGAGCAGGCGTACCCGAGGCTGCCGCCGGAGGGGCCGACGCCGTCGGAGGCGCTCCCGTCGGTCAGGTAGAAGGACAGGCCGTCGCCGCGCTTGCCGTCGTAGGCGGTGCCGCCGTAGGTGGCGTAGCGGAACTCGGCGACGATGCCGAGGGTGGTGGAGAAGGCCTCCTTCATCTTCCAGGTGCCGGCCTGGTTGGTGCTCGTGGACGTCAGCCGCAGCCAGCCGCCCCCGGGGTAGCTCGCGTTGCCGCTGGTCGTGCCCAGGTTGGTCGAGCTGTCGAAGGTCTCGTTCACCGGGAAGCTGATCGCGCGGGGCAGGGGCCGCGGGGCGGCGGCCGGGCCGTCCGCGCCGGCGGCGGGGCCGGTCGCGGGCGCCGTGAGCGCGGCCGCGCACAGCAGGGGGACGGCGGCCCTGCGCCACCGGGCGGTCCAACGCGCTCTCATGCCGGTGCGTACCTCGTCATCGTGGTCGTCATCGTGGTCGTGGTGGTGGTGCGGGGGCGGTCAGCGGCGGGGGCGTCGTCGCGCGGCCACGCGGAGCGCGGCCCCGCAGGTGAGCAGGGCGGCCGAGGCCCACCCGAGCCAGGCGGGTACGCGGGCCCCGGAGTCGGCCAGGTCGCCGCGGCCCGGGTGGTGGTCCTTGCCGTCGTCCCGACCGGGCCTGCCGTGGTCGCCGTTGCCGTGGTCGCCCTTGCCGTGGTGACCGTCGTGGTGGTCCGGCCTGGCGGGGTGGTCGTGGTCGCCGTGGTGGTCCTTGCCGCCGTCGGACACCAGGCACAGCCGGCCGCCGTTCGGCCCCGTGGTGTCCGGGGCGTTGGCGTTGTCGGAGGGGTCGGGGTCGCGCACGGCAGAGGAGACCCGGGCGACGTTCTCGATCGGGGTGCAGCGCCCGCGCGGGGGGTTGGCCCGGTCGCGCGGGGCGGCCCGTACGGTGATCCGGAACTCCGCCGTGGCGCCCGGCGCGAGCCGGTCCAGGGCGGGGCACACGACGAGGCGTTCCCCGCTCGGGGCGAGCGCGCAGTCGTCGGGGGAGGACAGCAGGGTCAGCGTGGCCGGGAGCCGGTCGAAGACCTCGACGGCGCGGGCCGTCGCCGGGCCCGCGTTGTGCACCGAGATCAGGTACGTGAACTTCTCCCCCGGCCGTACGTCCTCGCGGCCCTTCGCGAGCAGGGCGGTCTTGCGCAGGGAGAGGTCCGCGAGGCGGGCGCTGGGCGGGAGCACCAGGCCCGTCAGGGAGGTGGAGTTGTTCCCGGTGTGGGGGTCGGGGGTGAGGGCGTCGACGGTCGCCTCGTTGACGATGTCGTCGCCTTCGCCCCGGTAGCCGGGCGCGAGTCGCACCGTGAGCACCCAGGTGTGCGAGGCGCCGACCGCCAGGGTGGGCAGCGGCCCGCAGGTGACCGTCCTGCCGGCGGCGGTGCAGCCGTCGCGGGAGGAGAGGAAGTCCAGGGCGGCCGGGAGCCGGTCGGTGACGGTGATCTGACGGGCGGTGGAGGGGCCGTGGTTGGTCACCGTCACGAGGTAGTCGTACGTCTCCGTGGCGGCGAGGGCCCCGCCGTCGTGGCGCTCGCGCTCCGGTGCGGCCGGGCGGGCGCGCACGCCGGCGGAGACGGCGAGGTCGGCGCCCGGGCCGACGCCCTGGCCGGTGCGCGGGCCGGTGTCCCGGTCCGGGAGGAGGGAGGGGGTGGGGGTGGGGGTGGGGGACGGGGCCGGTCGTCCCGGGTCCGGCGCGCGGTCGCCGCCGTCCGGCGGCGCGGACGATGCCGAGGGGGAGGGCGCGGCGGGGGCGAGGGGGTCCGACACGGCGGGGTCCGCCCGGTCCGGGCCGACGTCCGGTCGGGCGTCCGGGCGGGTGTCCGGTCCGGTGGCCGGCTCGGCCGTGGTGCGCGGGCCCGGGTCCGTCGGGGCGGAGGCCGCGGCGGGCGTCACGGTCAGGAACACGGAGGCCGTCGCGGCGCACAACGCGCGCGGCACGCGGCCTTTCACTCGCCAAGTAGGACCCATGCGGTCAGCTATTCACACAAATCGGTCGCGCATGCCGTGCCGAGTTGATCTCTGCTGCCTCATGGGTGAGCGTTTTCAGCCCCTCGGACGCACCCCCGTCCCTCCGGGAGCGCTCAGCGGCCCAGGTACTTCGGGGTCCGCCGCTCCACGAAGGAGGCCACGCCCTCGTTCGCGTCGGCGGTGCCCATGTTCAGCTCCTGGGCGGTGGCCTCGGCGGCCAGGGCGGCCGCCCGGTCCCCGTCCAAGGAGGCGTTCACGAGCTGCTTGGTCAGGGCCAGCGCCCGGGTGGGCCCCTGCGCGAGCCGCTCGGCCCAGGCCCGGGCGGTGGCCTCCAGTTCCGCCGCCGGCACCACCGCGTTGACCAGCCCCAGCCGGGCCGCCTCGGCCGCCGGCACGGCGTCCCCGAAGAACATCAGCTCCTTCGCCTTCCGCGGCCCCACCAGCCGCGGCAACAGGTACGCGCCGCCGCCGTCCGGCACGAGCCCGCGCCGCACGAACACCTCGATGAACCGGGCCGGCTCCGCCGCCACCACCAGGTCGCAGGCCAGGGCGAGGTGGGCGCCGATGCCCGCGGCCGTCCCGTTGACGGCGGCGATCACCGGCTTCTCGCAGTCCATGACCGCCGTGATCAGACGCTGCGCCCCGAGTCGGATCAGGCGGGCGACGTCACCGACGCCCCGCTCGCCGGTCGCCGGGGCCCCGCGCAGATCGGCGCCGGCGCAGAAGCCCTTCCCGGTCGCGGTGAGGACGACGGCCCGCACCTCGGGGTCGGCCGATGCCGCGTCGAGCAGGGCG
This sequence comes from Streptomyces sp. NPDC048606, assembly GCF_040650855.1. Lineage (NCBI taxonomy): Bacteria > Bacillati > Actinomycetota > Actinomycetes > Kitasatosporales > Streptomycetaceae > Streptomyces > Streptomyces sp. NPDC048606. The sequence continues at coordinate 7,040 of NZ_JBEZIB010000011.1, read as the reverse complement.
ATCACCCGCTCGCGCTGCTCCGGGGTGACGGCGTTCATCACGTCGGGGCGGTTGAGGGTGATCCACGAGACGCCGGCCTCGACGCGGTGCAGGACCTCGTCCGAGGGGTCCCGGGGCGGGGCGCTCGGGGCGCTCGGGGCGGGCTCCGGGCCCGGGTGGGTGGCGGACATGGCGGGCGGCTCCTTCTCGACGGCGGGGGTACGGGGCGCGGTCCGGGTACGTTCCGGGCGCGTGCGGCGCGTGCGGCGCGTGCTGTGCGTCAGCGGCAGACGGCCAGGGCGTCCAGGGCGACCGCCCCCTGGCCGCGCGGCAGCACCATCAAGGGGTTGATGTCCAGCTCGGACAGCACGTCGCCCAGTTCGAGCGCCATCCGCTGCACGCGCAGGATCACCTCGACCAGCGCGTCGACGTCCGCCGGCGGCGCCCCGCGGACGCCCTCCAGCAGGGGGTGCCCGCGCAGTTCGGTGAGCATGTGGCGGGCCTGGTCCTCCCCGAAGGGCGGCACCCGCACCGCCGCGTCCCGCAGCACCTCCACCAGGACCCCGCCGAGCCCCACCGTCACCGTCGGCCCGAAGAGGTCGTCGCGGGTGACGCCGACGACCATCTCGACGCCCCGCTCCACCATCTGGCAGACGAGGATGCCGTCCAGCGGGACGTTCTCGTAGCGGGCGATGTCGGTGAGCTCCCGGTAGGCGTCACGGATCTGGCTCGCGGACGTCAGCCCGATCTTCACCAGGCCCAGCTCCGTCTTGTGCCCGAGCTGCGGCCCCGAGGCCTTCATCACGACCGGGTACCCCACCAGGCCCGCCGCCCGCACGGCGGCGGCCGCGCTGGTCACGAGCTGCTCGCGGGGGACCCGTATCCCGTACGCCCGCAGGAGCTGCTTGGCGGCGTGCTCGCTGAGCTGCTGGCCGGGCCGCATCAGGGCCTGCGCCTTGCGGTACGAGGGGGACGGGGTGCGGGGGGCCTCGTCGAAGGGAGAGCGGTAGGAGGCGGTGAAGCGGTGGTGGCCGAGGTAGGCGCGCACGGCGGTGATGCAGTTGCCGAAGGTGCGGAACGTGGCCACCTTGGAGGAGCCGAGCAGGGTGGTGCGGTAGGCCTCCTCGGTGCCGACGGGGGAACCCCAGATCACGCAGATCAGCTTGTCGGTGGCCTCGGCCGCGTCCACGAGGTCCTGGGCGAGGCGGTCGCTCATCGGCGGGAAGGGCCCGGTGATCGGACAGATCAGGACGCCCACGGAGGGGTCCGCCAGGATCGCGTCGATGATCTTCCGGCCGCGCCAGTCGCCGACGGGGTGCCCGCCGTTGTCCACCGGGTTGGCCACGTTGAGGTAGGACGGGATCCACTGGTGCAGCTCGTCCTGTTTGGCCGCGGAGAGGGTCGGCAGGCTCAGGCCCGCCTCGGTGGCCAGGTCGGAGAAGTGGGCGCCGGTGCCGCCGGAGATGGAGTAGACGACGACCCCGTCGGCGCGGGGCGCGCGGGCGCGGGCGAGGAGGGCGGCGGTGTCCTGGAGTTCGTCCAGGCCGTCCACGCGGATCACCCCGAACTGGCGCATGGCCGCGTCCACGACGGTGTCGGCCCCCGTCAGCTTCCCGGTGTGCGAGGCGGCCGTGCGGGCGCCGGTCTCGGTGCGCCCGACCTTGACCGCGACGACGGGGACCCCGTTGCGGGCGGCCCGGTCGGCGGCCAGCAGGAAGGAACGGCCGTCCTTGAGGCCCTCGACGTAGCAGGCGATGGCCCCCACCTCGGGCTGCTCGGCGAAGTAGGAGATGAAGTCGGAGGTCTCCAGGTCGGCCTCGTTGCCGGTGGGCGCCCAGTGCGAGAGGCGGATGCCCAGTTCCTGGAGGGTGTAGACGGGGCGGCCCTGGTGGCCGGACTGGGTGATGAGGGCGATGGCCGGCCCGTCGAGGTCCTCGCGGAACTCCTGGAAGGCGTTGAGGTTGGTGTTCGGGCCCAGCAGGCGCAGCCCGGAGCGGCGCACGGCGGCGGCGAGGCGGGCCTGCGCGGCGGCCCCGGTGTCCCCGGTCTCGGCGAAGCCGGAGGCGAAGGCGACGGCGAACTTCACCTTGGTGTCGGCGAGTTCCTCGATCACCGGGACCGGGTCGGCGACGAGGAGGACGGCGAGGTCGACCGGTTCGGGCAGCTCGGCCAGGTCGGCCACGGAGGACAGGCAGGGCAGGCCGAAAACGGAGGTCCGGGTGGGGTGCACGGGGTGGACGCGGGCTCCGACGCGTTCGGCCCAGGCGATCAGCTGCCGGGTGATCCCGGTGTTGGGTCGGCCCTCGGCGTCGGAGGCGCCGATGACGGCCACGGACTCGGGCCGGAAGAACCGGTCGAGGTCGGGCGCATCGGAGTGCAGGGGTCGTCCGCTGACGTCCAGGGCGGCGGGGTCCTCGCCGGACAGGGCGGCCGTGGAGTGGACGGCCGTCCTGGGGGTCTCCCCGCAGGCCTCGACTCGTGCGCGGAGGTCGGTGGTCAGGGTGCCGTGAGTTGATCCAAGCATCGCTTCGCCCGCTCCTGCTCGATGAACCTCGATGGAATCAATAGCTGACGCTTAGTCAGGTTACTGAACTGACGAGCCGTCAGGAACAGGGATGCGCAGGAAAGGTGGTGGAGGTGATGTGCGGATGTGTCCGTGTCCGCGTCCGTGGGATCGCACGCGTCCGCGTCCGTGTGCGCGCCGCTGTCCGCACGGCCGTCGGCGCGCGGACCCGCCCGCCGGGGCGGTGCGCGGCCCCGCCGCACGGTGGTACGCGCCCCCGCCTGCACGGTGGCACGCCGCTCCGCACACGGTCCAGACCCGATCCGGCCGACGCCGGCGCCCCCGACCCGGGTCGGCGCACGGGCCCAGGCGCGGCTACGCGCGCTTCTTCCGGGCCAGCGCCCGGGCGATCCTCTCCGCGTCCCGGGCCAGCTCGCGCAGCATCCCGCTGATCGGGTTGGTGTACCCGGTGAAGTACAGCCCCGGCGCCCCCGGAGCGGTCCGCGCCCCGTGCGCCAGCGGTCGACCGCGCCCGTCCAGGACCCCCAAGTGCCCCACGAGCCCCTCCAGCCCCCGCCGGTAGCCCGTCGCCGCGACCACCACGTCCGGGGAGATCCGCGTCCCGTCGGACAGCACCACCTCGCCACCGTCGAAGGAGGCGACGGCCGCGACCGGCTCCACCCGCCCCGCGCGCACCGCCGCGATCAGGCCGACGTCCTGCACCGGGATCGCCCCCTGCCGCACCCTGCTGTACAAGCCGGTCGTCGGGCGGGGCAGCCCGTACGCCGACAGGTCGGGGACGGAGGCCTTCGCGACCGGCTTCGCGAGCCGGTCCACGAGCCGCACCGGCAGCCGCCGCACGAGGATCCCCGTACGCTGCGCCGGCCATCCGCACGTCGAGCGGCGCAGGATGTGCGGCGCGGTGCGCACGGCCAGCCGCACCCGTGCCGCCCCGCCCTCGACCAGGTCCACGGCTATCTCCGCGCCCGTGTTGCCGGCCCCGACGACGAGCACGTCCCGGCCGGCGTACGGCCCGGGCTCCCGGTAGCGGGCGGCGTGCAGCAGCTCGCCCGTGTACGTGTCGAGGCCGGGCCAGTCGGGCACCGCCGGGGTGTGGTTGAAGCCCGTCGCCACGACCACGGCCCGCGCCGCGAGCAGCCGGCCTCCGGTCGCGTGCAGGACCCAGCCGTCGCCGGGGGCGGCGTCTGCGGGGGCGGCGTCGCTCCCGCCGGCGGCCCGCTCGACGCGGGTCACCTCCACGCCGGTCACCAGCTCCAGCTCGTGGAACTCGGCGTACTTCTCCAGGTACCGCACCACGTCCGCCCGCGCGACCCACCGCCCGAAGCGGCGCGGGATCGCCAGCCCCGGCAGGGCCGACAGACGCCGCGTCGTGTGCAGGCGCAGCCGCTCGTAGTGGCCGCGCCAGGAGGCGCCCACGGATCCGGACTTCTCGACGACCACGGCGCGGACCCCGCGCGCACGCAGCGCGGCGGCGACCGCGAGGCCACCGGGCCCACCGCCGATCACGTACACCGGGCGGGGCTGGGTGGCGGTCATGTCGGCGGCGGTCACATCGGTCGCGGGCATGAGGAGTGAGCGTATCGACACCCAGCGTTGATGGGTCTCGGACGAGGAGTGAATCGATTGCGGATCGATCACGGCGCGGCCCCGCGGACGGGGGCCCCCGCGCTGCCACAGTGGAGATCCGAAACCGGAACCGGACGCGGTCGGACACGACCTGACACGACCGGACGGGGCAGGGCAGAGCACGGCAGGACAGGGCAGGACAGGGCAGGACAGGACGGGTCCGGACGCGGCCGGACCCCGGCGGAGAGGGACGCGCGATGTGGCAGCCCGACGGGTGGGACGTACGCGTCCGCCTCGGAATCCTCACCCCCCACGCCGACGTCGGCCCCGAGTCGGAGCTGCGCGCCATGGCCCCCGCGGACGTGGGCCTGCACGTCGCGCGCGTGCCGTTCGGCGCGATGGGGCCCGGCGGGGCGATGGACGACACCATCCCCCTGGCCCCCGTACGGGCCTTCGCTGAACCCCCACACGTCGACGACGCCGCCGCCCTGCTCGCGGCGGCCCCCGTCGGCGCCCTCGCCTACGCCTTCACCAGCTCCGCCTACGTCATCGGCGCGCGCGGGGAGGCGTACATGCTCGACCGGCTGCGGGAGCGGGCCCACGGGCTGCCCGTCGTCGCCCCCTGCGCCGCCGCCGTCGAGGCGCTGCGGCTCCTGGGCGTCGAACGCATCGCCCTCGTCGACCCCCCGTGGTTCGGGGCCACCCTGAGCGAACTCGGCCGCGGCTACTACGAGGAGGTCGGCTTCGAGGTCCCGTACGCCGCCCCCTGCTCCCTGCCCAGCGGGCAGGTCCTGATCCGGCCCGAGGCCCTGCACGCCTGGGTGGCCGCCGAGGTCCCCGACAGCGCCGAGGCGGTGGTCATCGGCGGCAACGGCTTCCGCGCCGTCGGGGTCATCGAGGCCCTCGAAGCCACCCTGGGCCGCCCCGTCCTCACCGCGAACCAGGTGCTCCTGTGGGCCGCCCTCCGCGCGACGGGCACCCCGACGGACGGGGTGCGGGGGTACGGGGAGGTGTTCGGGGCGTAGGCCGCGCCGCCCCCCTTGCGGGATCGGCCGACATCCGCTGAACTGACGTACCGTCAGATCGAGGGTGGGAGGGGCGGCGATGCAGACCATCTGGCTCAGCGGTGCCGAATGGCTCGCCGTGCTGCGCATGGGCCTGGGCCTGTGGTGGCTGGAGAGCTGGCGGCACAAGGACAAGAAGGGCTGGTTCGAGCGCGGCACGGGCATCGCCTGGGCCGCCGACGTCGCCGGCAGGCACCGGTGGCCCTTCGTCAGGACCGGGTTCGCCAAGGTCGTCCAGCCACGACCCAGGATCGTGGCGTACGTCGTCGTCTACGCCGAACTCGCCCTGGGCCTCGGCCTCGTCCTCGGCTTCCTCACCCCGATCGCCCTGATCGGCGGCCTCCTGCTGAACCTGCTCTACCTCGTGCTCATGATCCACGACTGGGCCGAGCAGGGGCAGAACGCCATGATGGCGCTGATCTCGCTCGTCGCCCTCTTCGCCATGGGATGGCAGACCTGGTCCCTGGACGCGGCGATCGGACTCTTCCTGTGACCGCCGGCGCGGCCGACGGCGCGGGCGTGGGCCCCCGCTTCGACCTCCCCGAGGTCGACGAGTTCACCCGCCCCTACTGGGAGGCCGCCGGCCGCGGCAGCCTCCTGCTGCGCCGCTGCGCGGACTGCGCCCGCGCGCACCACTACCCGCGCGAGTTCTGCCCCCACTGCTGGGCGGGCGAGGACCGGGTGACGTGGGAGCCGGCCTCCGGCCGCGCGACCCTCTACACCTGGTCCGTCGTCCACCGCAACGACCTCCCGCCCTTCGGCGCGCGCGTGCCGTACGTGGCGGCCGTGGTCGACCTGGAGGAAGGACCCCGGATGATGACCGAGGTCGTCGACTGCCCGCACGAGGGGCTGCGCGTCGGCATGCCGCTGGAGGTCGCCTTCCGGGAGGCGGCCGAATCGGTCCACGTCCCGGTGTTCCGCCGGGCCGGGGGGCCGGGCGGGGCTCGCTAGGGCCTGTCGTCAAACTCCTGTCGTCGCCCGGAGGGGGGCCCCGCGGCGTCCGGTGCGGCGAGAGCGCGTGCCGGGCGTCGCGGGGCAGACGGGAGTTTGACGACAGGCCCTAGGGCCAGAGCAGTTCGCGCCGCCAGGCGGCGGGGCCCGTGCGACGGTAGCGCAGCCGGACGTGACGGCGGGCCGCGTCGCCCTGGAAGAACTCCACCTCGGCGGGGTCGAGGACGTAGCGCGTCCAGGTCGGCGCCGGAGCCTCCGGCTCGGCGCCGGCCCGTTCCCACGCCGCCGCCGAGGCCCGCGCCAACTCCTCTGGTGAATCCAGGACCTCGCTCTGGCGCCCGGTGAGGGCCGCCGCCAACGCCCCGCGCGAACGCACGGCCAGGTCCGCCCGGCTCTCCTCGGGCCCGCACGCGCCGACCCGACCCCGCACCCGGACCTGGCGCCCCACCGAGGGCCAGTAGAAGCAGAGCGCCGCGTCCGGGCGCCCGGCCAGCTGCCGCCCCTTGGCGCTGGTGGCGTGCGAGGCGAAGTGGAAGCCGCGCGGGTCCGCGTCGTGCAGCATCAGGACGCGGACGTCGGGCCGGCCCTCGGCGTCCACGGTGGCCAGGTTCACGGTGTGCGGCTCGGGCTGCCCGGCCCGGGCGGCCTCGACGAACCACTGCCGGAACAGGGGGAGGGGCTCGTCGGGCGCGGCGTCGACGTCGAAGCCGGGGAGCAGGGTGTCCCAGACCCGCAGGGAGTGCAGGGTGCTGTGGAAGTCGCTGGTCATGGGGTCAGGCTAGAGGGGGATCGAGGGGCGGGGGCGGGGGTGCGGCCGGGGCACGGCGGAACACCGCGGGGCGGGGTCGGGGAGGTGCCGGGGGTTTCCCGTCAGTCTCATCGTCTCTCCGGGGCGGGCCGGGCCCTCAAGGGCGCTCACTTCGTTCGCGTCGCTTCGCGATGGCCTTCGGCCACCC